>JASEEX010000022.1 GCA_030019415.1 Thermodesulfovibrionales bacterium
GGATTTGTTGGCCTCAAGGACTCATTTTTTAGGCTCAAGTTGTTGAACGTAAGTATAAACTCTTGATTTGTAAGTTGAAACATGAAATCTTCTGGAAACCGTTCGATGTTCCTTTTAACCGCCTGTATCAAAACCTTTGGCTCAACGCCATAAAGCTGGGCAAGATCTGAACTAAGTATCACTTTCTCTCCACGAATCAAATAGATTTTCCTTTCAATCACCTCCACCGGCACAAGAGTCTTCATATATGCCTCCGATTCGGACTCACAATTTGCGATACCACGCTTATCTTAATAGTCCTTTCTCTTTAAAACTAAAAAATCCATTTTTGCTTATGATGATATGGTCTAAAACCTCGATCCCTAAAATTTTACCAGCTTCGACAAGTCTTTTTGTCATCGTTAAATCATCTTCCGAAGGTTCCGGGTCTCCTGAAGGATGATTGTGAGCCAAAACGACTGAATAGGCATTGTGCGATATTGCGTCTTTAAAAACTTCTCGTGGGTGGACTATGCTGGCATTCAGCGAGCCGATAGAAATTGTAGAAATTCCGAGAATTTTGTTGCGGGCATTCAGAAGAATAAGCTTGAAATGCTCTTTGGCTTTATCTTTTATACTTGCCTTAATGGCTTTGACAACACTTCGAGGTTCTTTTATATCAAAATCCTTCAGCTCTGGCTCTAAGTCTTCCTTTTGCCAAGCTCAAAACAAGCTTTAATCTGTGCTGCTTTTGCAAAACCGATGCCTTTGATTTGTGAAAGTTCTTCTAAGGTTGCCTTGCTTATTGCTTTGATATTACCGAATTTTATCAATAACTCCTGTGCAATAGTCATTACAGATTTTTTAGAAATACCACGCCCGATTACTAATGCGAGAAGTTCCTGTGCAGAGAGTGCCTCTGGCCCGAATTGTTTTAGCCTTTCACGTGGCCTTTCGGGCTTTGGCAAGTCATGAACTGTGAATGAGGTTTCTTTACTCATTATATTTAAACTCCACATCTATAATTTTTTACTTCAACTGGCCAATCTGGAATCTTCAATCTATATTCAGCCATCCCTTGTCCTATTAATTGACTTTTCCATTTATCCACTTAATCTCCTCAGTATTTCAAAAAATCCAGGAAATGATATATTCACAGATGAGACTCCATTGATCGTGGTCTTTCCATCTGCAATGAGGGCTGCTATTGAGAGTGCCATGGCAATCCTGTGGTCCCTGTAACTCTCCACAGTTGCTCCTCTCAATCTTCCCTTACCCCTGATACTCATTCCATCTTCTAATTCTTCAACCTCTCCACCCATCTTTCTGAGTTCCGTTGCCATAGCCTTAATCCTGTCAGACTCCTTTATCCGTAACTCCCCTGCACCTCTGATCGTTGTGACACCCTCTGCCTGGGTTGCTGCTACACAAAGGACAGGAAACTCATCGATCATGGCAGGGATGTCTTCTTTAGTTACCTGTACAGCCTTCAGTTCTTTCCCACCTTTGCAGTAAAGGTCAGCAACAGGTTCACCAAAAAATAGTTCTGAGTTCTGAGTTCTGAGTTCTGAATTAAAAGAGATATCTCTCATGTTAATTAGTTCAATATCTGCTCCCATCTGTTTTAAGGCTTCTAAAAGTCCTGTTCTCGTGGGGTTTACTCCCACATTTTTTATCAGTATCTCTGAATCAGGAACCAAAAGGGCTGCAACTATAAAGAATGCAGCAGATGAGAAATCCCCTGGCACATGAATCTCTAAACCTTTTAATTCTGTTCCACCTTTAATCTTGATATGAAGGTCTTCAACCTCTATTTCGGCACCAAAGGCAGGCAGCATCCGTTCAGTGTGATCCCTTGACTTAAAAGGTTCTATTACCTCCGTCTCTCCTTCTGCATAAAGGCCTGCAAGGAGGATAGCTGACTTAACCTGAGCACTCGCTACAGGCATGGTATATTTAATCGCCTTAAGCCTTCTACCCCTAATCGCAATTGGTGGATATCTGTCCTCAAACCTTGCCATTATCTCAGCGCCCATCTGTCTTAAGGGGATGATGACCCTCGACATTGGCCTTTGCCTTAAGGACTCATCCCCTGTAAGGACAGAAAAGAAGGGGTTTCCTGAAAGCACTCCTGAGAAGAGCCTCATTGTCGTGCCAGAGTTCCCGCAATCAATGACATCAAAAGGCTCTTTAAGACCATATAATCCTTGCCCATTAATTATAAGTTCAGAGTTCGAAGTTCGGAGTTCGGAGATTTCACCCCCTCCCTTGCCCTCCCCCCTCGAGGGGGAGGGATGGGTGGGGGGGCTGACCTCTGTAATCTCTACCCCAAGCATCCTCATAGCATTTACAGTGCTTATTGTATCTTCAGCCCTGAGGAAGTTTTTTATAATGCTTTTCCCTTTTGAGAGGGAAGAGAATATTACAGCCCTGTGGGATATGGATTTATCAGGGGGAGGGGAGAATTCGCCTTTAAAACCTTTTGCCTTACTGATCTCAATTCTGTCCAATACCTTCCCTCAGTGTCCGGGCCCTTTTAAATTCCCTTTCGAGGGATTCAAAATCAGAGGCCCTGAGATACTGGCTTAATCTTTCGAGGTTGTTTTTGAAGATCTCGATAGATTTGAGAAGATTATCCTTGTTAAGGATACATATATCACGCCAGAGTTCGGGGGAACTCAATGCAATCCTCGTGGTACCCATAAAGCCCTGGCCTGCAAATTTTAGATACGAACCATCTACATCTCCTACAGCATTTACTATCGCATATGCGAGGAGATGAGGTAGGTGGCTTACCATTGCGTATATCCTGTCATGCTCATCGGGATTGATCAGTTCCACAGTACAGCCAAAGGTCTTCCATATATGGATAAGCTTCTCGAGAGCATTCCCAGAGGTCTTCTCCGTAGGTGTAAGAATGCACTTGGCACCCCTAAAGATATCAGCTGATGCTGTATCAATCCCTGAACGGCTACTGCCGGCTATGGGGTGGCTACCAACAAAATAGACTCCTTCAGGCATCAATGCCTCCATATCCCATACGAGTCTTCCTTTTACACTTCCAACATCTGTAACTAAAGCACCCTTTTTCAAAGAACTGCGTATTCTTTTTGCAATATCAATAAAGCTCCCGACAGGGGTTGCAAGTAGGACAAGGTCTGAGCCATTACATGCCTTCACAGGATCAAGCTCAAAGGAGTCGATTATTCCCATCTCCTTTGCCCTCTGAAGGTTTTCGAGCCTTCTGCCATGTCCAGTGAGATGGCTGCAGAATTTATGCTTCTTCATTGCGAGGGCAAAAGATGCGCCGATCAAACCAACACCGAATATTGTTACCTTATCAATCATATCTCCCTTCCAACAGCAGCTGCTATCGGTTTTAATTCTTCCATTAACTTTTTAAATGCAGCAGGCTTCATAGACTGCTCTCCATCCGATAGTGCCTCCTCAGGATTTATATGCACCTCGATAAGAAGCCCATCTGCTCCTGCTGCTACAGCAGCCTTTGACATGGGTGCAACAAGGTCCCACTTGCCTGCGCCATGGCTCGGATCAACAATGACAGGAAGATGGGTAAGCTGCTTGAGAAGCGGTACCGCGCTGAGGTCAAGGGTATTCCTGGTTGCAGTCTCGAAGGTCCTTATGCCCCTCTCGCAGAGGATCACATTCTGATTACCCCTTGACATTATATACTCGGCAGCCATGAGCCATTCTTTTATCGTTGCCGAGAAACTTCTTTTAAGCAGGACTGGTTTGTCGCGTGTGCCAACCTCGAGGAGAAGCCTGAAGTTCTGCATGTTCCTTGCCCCAATCTGAACTATATCTGCATACTTTAAAATGACCTCGATATCCCTGGGGTCCATCAGCTCTGTTACAACGGGAAGCCCTGTCCTTTCCCTCGCCTCTGCTAAGTATTTAAGTCCTTCTTCGCCGAGTCCCTGGAATGAGTAGGGAGAAGTACGTGGCTTGAATGCGCCTCCCCTGAGAAATGAGGCGCCAGCATCCCTTACCTTCTCTGCGATACTCATCAACATGGTCCTATTCTCCACAGCACATGGGCCTGCGATCACCTGTATCTTTTTACCTCCTATAATATTTCCCCTTACATTGATAGTTGTATCCTCTGCCTTGAACTCCCTGCTTGCAAGTTTATAGGGCTTGAGTATCCTCATTACATCTTCCACACCCGGCATCACCCTTATAGCATCCTCTTCCTCCTCTGCTATCTTTGAGGTGTCGCCTATAACCCCGATCACTGTCCTCTCAGTACCCTCAGAGATATTTACCCTGAGACCACGGCTCTCGAGTTTCTTCACGATATGTCTTATATCCTCTTCAGTTGCACTCGGTTTTAAAACGATGATGTCCATTTACCCTCCAAAAGTAAGTTCAAAGTTTAAAGTGAAAAGTGAAAAGTTGAAAACATTTATAAAAACTCATAACTTTTAACTTTTAACTTTTTTTAGTGCTTCAATAAACCTCTCATTCTCCTCGGGCAGACCTATGGTTACCCTTATTCCTTCAGGCCCTACAGGCCTGACGATCACACCATATCTTAGCAGTTCATTGTATAATCCCCACGCTCCCCCCTTTACTAAAAGGGGGCAGGGGGGGTTTTCCCGTCCCAAAAGTATGTATATAAAGTTTGCCTCTGTAGGGATATATTTCAGGTTGAGGGAGTCGAGTTCCCTGTAAAGGTATCTTTTACCCCCCTCGTTTATTTCCCGAGAATACCTGACATGATTCTCATCTTTAAGGGCATGTACGGCTGCATTCTGTGCTAAAGAGCTTGTGTTAAATGGTGGCCTGAGTTTATTCGTCTCCAGGATTATATCCTTTCTTGCAATCCCATAGCCGATCCTGAGACCTGCAAGACCATAGATCTTAGAAAAGGTTCTAAGTATCAGTATATCTCTTCCACCCCTGAAATGCTTCATGCTATCAGCATAATCAGGATCTGCCACATATTCATGGTATGCCTCATCAACCACAACTAATATCCCATCAGGAAGTCCATCCATCAGGCGATCGAATTCGTATCTTTTATTTATCGTACCCGTCGGGTTATTCGGATTTGCTATAAGCATCATCTTTGTCTTTCGGGTAACTGCATCAGCCATCGCATCCAGGTCATGTGTGTAATCCCTCAGGGGGACCTGAACTGGCCTCCCACCCGCTGCCTGGACAGCCATGGGGTAGACAATAAAGGATGGATGGGCCATAACAGCCTCATCCCCGGGTTGGAGAAAAGTCCTTACAGCAATGTCAATCAGCTCATTCGAGCCATTGCCGAGAATTAACTCATCTTCTCTGACAGAAAGCCTTTCTGATAAGGCCATTTTAAGGCAGTATCCACTCCCGTCAGGATATCTATTAATACTGTTTGAAGGATTCGAACTCATTAAGCTATCTACAATAGCCTTCAGCGCCATGGGTGATGGGCCAACAGGGTTCTCATTGGATGCAAGCTTTACGGAGTCCTTAATGCCGAGCTCCCGTTCAAGCTCTTCGATCGGTTTACCAGGGATATAGGGCTTGATGTTCGAGATATATTCTGGAGGTTTAATCATCAGGTTCTCCCATAGGGATAGGAACCAAGAATCTTTACATAGAGGCAGTTGTCTTTTATGTTATCAATTGCCTTCCTCACCTTCCTGTCATCAATATGTCCCTCCATGTCCACAAAGAATATATACTCCCATGCCTTTCTCTTGGAGGGCCTCGACTCTATCTTTGTCAGGTTAATCTTTGCCCTTTTAAAGGGTGTAAGGATGTCGTGGAGGGCACCGGGTCTATCTTTAATCGAAAACATAATGGATGTCTTGTCTCTTCCAGTCTTTGGAGGAAATTCTTTCGAAATGACGAGGAATCTCGTAAAATTGTGCTTACTGTCGCCGATATTCTTCTCAGCAAAATAAAGGTCATAGACCTTTGCAGCCAGCTCGCTCGCTATAGCCGCTGCCTCATCATCCCGGGATGAAAGCTCTGCTGCCTTTGCCGTGCTTGTGGATTCGAGTATTGGTATCCTGGGAAGGTTTGACTCGAGCCACCGCCTGCATTGTGCAGTCGCCTGCGGATTGGAATAAATCTTTTTGATTTTTGCCTTATCACCACTCTTTGAAAGGAGGTTATGGGATATATCGAGCATTACCTCGGCAGAGACCTTGAGATCATAGTCCATGAACAGATCGAGTGTAGAACTGACAACACCCTCGTTTGAGTTTTCGATAGGCACAACTCCGAATTCTGCCTTGCCAGACTCGACAGCATCGAATACGCCCTTGATGCTCTCCACCGGCAGGAACGAGGCGGATGAGCCGAAATGTCTCAACGCTGCCAGATGCGTAAAGGTTGCCAGCGGGCCCAGACATGCGACCTTCAGGGGTTCCTCGAGAGAAAGGGATGCAGAAAGAATCTCCCTGTATATGACTTTCAGCGTATTATTGGAAAAGGGCCCCTTGTTAAGAGATGTAAGGCGTTCGAGGATCTCTCTTTCACGTTCAGGAGAGTAAATTTTTGCCTTCTCATTGCGCTTGATATGGGCAATGCCAATCACAATTTCCGCTCTATTATTAAGAAGCCTAAGAATCTCGTTATCGATCTCATCAATCTCTTTCCTTAATTTTTCGATTTCTCCCATATCTAAAATACCCTCTACACAGAGTCTTTAACTATTATACCAACAAAAAGCCGCCCTTTGTTACAGATAAAGAAGGCCAAGTTGAGCTAATCAATCCTTAGGACCTTTGCTCCGCGGATCTTTCTCTCCTTAAGCTCAAGCAGGGCCTTATTCGCCTCTTCTAATCTGAATTCCTGAAACTCAGGTCTGATCGGGATTTTAGAAGCTAATTGTAAAAACTCGGCTACATCCCCTCTGGTAACATTGGCTACACTCTTTATCTCTTTTTCGAGCCAGAGATGACGTGGATAATCCAGTTTAAAAAGAAAATCTTTATCCACCTCCTCTTTCCGAATGGCATTTATGACCAATCTTCCTCCCCTTTCTAATTTCCTTAGGGCTTCGACTACTGGCTTCCAGACTGGAGTGGTGTCGATGGCACAACTCAGCTTTTCCGGTGATTCATCTTCAATCCCGCCAGCCCAGAAGGCCCCGAGTTCTTCAGCAAAATTCCTCTCACCTTCACTCCTGGCAAAGACAAAATTTTTAGAGTTTGGATATTTATACCTAACCATCTGAATAACAAGGTGGGCTGAAGCTCCAAATCCAATAAGTCCAAGGCTCTCTCCATCTTCCATCCCGGTTAATCTTAGAGACCGGAAGCCGATTGCACCGGCACATAAAAGGGGGGCTGCTTCTGAATCAGAAAAGAGTTCAGGAATCCTAAAGGCAAAATCTTCTGAAACAGTAGTATACTGGGCATAACCCCCATTTACATCCCTGCCTGTTGCCTCAAATTTTTCACATAAGTTTTCATTACCTTCAAGGCAGAATTTGCATCTTCCACAGGCAGAATGAATCCATGCAATCCCAACTCTGTCTCCAATTTTAAATTTACTCGCTCTGCTGCCTCCTTTTTCCACCTTCCCAACAATTTGATGGCCTAAGACGATCGGAAATTTAGGCGGAGGAGTCCTCCCTTCAATTTCATCTAATTCGGTATGACAGACACCGCAGGTCGAAACTTTTACCAGGATTTCGTCTTCTTCCGGGGCAGGGTCTGGCAGTTCCACAAACTCTAAAGGGTTCCGATTTTCCTCAAGTTTGCAGGTCCCATTCAATACCATAGCCTTCATCTATATACCCCTCTCGCCTATTATAAAAACCATTCAGCCTTAATTGCCAACTTGACTTTACCCTGTTGTTACAATAAAATACACACATAAAACTTATAACATGGGAACATATACTACATTCCATCCTCATAAAATCAAGCGAAAGAGGACTCATGGCTTTCTTGAGAGGATGAGTTCCCTTGGAGGGCGTAAGGTTCTCAAGAGGAGAAGGAACAAGGGTCGGAAAAAACTGGCAGTATAAAGCGCGAATTTTTTGCGCCCATCATCGCTAGAAAGTCTTCTGTAGAGAAAGGGCTGGAAGATTTTATTCGAGATACCGAGAGATCTCTGTCAAGGCTTATTTATGGAAAAAATTCTGATATTACTGATAAGGATGTACAGGTATATCATATCTCCCTTGCTCCCTATGAGCTGCCGGTTTACCCCTACCTGCTCTGAATATGCGATGGAGGCCATAGAGAAGTATGGTACCATGAGAGGGTTATATCTCTCATTAAGTAGGTTACTGAGGTGTCATCCCTTTCATCCCGGCGGGTATGACCCTGTGAACCCCTCCTCACCCCCGATCTCACGGTCGGGGCCTTCTAAGGGGATGAAATAAAAATGGAAAAAAGAGCTCTTCTTGCCATAGCACTTACATTTATTGTCCTCTTCCTTTATCAGTACTTTTTTATTAAACCCGAACCCCGGCAGGTTCAGGAAAAGGAAAGGGTAGAAAAGAAAGAAGAACCTGCGCCTGTAAAGCCTGTAGAACTTCCTGTGCCTAAAAGGATATCACCTGAAGAAAAAGAGATAAGGGTCGAGACTGAATTATATTCAGCAGTATTTACAACAAGAGGCGGAACACTAAAATACTATGAGATTAAAAAATACAAGGATAAAGAGGGTAAAAACGTTGTACTCCTTAAAGAGCCTGGTATGAAACCTCCCCTCGGTATAGGTTCAAAAGACGACCTTGAACTGTCAGATGTTAACTTCGCTGTTATTGGAAGGGACATCAGACTCGATAAATATTATAAAAGGTCAGATTCCCTCATATTCGAATATGCAGATTCAGGAGTCTCTGTTAGAAGGACGTATGCATTTTATAATGATAGTTATAGGGTTGAGATTAAAGATGAGGTCTCAGGGATTCCTGATTACTGGATTACTATCGGGACTGATTTCGGCATCCATAATAAAAAGGATACGTGGACGCATATAGGCCCTGTGCTTCTCAAGGAGAGTGACAGAATCGAGTTTAACGCAAAGAAACTGACTGAAGCTAGGAGCTATAAAGAAGGTCTGAAATGGATAGCTCAGGAAGATAAGTATTTCTTTGCCTCCCTCGTCTCCCTTACCAGTATGGAAGAGGCAAGGGTATGGAAACAGAAGGATTCTCCTGTTATTGCATTCAGGTCCAAACCTGGTATAAACAGCTTTATCCTGTATGCCGGACCAAAGGAATATGAGAGGCTAAAAGCACTCAAAGTAGGTCTCGAACATATTGTAGATTTTGGGTTCTTCTCGGTAATAGCCTTACCCCTCTTCTGGATTCTGAAGGTCTTTTATAAATTTCTCGGCAATTATGGATGGGCGATAGTCCTGCTCACCCTAATCATAAGGATACCCTTTATACCGCTCGTTAACAAAAGTCAGAAGGCGATGAAGAAGATGCATGAGTTACAACCCAGGATGGCTGAAGTAAAAGAAAAATACAAGAAAGACCCACAGAGGATGCAAAGAGAGATGATGGAGCTTTATAAAAAGCATAAGGTAAACCCTTTGGGAGGTTGTCTCCCTATACTCCTTCAGATACCTGTATTCTTTGCTCTCTACAAAATATTGTTAATAGCAATAGAACTTAGGGGCGCACCATTCATGCTATGGATAAAAGACCTCTCAGCACCTGATACACTTTTGGGGCACATTCCTGAATGGTTTCCCTTAATCGGGGGGTTTGCTGTGGGTCCATTGCCCATACTCATGGGTATCACCATGGTGATCCAGCAGAAGATGACTCCAACTTCTATGGATCCAACCCAGAACAAGATAATGATGCTTATGCCAATTATATTTACCTTTCTGTTCCTGAATTTCGCATCTGGCCTCGTCCTCTACTGGCTAATGAACAACGTCTTCAGCATCGCCCAGCAGTTATACGCAAACAAAAAACTCGCGAAAAAAGCATCCTGACTCCCTTATGTCCTGTCCTCAACGCCTCTCTCGTCATTGCGAGGTCTCCGCCTTAGGCGGACGACTGAAGCAATCTCAAAACGAGATCCGACCCCGTATTTAAATATGGGGTCGGAATGACATCTGCGGTATACTATGAATAGAGATGTTTCATGATGACACCATCGCTGCGATATCCACCCCCTTTGGGGAAGGAGGGATAGGTATTGTCAGATTAAGCGGGAGAGATTCTATAAAGATTGTAGAAAAAATTTTCACTTCACCCAAAAATAAATCCCTTAAGGATTTGGGTTCCAACAGGGTAATCTACGGCCATATAAAAGACCCCTTAACAGGTGAAGAGATTGACGAAGTGCTTGTTACGGTTATGCGATCTCCTTATACTTACACAAGAGAGGATGTTGTTGAGATAAACTGCCACGGAGGTATGGTCACCCTGAGAAAGACCCTCGAGTTAGTCCTTAAAGAAGGTGCAAGGCTTGCAGAGCCAGGGGAGTTTACTAAGAGGGCATTTATAAATGGAAGGATAGATCTCAGCCAGGCAGAGGCAGTACTCGATCTTATAAGGTCTAAGACCGATGAAAGCAGAAGGATTGCGATTGAGCAGCTTCAGGGCGGTCTCTCTGAAAAGATAACTGCACTGAGAGATAGGCTGAAAGAGCTCTGTGCCTATTTAGAGGCATATATAGATTTCCCTGAGGATGATATAGAGATAGCCTCAAAAGAGGATATGTTAGAGTCAATGAAAGAGATTGGAACAGAACTCCAGAAACTCCTTAAGACCTATGATGAGGCAAGATTCTTCAGGGAAGGACTTTCAACAGCAATCGTTGGAAGACCAAATGTGGGTAAATCATCCCTTCTTAATGCACTCCTCAGAAAAGACAGGGCAATAGTGACAGAGCTTCCGGGTACGACGAGGGATGTTATTGAAGAGTATCTAAACATAGATGGTCTTCCCTTGAGGATTATGGATACAGCAGGGATAAGGAATGTACAAGATATTGCTGAGAAGGAAGGCGTAAAAAGGAGTCTTCAGAGCATTGAGAATGCTGACCTTGTGATTGCCATTTTTGATGGCAGCGAACATCTAAGTGATGAGGATTTTGAGGTTATGGAGAAGATAAAGGGTAAGAATGCAATTATCGTCATGAATAAATGCGACCTCCCATCTGTATTTGATAAAGACATGTTCGCATCCTGCGTCTTGCATCATGCATCCTGCATCTTGCAAATCTCTGCTACCAGAGGTGATGGTCTTGAGGAACTTAAAGATAGAATATTCGAGTCATGTCTGAAGGACTGGAAAGAAGGGAGGGATGGTGTTCTCGTTACAAATCTCAGACATAAAATTGCGATAGAAAATGCTCTGGCATCTCTCGAGAGGGCCATATCCGGGTTCTTAGAGGATAAACCTCTCGAGATAATCGCCCTTGAGCTCAGGGATTCCCTCGACAGGCTGGGTGAGATTGTTGGAGCCGTAACAACAGAAGACATACTCGAGAATATATTTAAAAATTTCTGTATCGGGAAATAGCAACCTGCCGCCTGTCTTAATCGTGATTTTCTCGATAACCTTGGAGAGTTACCCATGGAATGTATACAACAAAAATTTAAGAAATACTGCAACTGCACATATGAACCCTGCGATAAGAAAAATAGATGTTGTGAATGCCTCCATCTTGGTAATTGAATCAATGCTTATTATTTGGTTATTGTATTTTGGTCATTGGTAATTATTTGGAATTTGAGATTTGGTTATTGGAATTTAATTTATTGCATGCCGGTGTGGTGGAATTGGCAGACGCGCCGGACTCAAAATCCGGTGGGGGCAACCCCGTGTGGGTTCGACTCCCACCACCGGCACCAATGATAGTTGTTAGTTTTTAGTGGTTAGTGTCAAGTCAGAAATTGTAAAATAATATTTGTTAGTTTTACTATTAACTAATCACTATTCATTAATAACTAATCAGTGCGCCTGTAGCTCAGTTGGAGAGAGCAACTGCCTTCTAAGCAGTGGGTCAGGGGTTCGAATCCCTTCAGGCGCGCCATGCGAATTTCGCGAAGCGAAATTCGCAGTTGTTAGTTAATAGTTATTAGTGTCTTTATCTAAGTTGACGGTATTATCTATTTTTGTTTTACTATTAACTAAGACTTCCGTCTGAGTTATGAGGTCTCCAAAAAGTCGGAGACCTTTTGGAGCAGAAATGGTGGGCGTGGCTCAATGGTTAGAGCACTGGACTGTGGCTCCAGGTGTTGGGGGTTCGAGTCCCCTCGTCCACCCCAGCCAATTTTGCTTTGCAAAATTGGAGTTTGAAGTTAAAGGTTTGTCTTTACTTATTGTCTCAACTTTTAACTTATAACTTTGAACTGTTGCGAGTGCGCCTGTAGCTCAGTGGATTAGAGCATCGGCCTCCGGAGCCGAGGGTCGGAGGTTCGAATCCTCTCAGGCGCGGGGCAAAAAGGGGCTAAGCCCCTCAAGGCTCAGGGCCGTTAGCTCAGCTGGTAGAGCAGCTGACTCTTAATCAGCGGGTCGGAGGTTCGAATCCTCCACGGCTCACTACCCGCCGGTGTAGCTCAGAGGCAGAGCAGCTGATTCGTAATCAGCGGGTCGGGGGTTCGACTCTCCCCACCGGCTCCAATCTCTGTCGGGCGATTAGCTCAGTGGGAGAGCGCTTCCTTCACACGGAAGAGGTCGCAGGTTCAATCCCTGCATCGCCTACCATGACTTTTTTCAAGAAACTTCCACTTTTCAAATCACCAATAACCAAAAATCAATCCGCCTCAGGCGGACCAAATAAGCTTCAATAAACAATCACCAAACTCTGATTGTTTGATTATTATTTGGTTATTGTAATTTGGTAATTGGTTATTCCCTGCCCTTCGGAATCCAAATATACAGGGAAGAGATATCGAAAGAGGGATTTATAAAGGTGAGATATGGTGGGCAGTCGCAGAATCGAACTGCGGACACGAGGCTTTTCAGGCCTCTGCTCTACCGACTGAGCTAACTGCCCACAATTTTTAAACTTTACAATTTTAACTTCTTTACTGTCAAGCTTGGATTTTCCGGTTTGTTGAGTTTCTTGAGTTTACACAGTTTACAGAGTTTTGAAGTAAAATAAGTATTTAAGGAATTAACTGAGTAAACCAAGCAAACACAATGAACCCAAAAAACTTAATAAACACATATGGGCCTGCATTCATATCAGGCCTCCTTCTTGTATTATGTTATCCTATAATAGATTTATTTTTTCTTGCCTGGATAGCACTTGTCCCGTTTCTCCTGTCCCTCTATAACAAAAAACCAAAACAGGCATTTCAGGCAGGCCTTCTCCTCGGTATCCCTTATTTTTTTGGAACCCAGTATTGGATATATCATTCAATAAATCATTATGGTAGCATCCCTTTTATTGTAAGCATTGCCATTGTTTTTTTACTCTGCCTTTATCTCAGCCTATATACAGGCCTTTTTGCTCTGCTATTCTCGATGAACATCAAGGCCTCTCGTTTCCCGACCATTTTTTTCGCACCCTCGTTATGGGTAGCTCTTGAGTTTCTACGCTCCTATTTATTTACCGGCTTTCCCTGGTCAAGTATAGGATATACGCAGTATAAGTTTCTTAGTATTATCCAGATTGCCGACATAACAGGTATCTACGGTGTATCCTTTCTTATAGTGGCTGTAAATGGTGCGGTGGCAGAGATATTACTTATAAGAAGGTGCGTCAGGGAAATGCCTCTCTTCCCGTTGTCACAGACAGTGATTGGATTATCTATTATCCTCTTGTTCGTCATAACAACTTTCATATATGGTCACTGGAGGCTTTCACGGGAAAGACCTGGAGAAGATTTAAGGGCAAGCGTAATACAGGGAAATATCGAGCAGGATAAAAAGTGGGAGCCTACTTATCAGGATGCTGTAATAGAGACTTATAAAAGATTATCTACGGAGGCAGCTTCCTCTTCCCCGGCAATTATAGTATGGCCAGAAACATCGGTGCCCTTTTATTTCAATTCAGATAAGCGATATACTGAACAACTTATTGATTTTCAACGGGGCCTCAATGCTTATCTCCTCTTTGGAGGGATCCTTGCAAAGGGGAAAGAAGGGGGGAGGCATCTTCTTTCAAATAGTGCGGTACTGCTCGATAAGGCTGGAAAGGTCTCTTATATTTATGATAAAATACATTTAGTCCCTTTCGGAGAATATGTCCCCTTACAAAAGGTCTTTTTCTTCATGGACAAGCTTGTTGTAGGTATTGGGGACTACATTCATGGCGACTATTATTTTAGGGCTGAGACCCCATCTGGGGGTTTCGCTACCTTAATATGCTATGAGATAATATTCCCCGGACTTGTAAGAAAGTTCTACTTAAAAGGTGGTAATTTTATCGTAAATATTACTAATGATGCATGGTTTGGAAGGACGACAGGTCCTTACCAACATTTCAGCATGGCTGTTTTCCGCGCGGTTGAAAACAGAAAGCCTCTGATAAGAGCAGCAAACACAGGTATCTCAGGCTTTATAGATAGCAATGGTAGGATACTCTCAAAAACCAATCTATTTCAGCAGGCAATACTAACACAGGATATAAAGACTGATATTACCAGGAGTTTTTATACAAAGTACGGTGACCTTTTTTCTTATCTATGCATTGTTTTTTCAATACTATTGCTGGCTGACATATTTGGGAAGGCCAGAAGGGGCTAAGGAGGTAGTATGCTAATACAGAAAGAGCTAAAAGAAGAGTTATCAATCCTCAGGGTCAAGATTGAGTCCTTAAGGGGTTATCTTTGATTTACCGGGATTAAAAGAAGAGATCGAAAGGATTAAAAAAGACCTAACCTCAGAGAAGGTGTGGTCATTTCCTCAAATGACCAAGGAACTGCTAAAAAGAAGGGCAAGGCTTGAGGATATCGTATCCCATTTTGAGTCGCTTTCTGACAAGCTCTATTATTTAGAAGAATCAATAGGGATACTCGAGGAAGAAAGTGGAGATATCTTTCTGGATGATTTGCGGAAAGAGATTAAGGATTTGAAAGAGGATCTGGCATCACTGGAGATCCAGAATCTTCTTTCTGGGGAAATGGATAAAAATAATGCTATCCTCACTATCCATCCAGGTGCAGGTGGGACAGAAAGCCAAGATTGGGCGCAGATGCTCATGAGAATGTATCTAAGATGGGCAGAGAGGCATAAGTTCAGTACCCAGATTGTTGAGTTACAAATAGGTGAAGAGGCCGGAATAAAAAGTGCTACTATTACAATAATAGGTCCATATGCTTACGGATATCTGAAGGCTGAGGTAGGGATTCATAGACTTGTCAGGATTTCACCCTTCGATGCAAACAAGAGAAGACATACATCCTTTGTTGCTGTACTTGTATATCCTGAGGTTGAAGATGATATTGACATAGAGTTAAGAGAAGATGATATAAGGATGGAGACCTTTAGGGCCTCTGGTGCAGGAGGGCAGCATGTAAATAAAACATCCTCGGCTGTAAGGCTCACCCATATCCCGACTGGTATTGTTGTCAGTTGTCAGAATGAACGCTCACAACATAAAAATAGGGCTATTGCTATAAAGATATTAAAGGCGCGTCTTTATGATCTGAGACTGAGGGAGCAGGAAAAAAAGATGGAAATCTTTATGGGAGATAAAAAAGGTATTGCATGGGGAAATCAGATAAGGTCTTATATCCTTCAGCCTTACAGAAGTGTGAAGGATCATAGGATAGGCATCGAGACAGGTAATGTAGATGCTGTACTTGATGGCTACATAGATAACTTTATAAAGGCCTATCTCGAAAAAGTAAGAGATAAGGTTTACTAACTCTTATTACTCCAGTATTTATATAAGTTAAAAGAGTAGTTATAGTAGCAAGTGTTTACATGTTTAAAAATAAGCCCTACATAGACTGAGAGAGGCTCTTCGGTGTTAATAAAAGTATAAATGGTTATTTAATTTTTAACATTTTTGAGCGAGTAGTAGGTAACATTATAATAGATAAGATAATCCTGTTAACATCAGTTATAATTATATACCTTTTTTCAGAGATTACTAACATATGTTAGTAAATTGTTAGTAAATTAGTGGTTGTAAATGAATTTGGAAGATATTTGGAATAATAGTCTCTTAGAGATAGAGAAAAAAATAGGCAGTAGTACAACAGAGCTCTGGTTCATGCCTATTAAACTCTCTCATTTGGAGGAGCAACAGGCAACCATAGACATTCCTAATAGGTTTTTTAGAGATTGGATAGAGGATAACCATCCAGATTTAATAGCTGAATCCATAGAGAGTGTTTTAGGATTCCCGGTAAACATTCGTTACAGAACAGAAGAAAAGATAGATCCCCTTGTCAAGGAGATAGACATGAAGTTAGAAAGCCGGAGACAGAGGCTGGTGAGCAAAGGTATATATCTTAACCCTAAATATACATTTGAGAATTTTGTAGTGGGGCCGAGTAACCAGTTTGCCCAAGCAGTAGCAAAGGCTGTTTCAGAGGCACCTGGCAGGACTTATAATCCACTATTTATTTATGGTGGCGTAGGTCTTGGGAAGACCCATCTCATAAATGCCATAGGTAATGCTGCGATTGACAAGAATCCTGACCTTATAGTCCTCTATGCATCTTCAGAACAATTTACAAACGAGGTAGTATCTGCATTAAGACATGACAAGATGGGGGAGTTTAAGGATAAATACAGAAGCCTGGACATTTTTCTCCTGGATGACATACAGTTCGTAGCGAACAAGCCAGCAACACAGGAAGAGTTCTTTCATACATTCAATGCCCTTTATGAAAGGCAGAGACAGATAGTAGTCTCCAGTGACAGGCCACCAAAGGAGATGACAGCCGTTACAGACAGGCTCAGATCGAGGTTCGGCATGGGGCTCATTGCTGATATACAACCGCCTGAGGTGGAGACAAAGATTGCCATTTTACTCAAAAAGGCTGCGATGGAAGGGATAAACATCCCTGAGGATGTTGCTTATTATCTCGCATCGAAAGTAAAATCTAATATAAGGGAGTTAGAAGGTTGTCTCATTCGCCTCGGTGCCCAGGCATCATTGGCAGGGGGGCCTGTTGACAAAGAGATGGCGAAAAATATCCTCCGAGACCTTATTGAGGAAGACGAAAGACCCGTGACAGCAGACTATGTACAGAAAATAGTTTGCGAATATTTTGGGCTCAAATTGGCTGATATAAAGGCGAAGAAGAGGACAAAGGAGGTCGCCTTACCAAGGCAGATAGCCATGTATATAACCAAACAACTCACCGACATGTCTCTTAGCGATATTGGAAAGGGTTTTGGTGGTAAAGACCACGCAACTGTTATCTATGCATGTAAGCAGATTGAAGAAAAGAGGGCAAAGGATGAGACATTTAACAGGATGATAGGAAACCTTTTACGTAAGATAAAACCGTAAGCTTTTAATGACCAATAACCAAAATACAATAACCAAACAACTTAGAAATTGTTTGGTGTTTGGGTATTGATTATTGGTGGTTGGAGCATAGAGGAGGGGTCATGAAACTCAATGTATCAAAGGATGAGATGCAGGAGAAGCTATCAAATATTCAGAATATAGTAGAGAAGAGGAATGCCATGCCTGTTTTAAGCCATTTTCTTCTTAATGCAGGCAAGAAAGGTTCATATATAGTTGCTACTGACTTAGAGACTGCACTCAAAGAGCCAATCGAGGTAAGGGTTGAGGAGGAGGGAAGACTCTGCATACCTGCAAGAAAGCTTTTTGAGATAGTGCGGGAGATGGACGGGGATCTATTATTAGAATCAGTCGATGAGCAATGGCTCAAGATTAGGGCCGGTGCGAGCGATTTTAGGGTTGCCTGTCTTTTGGCAAGTGAATTTCCTGCGTGGCCGGTGATGGAAGATGTCGAGGAAATAACCATTGATGCCACGGTATTGATGGAGATGATAGAAAAGACAATCTATTCCGCTGGAGAGAGTGATACCAGGTATACACTTAATGGCCTTCTTTTTCATGCTCAGCCCGGGAATAAATCCCTCACCATTGTGGGGACAGACGGCCACAGGCTGGCATTAATAATTAAACAGATGGATGGAGAAGTAAAAGATGAAAAAAGGCTAATAGTCCCTCGGAAGGCGGTCTCTGAGCTCAGGCGATTCCTCGACAGAGAAGCAGAGAAGACCAAAATTTCAATCGGGAAAAACCACTTGCTTTTCAGTGTAGGTTCCGCCTCAGGCGGAGTGCAGTTCCTGACGAGGCTTATAGAGGGAACATACCCTAATTATGAGAATGTTATCCCTCAGGCAAATGAAAAGAAGGTATCCATAAGGAGGGATACCTTTACAAAGGTGCTGCGCAGGGTATCGGTAATGTCCAGGGAAAGGGCCAATGCTGTTAGGTTTGACATCGGAGAAGATAGCCTTGTTGTCTCCTCATCGAACCCAGACATAGGCGAGGCAAGGGAAGAAGTTGCAATAGACTATAAAGGTGACAGACTTTCCATTGGTTTTAATGCGAGATATCTGATAGATGTTCTCGGGGTGGTGAGGTCAGAGAACGTCGTCCTTGAGCTTCAGGACCCATTGAGCCCTGTGCTCGTTAAAGGGGAGGGAGGGGAAGATTATAGGTGTGTGATCATGCCGATGAGGATATAAAATCGTGCACCATTTGGTGCACGATAAAAGGGTGAGTGAATGGAAGAAAAGGTAAACGAGAACGAGTCCTATGGTGCTGAGGATATAAAGATACTCAAAGGCCTCGATGCCGTCAGGAAAAGGCCTGCAATGTTCATAGGCACCACAGGGATAGAAGGTCTACACCACCTTGTTTATGAAGTAGTTGATAACAGCGTTGATGAATGCCTCGCAGGCTTCTGCAAGAACATAGATGTGATAATCCATCACGATGGAAGCTGCACGGTAATAGATGATGGGAGGGGAATACCGACAGAAGCCCACCCAGGTGACCCTGAAGGTCGCTCAGCAGTAGAGGTAGCTCTTACAGAATTGCATGCAGGAGGGAAGTTTGAATCAAAGGCATACAGGATATCGGGTGGATTGCACGGAGTTGGCGTATCCGTCGTGAATGCCCTTTCAGAATGGCTTGACGTAGAGATAAAGCAGAACGGAAATGTATATCAACAGCATTATGAAAGGGGCAGCCCGATAGGCCCCCTCAATGTCGTTGGAAAGACAAAGGGAAGGGGCACAAAGGTTACTTTCAAGCCCGCCCCTGAGATATTCGAGGTTTTGGATTTCAGTTATGATATCTTATCTCAGAGGCTGAGGGAATTGGCATTTCTTAACAGGGGACTAAAGATAACCCTCTTAGATGAAAGGACAGAGAAAATGAAGGTGTTCCATTATAGCGGTGGGATTGTATCCTTTGTTGAACACCTGAATAAAAACAAGACCCCTCTTCATCACAGGCCTATTTATATCTCTGGTGAAAGGGAAGACATTATTGTCGAAATAGCCCTCCAGTATAATGACGGCTATACAGAGACCCTTTACACCTTTGCCAACAATATAAATACAAAAGAAGGAGGGACTCATCTCATCGGCTTTAAGTCAGCCCTTACAAGGACGGTAAACAGCTATGCAATTTCCTCAGGGCTCCTAAAGAATGGAAAAGAGGCCCTTTCAGGGGAGGACATCAGAGAGGGGCTGGTAGCCGTTATAGCCCTCAAACTTTTGTCCCCTCAGTTTGAGGGACAGACAAAGATGAAGCTCGGAAACAGCGAGGTAAAAGGAGCCGTTGAATCCATAGTGAATGATAGCCTCGGGGCGTATTTCGAAGAAAACCCATCCGTAGCAAGAAAGATCGTTGAAAAGGCACTCCAGGCAGCAAGAGCGAGGGAGGCAGCAAGGAAGGCGAGGGAATTAACGAGGAGAAAAGGGGCACTCGAAGTTACGGACCTGCCCGGAAAACTTGCAGACTGTTCAGAGAAAGACCCTTTGCTAAGCGAGCTATTCATTGTCGAAGGAGATTCTGCAGGGGGTTCTGCAAAACAGGGCAGAGACAGGCGCGCTCAGGCCATACTCCCTCTTCGTGGAAAGATACTGAATGTTGAGAAGGCAAGGTTTGACAAGATGCTTAGTTCGGAGGAGATAAAGGTGCTCATAACAGCCTTAGGCGCAGGCATAGGGCCAGATGATTTCGATATATCAAAGATAAGGTATCACAAAATTATCCTCATGACAGACGCTGATGTTGATGGCGCACACATAAGGACATTGCTTCTCACCTTCTTTTACAGGCAGATGGCTCAGGTTATAGAAAAGGGCTATCTTTACATTGCCCAACCACCGCTCTTTAAGGTGAAAAAGGGCAAGACAGAGAAATATATTCAGAACGAGACAGAGATGCAGAATATGCTCTTTGAGCTTGCATCAGATGAACTCGAGATTCCTATAAAGGGACAGGCCATGAAAGGAAAGGCCCTTATTCCATATCTTAAAAGGCTATCCAGATTCGGGCGGTTGATTGAATGGTTTGAGAGGAGAAGAAAAGACCCCGATCTTCTACAGTTCATACTATTATCGGGTATAAATAAAGATACATTGAAAGACAGGGTGAGGGTAGAAGAGTTCCTGAGGATGATAAAAGAAAAGGACCAGAGCATAAATATAGGTGAGATCCAGCTCGATGAAGAACATCAGACCTATGGGGTTGAGATAAGGAGGCATAACTACAAACTCAACCTGGACATTAATTTTCTCACGTCTCCTGAATTCAGAGAACTGGAAAACCTTTATAGCATCATAAGGGACCTCGGAGGGCCACCCTACAAGATACAAACAAAGGGAGGACTAAGGGAGGTATCCACAAGCTCGGGGCTCCTCGAAATTGCGTTTGTGGCGGCCAAGAGAGGACTCACCATCCAGCGTTACAAAGGCCTCGGAGAGATGAATCCCCAGCAGTTATGGGAGACGACAATGGACCCTGATAAAAGAACACTCCTCCAGATTAATGTCCGGGACTCAGTCCAGGCAGACGAGATATTCACAATACTCATGGGAGATCAGGTTGATCCCAGAAGAGATTTCATTACTACCCATGCCCTTGAGGCAAGGAATATTGATGTATAACTCGTTACTCGTTACTCGTTACTCGTTACTCGTTTTAATTGCACTTTTACTCCTGTCATCATGTGGGAAAAAAGAAGTTAAGCAGGTTTCAACAGAGTCAAAAATAGCACAAGAGGCATTTAGACTCTTAGAAGTCATTAGAAATGCCTACATAAAAAATGACCGTATAGACCTCGAGAGGAATTCTACAAAAGATGGCTATAGAGAACTCATTGGAGCTGTTAAAAGTTTTGACAGCGTTGAACTCACCTTTACTCCAACATGGGTTGAGATAGAGGACTCTACCGTTTATCTTAATGTCTCATGGAATGGCATATGGATAATCAGGGGCAAAAGGATCGAGGAGAGGGGCATGGCAATCTTTGTGCTGGAAGGGAGGCCCCCAAAACTTGCCAAGGTATTAAGGGCAAATCCATTCAGGCAACCGGAGTAAGAGTTGAAAGTTAAAAGTGAACAGTTAAAAGTTATAAATTTTGAAAGTCTTTCACTTTTAACTCATAACTTGTCACTCAGTACTGTCTCACTGGCATGTGCTGCATGTGCTTTTACTGCAGGATGTGCAGACGGATGAACCGGCAAGGGGTTTTTCCGTGCCTGTCGCACAAAAAACAGAAAACTTCTTTTTTATGTCTTCAGAGTCACATTTTGGGCATCTGACTTCCTGATTTCCAAAAATGAGCCTCTCAAAGTCTTCACCACAGCTTTTGCATTTATACTCATAAATCGGCATTTTTACCTCATCGTTACTACCAGAAGACAACCTTTGAGCGGCTTTAAATTCTGTCGAAGACAGAATTTACCTCGGAGCCCCGCACTATGTCATAGTGCGGGGCGAGAATGAGCGAAAGGGTTGTCTTCTGGTAGAATCTCACTGTTCACTGATAACTATTCACTATTCACTGTTTTTTCGGAACTTTCTCCCAGTCCTTCAAAAATCTTTCAATGCCTATGTCTGTAAGGGGATGCTTTATTAATTGTATTATAACAGAATAAGGAATCGTTGCGATGTGAGCACCCATCTTCGCAGCCTCCACAACATGAAGTGGGTTTCTTATGCTGGCTACTATCACCTCGGTATCAAACATATAGTTTCCATATATGTCTATTATCTCGCTGACAATTCCCATTCCGGTATGACTTATATCATCGAGTCTCCCTACAAAAGGACTTATATAAGTTGCGCCGGCCTTTGCAGCAAGCAATGCCTGTGTTGGTGAAAAGATGAGAGTTACATTCGTCTTAATACCCATTCCCGACAGCCTCTTTACAGCCTTGAGCCCTTCCTCAGTCATCGGAATTTTTACCACAATGTTTTCATGGATTCTTGAGAGGGATTCAGCCTCTTTGACCATCTCATCCGCGGTCATACTTACTGCCTCTGCACTCACTGGGCCATTGACAATACTGCAGATTTCCTTTAGTAATGAAACTGGGTTTCTACCCTCCTTTGATATAAGGGATGGGTTTGTTGTTACACCATCTATAACACCAAGCCCCCACGCCTTCTTAATCTCTTCAATATTTGCTGTGTCGATGAAGAATTTCATAAATCCTCCTTGTAAAAGGATTTTATTAACATGCCGGTAGCATTATACTATAAATTTGTCACTTGTTACTGCTGAAGCATGTCTCCTCTATAGTCTCGATTAAATGTAATACTGGCGTATCTTTGGCCCCTCTGCTTAGCTGCATCATGCACCCAGGACAGGCAGTAATGATTGTCTCTGCCCCTGTCTTTTTAAGGTCCTTGATGCGCTTTTCGAGTAGTCCCTCTGAGATTTCTCGATAGGATAAGCTGAAAATGCCTCCGAAGCCGCAGCATCTCTGCTCTTCAGTCTCGATTAAGTCAATGCCGATGTTTTTAATAATCTCTCTCGGCTCTCTTTTTACACCTAACCCATAACTGAGGTGGCATGGGTCATGGTAAGTTGCACTTTTAAAGTGAGAAGTGAGAAGTGAGAAGTGAGAGGTACTTAATTTATCAATAAGAAAACTTGATATGTCCATCGCCCTTTCCAGGCCTTTACCTATAAGCTTTGGGTACTCTACTTTCAGAGCGTATGTACATGTCGGACAGAGACTCAGTATCGCCTCAACATTCAGTCTGCTGAATATTCCGAGATTCTTTTTTGCAAGTTCTATAGCTTTTTCTTCAAGACCGAGAGTCCTTAAGGGTACTCCACAGCAGACCTCACCTGCTGGAAGGATTACTTCATAATCGAGTCTCTGAAGGATGTTGATGAGGGTTCTCCCTAAATGTGGATAAAGGAAATTAACAGTACACCCTGTGAAGACCGCAACTCTGCCTTTCTTTTTCGAAATCGTAAATACCCGACCTTCATTTTTTAGGGATACTTCAGGCAGTTCGGGGAGAAAGTGGAGGGTTCCTTTTTTCAATAGATGTGGGAGTATGTACTGGGCCATTCTGAGGAGCCTGAAACTCAGCTCCGGCCTTTTAGTATAAAATTTCGTAAGAAAACGGAGAGATCGTCTCTTCGCGTCTGACCTTCTGAGAAGGCTTCTACCGTGGTATATAACCTCCTGTATATCAACTCCTGGCGGACATAACCCTGAGCAGGCACCACACAATATACAGCTAAATATGCGGTCATTTAAGATTCTTGATGGCTTGAGCAGGCCCTCAGAGAGCCCCCAGAGGAGTACAAGCCTTCCCCTCGCACCCATCGCCTCTGTTTTATCCTCATCGTAAGTCGGACAAAAGGCCTTGCAGCTTCCGCAGCGTACACATTTTGAGAGCTCCCTCAGGTATCTTTCCTTCTCCATTAATTAATTAAAACGCCTTCCTTTTTTGCCCTTCGTTTATATAATTAGTATAATAAAAGATAGTTTTGAAAACTTTTTTAAAAAAGGGGATTCTATCCAGCAAATGAAAGATTCACGCGGCTGCAGGGAAAGGGATATAACCTTCCTGAAGGCACAGGCAAAGTTGGTGAGGGTGGAGATACTGAAGATGCTTGCAGTGGCTGGTTCAGGCCATACAGGCGGTTCTTTATCTGCTGCTGATATTGTCACAGCCCTTTATTTCTCTAAGATGCGGCACAGACCAGATAACCCGAGTTGGAGAGAAAGGGACAGATTTATACTTTCTAAAGGCCACGCAGCCCCTTTGCTTTATGCTGTATTAGCTATGACAGGTTATTTCGACATCTCCATGCTCAAGACGCTCCGAAAATTAGGCAGTCCACTTCAGGGCCATCCTTGTTCAAGGGCCCTTCCAGGCGTTGAGATTTCAACAGGTTCTTTAGGCCAGGGTCTCTCTGTTTCTAACGGAATAGCGATAGGCCTGAAGATGGACAATCTCAGTTCAAGGGTATACTGCCTTTTGGGTGATGGTGAGATACAGGAGGGTCAGGTCTGGGAGGCTGCGATGACAGCAGCGCATTACAGGCTTGACAACTTATGCGCAATAGTAGACCTCAATGGCCTTCAGATAGACGGTCCTGTGTCAAAGGTGAAGGCTATAGAGCCCGTTGCCTCTAAATGGAGCGCCTTCGGATGGAATGTTATAGAGATTGATGGGCATAATTGGGAGGAAATACTCAATGCCTTTGATGAGGCAGAAACAGTTAAGGGAAAGCCGAGTGTAGTCCTTGCCCGTACTATTAAAGGAAAAGGTGTATCTTTCTTTGAGGGAAAGGTTGAATATCACGGGGTGGCACCTACACAGGAAGAACTCGAAAGGGCACTAAAGGAACTTGAAGTTAATGGATAAAAGACTACATAGCACGGAGCAAAAAACAGGGGTAAAAGAAGAGGCTATAGCAACAAGGGATGCCTATGGAGAGGCACTTCTCGAGCTCGGTAAGGAGCGTAAGGACGTGGTTGTCCTTGATGCAGACCTCTCTGGCTCAACAAAGACAGGGAAGTTTGCAAAGGCCTTCCCCGACCGTTTTTTCAATATAGGGATAGCTGAACAGGACATGGTCGGCACTGCGGCTGGACTGGCACTATCAGGAAAGCTTCCCTTTGCATCAACCTTCGCAGTCTTTGAGACAGGAAGGGCATGGGAACAGATAAGACAGGCCGTCTGTTATTCGAACCTAAATGTGAAGCTTGTAGCAACACACGGAGGTATCTCAGTCGGTGAAGACGGTGCCTCTCACCAGGCAACAGAGGATGTTACACTTATGCGAGTTCTCCCGAACATGACGGTCATAGTCCCTTCTGATGGTTATGAAACAAGGCAGGTCATAAATGCCATAGCAGATTATTACGGTCCTGTTTATGTGAGGCTCGGAAGGGCTAAGGTTCCAGCTGTAATGCCTGATGATTACGAGTTCACGATAGGAAAGGCTTATACCTTTTACATGGGCAGGGATGCAAATATAGTGGCAATGGGGATTATGGTCTCCATAGCACTGGAGGCTGCAAAAATCCTTAAACAGGAAGGCATAGATACGGGTGTAGTAAATATGTCCACTGTAAAACCCCTCGACACGGAGACCTTACTTAATACCGCAAAGGCATGCAGGCTCATTGTTACCGCCGAAGAGCATTCGATTATAGGTGGTCTGGGAAGTGCTGTAAGTGAATTTCTCTCCGAAAACCACCCTACTTACCTTTACAGGATAGGAATAAAGGACGCCTTCGGATGCTCCGGGACACCAGAGGAATTATTAAAACTTTATGGCCTTACTGCAGATGATATCGTAAGAACAATTAAAGAAGCACTAGGGCGATGATACACTTTCATAGAGTATCAAAGCACTATGATAATCAGACAGCCTTGCGGGATGTAACCTTTTCCATCGAGAAAGGGGAGATGGTGTTTGTAACCGGGCCAAGTGGTTCAGGAAAGACAACACTCCTCAGGTTAATATACCTTGCGGAAAAACCTGACGAGGGTAATATTTCGATAGCAGGATGGGAGATAGACAAGTTGAAAGAATCAAGCATACCCTTACTGAGGCGAAATATTGGGTTTGTATTCCAGGATTTTAGACTCCTCAATAACAGGAGTGTCTTTGAAAATGTTGCCCTTGCCCTCAGGATAAGAGGAGTGGACGAAAAAGGGTTGAAGACTCGGGCACTAGACTCTCTTAAGGTAGTAAACCTGAGACACAAGGCGGACAGTTACCCCTTTGCCCTGTCAGGAGGCGAGCAGCAGAGGGTTGCTATTGCGAGAGCTATAGTTGCTGAACCGGCAGTTATCCTTGCTGATGAGCCAACAGGCAATGTGGACCCAGATACCTCAGCAGGTATAATAAGAACATTTAAAGATATCAATGCAAGAGGCGCGACGATCCTGGTCGCTACACACAACAGAGGGCTTTTTTGTAACACGGGTAGAAGGGTTCTGAGGCTGGACAGCGGGAATCTTGTTGGTGAGGAGACGGGCTAAATGGCTGTCCCCTATGCATTCAGGCTTGCAGCCCAGAGCATATTCCATGAGAAGTGGATAAATTTCCTTTCCATTCTAACAATAGCATCAGGTCTCCTTATTACAGCTCTCATTGCCCTTTTTGTCTACAATGTTGATGCGACAACCAGAAAGCTCCCTGAGAAGTTTTCCATGATGTTTTATCTGAAGGATAACCTCTCAAGGCAAGAGTTAGAAAATATACTGAATACCCTTGGGAAAGATGACGCCGTAGAGATGGTGAAATACATCCCGAAAGGTGAGGCACTGAAAGAACTCAAGACAATGTTAAAGGATGCAGCATATATGTTCGAGGGCCTCGAAGAAAATCCTCTGCATAATTCGATAGAGGCAAAGCTTAAAAGGGAGGCAGTGTGCCCTGAGACTGCAAAAAGGCTCGCATCTGAAATGAGGGCGATAGAGGGAATCGATGAGGTAGAGTATGGCGAAAAATTCCTCTCCTCTATATATTCCATAAAAGTTGGGACGAGGGCTATAGGCACGGTCTTCATCATAATAATGTCTGGAGGAGTGATCTTCGTATGCTATAGCACCGTGAAGATACTTTTTTACAGGAAAAAAGAAGAGATAGAAACCTATAAGCTTCTCGGAGCCAAAAAGAGATTCATAAGGGCACCTTTCATTATAGAAGGAGCTTTTATTGGCTTTTGTGGTGGCCTTTTGAGTCTGATCGGCATTCTATCATTGTATTACCTGGTCTTTCTCAGGCTCAGCCTTTCGATCCCTTTCTTTAAGGGGATCATCTTCCCGACTAATATATCCCTTCTCCTTCCGCTAACAGGGCTCCTCCTCGGGATGGTAGGTGCTGCTATTGCTATCGGGAGGATCCGATATTGAGCAAAGAGGGAGGAGCATCTAGTGTCGCTCAAGCCCGCCTTCCTTATCGCTGGATTTGGGTTTTTATTCTTTTCACCTTTCACCTTGGTTTATACTGTTATGCTGCTACGCCGCAGGAGGAATATAAAAAAATACAGAGAGAGACGAAGGTACATAAGGAAAAACTCGGAAAAGTAGAAAGACGTGAACGCTCAATCCTCGCCGATTTAGAAAAAACCAACAGGGAACTCAGCATGGCAGAGGCTGAACTCAGAAAATACAGAAAGAGACTTACAAACACAGAGTCAGAGATATCAAAGGTAGAGGCCGAAATTTCTCTTAACAGAGGCAGCATCGAGAGGCAGAGAGAGTGGATAAAGAGGAGACTCAGGGCCATGCAGAAAAACAGACACCCCGGCGAAATAGTTATGTTACTTTCGAGCACTGATGATATCTCTCAACTGATGAAAAGGTGGAAATACTTACAATATATTATTGCCTATGAGCACAGAGTACTGAACAGCTATAAGGATAACCTGAAAAGCCTTCATGAGAAGGAGAAACAGCTCATGATGCTCAAGGCAGAACTCATGAGAAATGAAGAGAAAGTTAGGGCTAAAGAGGCAGACCTTACAGAAAAAAAGAAGGAAAAAGAGATACTACTTGCATCTGTAAAAAAAGAGAAATACTCCTATGAGAAGATGTTGAATGAGTTAAAAGAGGCCTCAAGGAGACTCCTCGAGGTTATAAGGGAGTCTGAGAAGGCAGATATCTACCATGCGAAGGGGTTTTCGGGGCTTAAAGGAAAACTCCCCTGGCCTGTTGAAGGCAAGATAGCGATCCCTTATGGTTCTCAAAGAGACCCCCAGTTTGATACCCCTGTCTTTAGAAGCGGCATATTCATACAGACAGGTAGCGATCTCTATGCGAAGGCTGTTCATAAAGGGAAGGTCGTTTTCGCAGAATGGTTCAAGGGCTATGGCCAACTCATGATTGTAAACCATGGCGATGGATACCACACTCTGTACGGAAGCCTATCAGAGATTTTTTTTAAGGTTGGAGATATAATAAACATAGGGCAGACAATTGGACGGGTAGGGAATTCAGGAATCCTGAATGCCCCGGGCCTTTATTTTGAGCTGCGATATAGAGGTAAGCCTCTTGATCCATTACATTGGCTGAAAAAGAGGTAAAGCCCGCACCTTTTCCGGGTGTTAGATTCTACGAAGATTTTGGTGTGGGTAGATATTGAGAAACACCCCGCAGTAAGCGAGAGGATATTAAAAAGGTGCAGGGTAACCCATGCACCAAATGCGGTGCAGGGTAAATCTTGGAGGATGGAAAAGATGATTAAGAAAAGAACGATTCTGGTGCTCCTTCTTATATTCGCTATAGCCTCAGCAGGTATTCTTATTGGTAGATGGTCTATCGTGGGCGCAGAGGGAGAAGGATATGAAGAACTGAGGGTCTTTACAGAGGCTCTGTCTATCGTCAAAAAGAACTTTGTTGAAGATGTAAAGACAAAGGACCTGATATACGGGGCGATTAAGGGGATGCTTAGCTCCCTCGACCCTCACTCGGGTTTTTTAACCCCCGAGGCATATAAGGAGATGCAGGCTGATACTAAAGGGGAGTTTGGAGGTATCGGTATCCAGATAGGAATAAAAGAAGGGATGCTGACAGTAATAGCTCCGATAGAGGATACGCCTGCTTTTAGGGCTGGCATAAAGGCAGGTGATAGGATAATAAAGGTAAACAATGAACCTACAAAACACATGGGTCTTCATGACGCTGTCAGTAAAATGAGGGGGGTACCGAAAACTCCTGTAACCTTAACAATACTCAGGGAGGGATGGAAAGAGACAAAGGACATTACAATAATAAGAGAGGTTATAAAGATAAAGAGTGTGAAATCAAGGCTCCTTGAGGATGGTATTGGGTACATAAAGATAAGCCAGTTCCAGGAACAGACGGCAGCAGACCTCTCTATTGCCACGGAGAAGCTCATGCAGGAGAAGATGAATGCCCTCATTCTTGACCTCAGGAATAATCCCGGGGGGCTTCTTAACAGTGCCGTGAGTGTTACAAGCCAGTTTCTGCCACCGGGCAAGTTGGTAGTTTATATCAAGGGTAAAAAAGGCGAAAGGACAGAGTACTATACCGAGGAAGGTAGACCAGATTACACTATGCCGATGATTGTATTAGTTAATGAGGGCAGTGCCAGTGCATCAGAGATTGTTGCTGGTGCATTAAAGGACTGGAACAGGGCTGTCGTCCTCGGGGTAAAGACCTTCGGGAAGGGGTCAGTGCAGTCAGTAATCCCGCTCAGTGATGGTTCAGGCCTCAGGCTCACAACAGCAAGATATTATACACCAAAGGGGACTTCCATACAGGCAACAGGGATTATTCCTGGTATCATAGTGAAACTCGATATAAGAGAAAAAGGTAAGGAGCATCCTGTGTTAAGAGAGAAGGATCTCGAGAGGCACCTGAAGAATGATCAGATAGAAGAAAGACCGAAGGAGCCTGAAGAGATGGTGCCTATTGAAGTGGATGAGAAAGAAGATACACAGCTTCAGAGGGCTATAGACCTTCTCAAGACGTGGAAGGTATTTAAGGAATTGCCTAAGGCATCATAAATAAAATGAGAATGACCAATCACCAAATTCCAACTTCCAAACAGTTTGTTTATTGATGCTTGGTTATTGAGATTTATTTGTCCGCCTCAGGCGGATGGGGATTTGGTTATTGGGATTTATCGATTGAATGTCCAGAGTAATCTTTGACATAGAGACGGTTGGAAAGGATTTTGAGTCCCTCGACAGGGCAACGCAGGAATACCTCTTGAGGTATGCAGAGACAGAAGGTGAAAAAGAGGAGATAAAAGGCCGCCTTTCTTTCCATCCTCTCACTGGTGAAATCGTTACAATAGGATTACTTGATCCCGATACACAAGGGGGGAGGGTATTTTTCCAGAATGCAGGTGATCCATTACTACCCTTCGAAGAAGATAACGTGTTTTATGAAACGGGGACAGAAAAAGAGATCCTCGAGAAATTCTGGAATGTTATCAAGGGCTACGACCAGTTTATAACCTTCAATGGACGGAGCTTTGACTGCCCTTTTATTTTAATACGTTCTGCTATCTACAGGATAAAGCCAAGAAAGGATTTGATGCCCTACAGATATAATGATAAGCATATAGACATTCTCGAACAGCTCACATTTTATGGCGCCTCCCGCAGAAGGTTTAATCTCGATATGTGGTGCAGGACATTCGGGATAAAGAGTCCCAAAGAAGGCGGTATCACAGGGGATGAGGTCAAAGAATTATTCAAGGCCGGGCGATATCTCGATATTGCGAGGTACTGTGTCGGAGACCTCAGGGCAACGAGGGAGCTTCTTATCTACTGGGAAAACTATATAAAATTTTCACCGTAAATAATCATTAATTCTTCCGGGCTCAAACCCGTCAGTGTCGAGGACATTGTTGACAAACCTAAAAATGAGTCTCCTCTGTTCAGGGGTAACTTCAGGATAAAAAACAGGGTTTGCCACTACAGCACCCCTAAAGGCATAAAAGGGGGCAACGACGTTATAGATTTCATCATCGCCTGTAAGAGCTACATAGCTTTCATAAAAAAGTCTCAATCCATCGAGGTAGGGCCCCTCTATAGAGAAGTGATGTTTTATTGAAAAGAATACATAGTTGATTGTTAGAGCCGTTACATCATCTGCAGGCTCACCCCACGGGCCGCGGCTCCTGTCAAGGAGGACAAAATCTATTTCAGTATTCAGGGGGTTTCCAGAAGGGGGATGTAATCCCCCTTCTGCTTTAAACCATATATTACCCGGATGGAAATCTCCATGTATCTGTGATAGCCTCTTGTATTTTGGTTTCAGCCTTGCGTTCCAGTCTACTGATTTCTTAACGATCTCTGCCATCTCATCATATGTAAGGGTGCCGTCAGGATATGAATCAAAGACACCCATAAGACATTCGCCATGGCCTATAGTGTCTCTGAGCTTTCTCCAGTAAAGGGTCTTTGAATCCTTCTTGAGAGAGTGTATTTCAGCAAGATATGAGGTCATCGCCTTTATCTTCTTTATATCCTTCTCATCGAGGGAGCCCTTTTTAGAGAATTCAGTAAGGTCATTAAAATAGTTCTCGCCTTCTGCCTTTTCCATGAGCAGGAAATAATCGACTCCTCCGCCGGTGGATTTCATCGTGCCATTCTCTTTGATTGTTATGACATCGATGGCCTTTATGTGTCTGGGGAGTTTTCCGTAGGTCTCGTTTGCCAGAAGAAATACTGCTGCTCTATCAGATGGATAGTCATGTCCCAGGCCTTCTGGTGAAAGATCTTTCAGGACATAGGATCTTCTGCCTTCTTCTGTCTCGATTGTCAGGAGAAAGCCTGTTCCATGAACACCAGCCCCGAGCCTTTCAAACTCCAAGAGCCTGACAGAAGGCCCAAAGACCTCCCTGAGATATGCTTCTAACGCATGATGCCTGATGCCTGATTCATGATACATGATATTTTTCACTTGTATCTTGCATCTTGTATCCTTGTGTTCTATGTAGTAAATTGCATTATTTTATTTAAGACCTTCGATAACCCTTTCTGCAACCCTCTTATTGAAACCTTTAAGCCGTGCTATTTCATAAATGGTAGCATTTCTTATGGCTTCTATACTGCCAAAATGTCTCAAAAGTTCTAACCTCCTTTTCTTTCCTATGCCGGGAATCCTCTCGAGGGGCGATTTCATAAGTTCTCTCGCCCTTAACTTCCTGTGATAGCCTATAGCAAATCTGTGGGCCTCGTCCCTTATTTTTTTAAGGAGAAGGCAAAAGGGCCTACCACCATCAAGGTCTATAGGTTCCTCTGATGTCGGGGTATAAGCCCTGTCTGGGTCCTTGGCAATGGCAGCGAGCATTGGGGGTTCACGAAATAAAGTCACATTCTTATCTATAACCCTTTTAGCTATTTCGAGCTGTCCTTTACCTCCATCAATAACAATTAGATCGGGCATACTGCCCTCGAGGTTTCTTATAATCCTCTCTATTATCTCCTCCATCATTGAATAATCATCAATCCCCTGAACTGTCTTTATCCTCAGCCTCCTGTACATTTCCTTCTTGAACTCGCCACCTTTCCAGTATACAAAGGCACCTGCGGATTCATTACCAGAGATAGTCGAGACATCAAAGGCACCTATATCCTCAGGGGATTTCTCAAGTCTCAACCTTTCCTTCATCTCCTTTAAAATGTCATCTATCCTCGGCTCCCTTTTATCTCTGAATATAAGCCCTGCATTCTCTGATGCCATGGCAAGGAGTTGTTTTTTCTTTCCTGTCTTGGGAGCTGATATCTTCACATCCTCTTCTTTTCGCTGTCGGAGCCACTTTTCGAGGGGTTTTGATTCTGCGGGCAAAAAGGGTGTTATTATTTCTGAAGGAGGGATAATCTCCTTTGAATAAAATTGTGAAAGGAAGGTATGCATTAACTCTCTGTCTGAGAGATTCTCGGTATTCTTAATCAAGAGGTCCCTTGACCCTATCATAATCCCATTTCTTATAAAAAAGACCTCGAATGAAACCACGCCGTCTCCTTTATAAAACCCGATAACATCTATGTCTCCGAGTTCAGGGGCTACTACCTTCTGTGACTCCCATGCCCTCTGAAGAGCCCTGATCCTGTCCCTTGTCCTGGCAGCATCCTCGAACCTCATCCCCTCTGAAAACCTCAGCATCTTTTTTTCAAGTTCCTCAAGCAGGCCCCTTTTTTCACCTTTTAGGAAGAGTCTTACCTCTTCAATAAGTTTAAGATATTCCTCTCTACTTATTTTCCCTGCGCAGGGTGCAGGACATCTTCCCATCTGATGCTGGATGCATGGTCTCATTGGTTTATCGAGTAAGTAGCGACACCCCCTTATCTGGAAGTTTCTTCTTATGAAGGCAAGGGTCTCCCACATTGAGCCTGCTGGGACATAAGGACCGGAGTATAATGCACCATCCTTTTTAATCCTTCTTGCGACTTCAAGCCTCGGCCATTCTTCATTAACAGTCAGTTTTAGATAGGGATAATTTTTATCATCTCTCAAGATTACATTAAACCTTGGCCTGTATTGTTTTATTAGGTTTGCCTCAAGCGCAAGGGCCTCGAGTTCGTTATCAGTGGCGATATATGAAAAATCCCTGACATTTTTTATCATGGCTGTTTTGCGGGGGTCAAGTTTTGATGATTTCTGAAAGTAGCTCCTGAGGCGATTCTTGAGGTCTTTTGCCTTGCCAACGTAAAGTACTCGATCCTTACCATTCTTGAATATATAGACACCTGGTTTTGATGGAATGATAGCAAGTTTTTCCTGCATAATTTAATCTTAACAGAGGGATGAAAAACGGTCAATCACTCTATAACTCGGCACCGGGTGTGGAGAGGATTAGTCAGTAAGCAGTCTACACTACTTTTTTGATAAAATTGTTACAGATGATTACCTCAAGTCTTTCTAATGATGAGAGGTCTAGGCTCTTGCGAGCTGCTCGAGATGCTGTAAAGCGAGCTTATGCACCTTATTCGAAGTTCCGGGTTGGGGCAGCAGTCCTGACAGTAAGGGGCTCCTTGTTTTCCGGTTGCAATGTCGAGAACGCCTCATACAGCCTCACTATCTGTGCCGAGCGGACAGCGATCTTTTCGGCTGTGGCTCAAGAAGGCGGGGAAAACATGAGAATTCGAGCCCTCGCTGTCGTAAGCGAGAACAGCAGTGCCTGCGCTCCTTGTGGAGCTTGCAGACAGGTTATCTTTGAATTCGGGCCAGATGCCATCGTTATCTTTCAGGGCCCTGATGGTTTAGAGGAGATGCGTGCCTCTGAACTCCTCCCAAAAGGCTTTAAGAGCCAAAGGTAAGCTTTTTATCTACTGGGTAACCCTGATCACACTGAAAAAGGTAGAAGAGTTAAAATAAGAAAGCGACTAAAAAGGTAATAAAGATTTCCTCAATCTCTTCAAGAAGGGGAGTCAGCAACAATGGGAAAAG
>JASEEX010000023.1 GCA_030019415.1 Thermodesulfovibrionales bacterium
CTCAGGCAGGCTCCTTTCAGACCCGTGTTATAATGTAATGACAGGCGCAAGGATCTTGAGATTGTGCATCGACAAACATGGTTACACATGGGAAGCAGTAGGGTGTTACAATGCAGTAAGCAGACAGAAAAGAATCGGCTATTCCTGGAAGGTGTATAAAGAACTGAAGGCTGAGGGCAGAAGGCTGAAAAGGGAAGACAGAAGGGAAGCGCAGGGTGAACTCAGAACGAACTCACCCTTTTCATTCACTGTAAGGGATGAGGCCTCTGTTGAGTAGGATGTATGAGCATTTTAGCAGATATCCTGTCAAAGATAAAACATCCTGAGCCAAGGAGGGATATTCCTCCGGGGCTCAGAAGCACGGTCTCTGCCCTTAGAAAGAAGGAGTTAAATAAAAGGCGAGTAATTATCCTTCTGATATTTGCCGCCATAGCATTAAGCTCGGGCTCTGTAACGGTTTATCTGATGCAGACATTTTTACCCCGCACCAACGGGTTGACACCCGTGGTGCGGGGTTTACCCGGGGAGAGATTAAAAAGTGCTGGGGAATCCCGGGAAATCGCAAGATCAAAGGGGCCTACAGCAGTAGAGCAAACAAGTAAACCCCGCACCTTTGAGATAGAACCTCATATCACCATAAAACAACCAGAGTACAAACCAGAGTATAAGAGAGAGGAAATTAAAAGAAAGCCGACAGTAAGACCGGAGAGCATTGCTCAGAAAGAGAAGCCAAAGGTAGAAGAGAAGGGGGTAAAGGAGCAACCCGATGTAAGTTCCGAGGTTCGGACCTCAGAAACAAAGGACCTTTATCTCTATATGGGTGGAAATTACGAAAAGAAAGGGGATTACTACAATGCCATATCCAGTTACAAAAAGGTTCTTGATATAGAACCCAAGAATTACAGGGTAATGAATAAGATAGCTTACATACTCATCCAGATAGCTTCAAATGAGGAGGCGTTGAAATATCTCGAGAATGCACTTAGCATCAAGCATGATCATGTCCCTGCGTTAATTAATACAGGAATCGTATATGCAAAGGCAGAAAAATTCTCTGATGCAGAGAAACACCTCTTAAAGGCCCTGTCCCTCGAAGAGGCTAACCAACCGGCACTTTTTAACATCGCCACGCTTTATGAAAAACAGGGTAAATACGACCTTGCCAGACAACACTATTTAAAGCTAAAAAATCTGGGTAATGATCAAGGACGCCTTGGCATCGAAAGGATAGAGGGGTTAACCACATCGAAAAAGTAAAGGGACACATCCCATATTTCTTTTATTTACCTCTTTGAACAATGTGATGCGGAAACCCTACTGCAACTGCTCTTGCTATCCTCGGCATGAAGGGATTTTACAGATTAACTGCCTTTATCAAGAAATATGGGATGTGTCCCTAGTCTTTACTAACAACCTTATCTGCTATCCAGCCTTCCCTTCCATCCGGTACCTTTACCTTATACCATCTTTTACCAGTGGCTTCTTTAAATTCATCTATTATTTCGAGGATGGCACCTTTCTGGGTCCATGCAACCCGTTCAGAATTGAGTGAGGGCCCTGATCTTAGATTGGCAGAGTTAGAAATAACGGTAGCAGTTTTTCTTTGTTCCTGTTTCTCTATAGTGCCCTTCTGTTCTGTTTCAGCGGGGCTGGGTCCCTCTGTAGCACTTTTTATTGCCTGAGTTGTATCTTTCGTATCATGTGGCACCTGTACAGGGCTTTCGACCTTCGGGAGATTTGGGATACCTTTTTGTTCTACGAGATAGTAGTATCCTGCTGCTCCTGTGATGATAGATAAGATAATCACTGACAGGGCATAGACCAGCTTCGAGCGCCTTTTTATCTCAACACCCATGACACCACCCTTAAGATGCCTGATGGCATATCTGACATGCTTCTTGGTAACGATGTTACTACCCTCGAGATATGCAGACATGATAGCCCTTGATGCGAGTATGTTGATGATTCGTGGTATCCCTGCAGAGAATTTATAAATGGGCTTCGATAGTCCGCCATCCAGCCTCAAGAACCCCTTTCCTGCCTTAATCAGTCTGTAGTTTATATATTCCAGTGTCTCATCACTCTGTAGCGGAGTCAGCCTTGCCCTTACTGTTATCCTCTGGCTCAATTGTCTGAGTTTATCTTTATTCAGCCTTTTCTCAAGCTCGGGCTGGGCAATCAGGATTATCTGTAAGAGTTTATCTTTGTAAGTTTCAAGGTTTGAAAGCAGCCTTAACTCTTCAAGGGTCTCATCGGGCAGGTTCTGTGCCTCATCAACAATTATGATTACAGGCTTCCCGATCTGGGATTTCTCTACAAGAAAGTCCCTGAATGCCTTTAATATGTCATTCTTGTTTGTCGTTGTGAGTTTTACATTCAGGTCCTCTAAGACAGACAGGAGAAATTCCTCGGGGGAAAGACGAGGGGTCAATACCAGGGCTGTCTCCGCCTTATCCCTCCAGCTTTCTTTGAATACATTAATAACGGTAGTCTTTCCTGTCCCCGGTTCCCCTGTCACAAGGCAGAAGCCTTCCTTTTGTTGCACCACATAATTCAGTGAAAGCAGGGCCTCACTATGGCTTGCTGATGGAAAGAAATACACAGGGTCAGGTGTCAATCTGAAGGGGTCTTCCTTTAATCCGTAAAACTCAAGGATGTCCATTATCTGCCCATCTTTGATACCAGCTCATATACCGGGAATAAAAGACCGATTATGATAAGTGCAAACATCAGACCTATAACACTTATCACGATCGGCTCTATCATCTTGCCAAGCTTCTGTGATACATCATCGAGCCTCTTGAGGTAATACTCTGAGAGATAGGCAAATTGTTCATCAAGGGTGCCACTTGTTTCCCCTATGTCAATCATCCTTGTTGCAAGTGGAGGGAATACCTCATGTTTTCTCAGGGCATCTGATATCCTGCTGCCTCCTGATATTGCCTGTTTCGAATCCTCAATAGCAGACTTAAAAACATCATTGCCTATGACGTCGGCTGTTATCTCAAATGACCTGTCTATGGTAATGCCTGCTGTGGTAAGTATCCTGAGCTGCTCTGAGAATAGTGCAAGGAGTTTGTTATAGATAACATGTTTCATTACTGGAAACTTTATCTTTGCAAGGTCAATATAGTATCGGGTCTCTTTCTTTTGCCTCAGCACCTTTATCAATACAAACAATATCACGGGGCTCAACAGTATCAGATACCAGTAAGACTGGGTAAAGTTGCTAATAGAGATGAGAATCCTTGTTGGCAGTGGAAGGACAATACCCATATCCTTAAAGACGGTTATTACCTTTGGAAGAACATATATCAGCCAGAAAAGCAATGCACCAGTTGTTGTAACAATTGCAAAGGCTGGATATATGAGTGCCCTCTTGATGGAAGCGGCTAAGTCCTCCATTCTCTGCAGGTGTCCTGCTACATCAGAGAGGCCCTTGTCAAGCCGGCCTGTCTCCTCTCCTACCATTACCAGACGCACAAAGATATCAGGAAAGATGTGTTTTTGTACAGCCACCGCATCAGAGAATCTTGAGCCGAGTTCCACCGTACTTCGTATACTGTCTATCTTTTGCTTAAAATATCTGTTCTCGGTTGTCTCTGCTATATCAGAAAGGGCAGACAGTAGAGGAATGCCTGACTTCAACATCACAGAAAGGTTACTTGCAAACTCAATAATATCCCTTCTTTTTATCTTCTTTGCTAAAACCCTCCTTTTGATGGATACGATATACTCATTGGATTTTTTTATGTCTATTACATGCAGTCCTGCGGATGCAATACTGTCGTATGCGACGTCCATATTGGTGGTCTCTACTATTCCCTTTACAAGGGCACCGCTTCCGTCAATAGCCCTGTATGAAAAAAATGGCATTATCCAGCAACCCTCAAGATTTCTCCGAATGTTGTTATGCCCTCAATAGCCTTTCTTATCCCATCATCCCTGATGGTCTTCATGCCATTCCTTATAGCAACCTCTTTTATCGTTCCTACAGATGCGCCAGAATAAATCAACTCCCTTATATCATCACTAACAATAAATATCTCGCCGATGACTGTCCTTCCGAGATAGCCTGTATTGCTGCAGACAGGGCAACCCATGCCTTTAAAGGCTGTCTTTACACTTTCTTCAAGCTCTGGTAGACCCATGGCCTTCAATTCACCCCCTTTAAGTTGATATTCAGTCTTACAATTCATACATATCTTTCGCACAAGCCTTTGTGCTACAACAGCAAGGAGAGAAGACGAAAGCAGGTATCTATCAACGTTAAGGTCAATGAGTCTTGGAATAGCAGTAACCGCATCTGCCGTATGGAGTGTTGTGAGGACCAGATGACCTGTAATGGATGACCTTATAGCAATCCTTGCAGTCTCCTCATCCCTTATCTCACCTAAGAGCATCACATCAGGGTCATGTCTCATAAAGTTTCTACCTGCAAGTGCAAAGTCATATCCTGCCTTTTCATTGACCTCTGTCTGCTTCACCATACTCAACCTGTATTCCACAGGGTCTTCCACTGTGAGGACATTCTTCTCGAGGAGATTTATCTCCCTCAAGGCAGCATAGAGGGTTGTTGTTTTACCACTTCCGGTGGGGCCTGTAAGGAGGATTATGCCATAAGGCTTTGAAAACAAAAGGCGCAATCTCTCTGCAGCGTACTCATCAAAGCCGAGACTTGAGAGTCGGAGTAGTGAAATAGAGGCCCTCAGTATCCTTATCGCAACATTTTCTCCATATATCGTGGGAATGGTTGAGACACGCATGTCATATTTCTTGTTTAAGAAGGAAAAAGAGAATGAACCATCCTGTGGCAACCTCTGTTCTGCTATATCGAGCTCTGAGAGTATCTTTATCCTTGATATAACCCCGCTCTGGATGACCTTTGGAAGACAATGGGCATGGTGCAAAACACCATCTATGCGGTAAAAGACATGGACTGTATCTGAGAGGGGGTTTATGTGAATATCCGTCGCATTCCTGCGGATACCATCCATGATCAAGAGTTCTGTGAGTGAGGAGATCATAGTTGCTGATAGAGCCCCTATGGTCTTTATCTCATTAATAGCATTAGCAATACGATGAGGTATGGGGTTTTCTAAAAAATAATACGCCCTCTCCAATGCCTCATAAAAACTTTCAGTATCCACCATATAGACCTTTGGGGGGTTGCCGCTTATCCTGGTGGCTGTATCTATGGCAAGTATATTGCTGGGGTTGTTTATTCCAATAGTAAGAATCCCATTTTCAACATTGAGTGGCAGAAAACCCGTTCTTTCTGCAATCTCTCGAGATACGAGACGCAGGGCATCCTCTGGTATGGTATAGCCGTCAAGATTTATGAACCCGATGCCTGCCTGCTCCGAAAGGGCCTCCGCCATTTCTCCGGGTGAGACAAAACCGAGCTTTATCAGTATATCACCAATCAGGTCACCAGTTATAGTCTGCTGTGCCAGTGCAATACTTAGCTGTGCATCATTGAGAAACCCTTTTGTCTTTAGTAAGTCTCCAATTCTTAAGGTTGCCATATCATGGTGTTACTATCGTTGGTTTCAACATTATAACAAGCTCTGTCTTTTCATCGAGCCTCTTCCGACTCTTAAATAGATACCCTATCAGTGGAATATCGCCGAGAAGGGGGACCTTACTGTCCTCTAATACCTCCTTTTTCTGCATAAGACCCCCGATTATGACCATCTCTCCATCCTTGACCCTGACAGTGGTGCTTAACTGCCTGAGATCAACTGTTGGCAGAGAAATCTGTATAATGTTTTCTCCAACCTTTCCGAGCGTCTTGTCCTCCAATCTTATGAGGTCAGAAACTATAGGTGTTATAGCCATAGTTATCTCTCCCGTATCACTTATATACGGGACGATTCCGATAATAATACCTGAAAGGATGCCGCTGGTCTCGACTGTAAAGGTGGTAGTAGGCAAGACCCCTGTGGCTGCGGTTGTGGTGGTTGTCTCGACCCTCGATATGAAGTTTACATTTCTTCCGACATTCAAGAGTGAGGTCTGCCCATTCATGATATTCACCCTCGGATTTGAAAGCACCCTTACATTTCCCTGGGTCTGGAGGGCCTTTAACAAGGCGGTAAAGTCCCTTCCTGTAATGCCAATATGAAAATTGGACAGGGCCTCGGTCACAACAGTCGCAAACTCCTCTGTTCCCACTGTGACCCGACCCAGACCACTTTTCTCTAATACCGCTGTCCAGTCAATTCCATATCTCAGACTCTCGGACAGTTGCACCTCTACAATACGGGCCTCAATAATAACCTGCCTGTTGAGTGCCTTCTTGATCGCTGCGAGATAATTCTCCACCCTTTCCAGATCCTTCTTCGTGGCAGTAACAATTATAGTCCCTGTCATCCTGTTAACGCTAAAACTTGCAATACCCGGCAGGCCCGCTATCGCCTTTTCTATGGAATCCCATAGTTTAAAAGAGGTTTTATCGCTCTCTAACTTTTGTGTCACACTACCTTTGATTCCTGTAGCGCCCGTTACACCTGCAGCACCACCCAATATGTCACCTCCGACATCAACAGCATAATCCTGAATAACCGGTGGCTGGCCGAATTCAAACACCCTTGTGTCCATTGCCTTCACAGTGAGGATGTTCTCTTTTACGGAATAGAAATAGTCCACAGAAGCGACGATTATATTCAGGGCATCCTCTGCACTGATATGCCTTAATGTAACCGTCAGAGGTATTTCAGGATTCACCCCCTTCTCCATCACAAGGTTCAGCCCTGTAGCTTCGGCTATGACATGAAGGACATCCCTTAGCGGGGTATCCCTTGCTGAGATGGAAACAATCCTTGTCTTTAATGGCAAAAGCTCCTCAGAGACAGGTATAAAATTAGGGGGACCCTGAACCGCTACTGGTTCAGGGGGACCCTGAACCGCTACTGGTTCGGGGGGAGGCGGCTGAGAGGCGGCCACTGCAATAAACCCCGCACCTTCGTAAAGGTGCAGGGTTAAAATAACAAGGCATAAGGAACAAAGAATGCAGGGCAACCTTATCATTTAATCCCCTGCAGATACACCCATCTTGTTCTTTGTTCTGTGTTCTGTTCCCTGTGTTCTGTTAGCAATATCCTGTTTCTCTCTATTTTTGTTATCCTCATCCTGCCTATACTATCTCCTTCGTTAACCACCAATCCATTCATAATAGCCATCCTGCGTCCCTCGCTAACAACTATCATCGAGACCTTTAATTCAACAGGTTTTTCACCATTCTGAGGGGCCATCGCTGAAAGAGGTACAGGAGGGAAGCCCTGTGGAGGTACCTTAACTATCTCTATCGGGCTTCTAAGGTCTTTGACAGCCGCAATCCGCCCTCTTTCAGGTAGTTCTATCCTTTCAGGGACAAATCCTGCCACCCGCATCTCCTCTAAGGTTAACGCAGGCTTAAAATTAATCAGTTTCATAGTAAGAAGACTGACAATAATTAATAAAAATGGCAGGGCTATTAATATTATTTTTGATCTCCCCATATCTCAATTTCACAATCTCCCAATCTCTTTGCCTGGCATCCTCAGCGAACCATCTATCTTACATATTATAATAGCACCAGATGGTCCCCCCGAACCAGTAGCGGTTCGGGGTCCCCCTGCCTTTGCAATTACAATGTTATTTATGGCAAGATATGGAAAATTCAGAGACTGCAGGTATCCAACGTTATTCACCAGCACCGCATAGTCATCAACAGGGATACGGATATTTACAGGAAGGGTTATCTCACCTGCCTTATCACCGAAGTTTGTTACAGTTATGTCAGCACCCTTAATAGTCATCTTTATGTCATCGAGTGCTAATAGTATGCTCTCTTTATGGCTTTTTGAATAATAGTAAGGTGGCAGTAGATTGTTTATCCCTTTTATCACCGAATCAATATCCATTGCGGTCTGTTTCATCCTCAAGGCATTTATCCTTATAAGCTCGAACTTCCTTATTGTATCTAAGAGGCTGTTTTCATATTTAGTGAGTACAGTAACAGAGACAATGATTATACTCAGGGTTATTCCTGCAATGAGGTGAAGGGTAATGGTTCTTTTGAGTTCACTATAGATCATTGATATTCCATCTTTATATGAAAACTTTTATCTTTAAAGTCAAGACCATGGCTCTTTATACTGACACCTTTTAGACCCGCAATCGAGTTAATGAGTTTCTGATAATCCATCTGCATACCTGCATAACCCTCTGTCTTTACTGACCCCTTCAGCTCTACATTCAAAATATTATTGCCTGTATTTATAGATATGTAATCTATCCTTATACTATCCACCTTCAGTTCAGAAAGTAAATACAGAAACCTTTGAATATCAGGAATTGATGCAGCATTCCTGAAGGATGTCACAAAAGGCATATACCCAGCAAGCTCGGCCTTTTTCATGTCGTATATGGTTAGTGTGTTATCAATATCGGGAAGGTTTCTTCTTATGGAGCTAAGTCTGTCCTTCGATTCCATAATATTTTTTACTATGAACCCTGTATAAACCATACCTATAATGGAAAGCGACAGGAACAGAGCAGTGGAATACCTCAAAAGCAGCCTTGTGCGGAAAAGATTCTTATACTCTATGGTTAATAGGTTTATATCCCTATCCCTCGGGATAAAAAGTGCCGAGAGTGGAGATATAAAGTCAAGAAGTGCACTGCTCATCTGTGAACCCCGCACCACGGGTGTCAACCCGTTGGTGCGGGGTGAACGAAAGGACTGGTGTGTGAGGCAGGCTATGGGTATTGATGTATCCACAGTTACATTGTAATTACTGCAGAGGCTTCCTATAAGCATGATAAGATATGGATTTATCTTTAGAGCCTGTCTACAATAATTAATAGTCATCTTAATGCCCTGAATATCAACATCCCCGATTCCCTGTTCAAGGGATTGGGCTATCCTGATGAATTGCATCACACCATCTTTAATCAAAAATATATTTTTATTAAGACCTGTCTCTGAAACGCATAGCAACGGCATCGGTTCTGGCCTTATCAGACAGGCGAGAGAAAATATATCAGGATAAATCGCCTTTATGACCTTGCCCTTAAAAATAAATCTATTAACTATCTCTTTTATGTCCTCATTCCTGACAGCAAAGACAAAGACCTCTTTCATCCTCCTCTGTTGCACAATCTTTTCGCCTGTTGTTGTATAAATGAAGGAGAAATCTTTGAATTGAGACCTTTTCCTTATCTCTGCTTCAACCAGTATTTTGATTAATCTTGCTTTTGTCGGTGGGACAAGGATTGTATCCTGGAAAAAATCCTTAAAGCTGTTTACAACTATGAATTCCTTCCTCTTTTCCTTAAGAAGAAAGTCATCAAACTGTTCATTCCTTAATATGAGGGCATCATCAACTACAATGTTTTTTCTCCTGAATGTGGCGTAAAGAACTCTTATGGTTTCATCTTCAAAACTTACTACTATAGCCCTTCCCAATAAAATCCCCTATTTAGATAATATATAAAATAAATAAAACAATATCAACTAAACCCTGTTGTTTGTTACAGAGAAATCAGTCCAGATATGCCAATTGCTGGGAAAAGAGGTGTTTTACTCGCCATATGGATTTATTGTCAGGGCAAGGGTTTTTTGAGCAACGTTATCATTATTCGCCACCGGATCATTATTATCCCTTACAAAAAAAGTGAGATTAAAGGTGCCAGAGTCTGTTGGTCTTCCTGAAATGGTAAGGTTATCAGCTTGACCCCATGATACCTCAGATAAGCCCGAACAATCTGTGGAGAAAGTATCGGGAGTGAAAGTTAATTCAGCAGGAGCTGTTCCCTGTCTGCACCACCTATATCTCCCACCGCTACTAAAAGGCACTCCACCATCAGCATATACAATTGCACTATATGAGCTTCCCTGAAAACCGTAAGGCAACTCATTATTCAGAATCTTTAATTGTGCCCCCACGCACCCTGCCTTTATCCTCAATTCATTAAGGGTTACCCATTTGACAATGTCATCATACGGCTCTTCTACATTAATCATTTCAGCAGCAGGATAACCAGGGCAGTTTACTGCATCAGTACAGTCGTCAATATTTGGCGTATCAACCTCAAAAACCCTAACACAGGTTCCCGCAGGGCATGTTATTATTCCTGTTTGCACATTGTAATTACCACCTCCGCTTAAAACAACAAAGGCAACGTTGTTAATATTAGTTGTAACCGTACATGCTGCATCACGACAAATAGTTAAACCAGTCGTTTTTCTGCCACAAATGGCATCCGTACTTCCTGCAGGTATGCTCGTTAGGTCGGAATCCGCAATGTAATATAATGTCTTTGTCCATGCATCTCTGGGATTCCTTACTATTTCTACGAACTCATCAATGGTGCCATCGGGGGTGAAGTCTCCCTGTAAAGGCAATTTTTTATTTGATGCTCCATAGCTTATAACGGATTCAACTGCAGCATCAGCTATATCTTTTGTCTCATTGTATTTAGCCCTTTTTGTTAATGGCCCTATCAAGGCAGTACCAAGAGCAACAAGAATGCCTATTATTATCAACACGATCGCAAGTTCGATGAGGGTAAACCCCGCACCATCATGGTGCGGGGTGAAGACCTTGTTCTTGATGTCTGACACCATACTTAAGTTTAACCTTAAAAAGTCTACCAATTCCATAGGGGGGGGTGTCAATTCTTTTTTGTTAGTTGAAACAACCCAAGAACTTCTTATACACTATATCTTGTCTTACAGAAAGGCTAAGAAGAATTGAAGGAAGGTAAAAATATTTGACAGGTGTAGAAGGGAAAAGGTCTCTCCTGAAAATAGGAAGGGTACCTTACTCAAATCTTTTTCCCATCTTTTATATACTCGCAAGGCAATGTGATTGTTCAGGGTATGAATTCATCGAGGGATTTCCTTCCACTCTCAACCGGCTTTTAAGATCCGGGCAGATAGATATAAGCCCGTCGTCGTCCATTGAATATCTCAGGTACAAGAATAAATACACCTTTATTGAAGGCCATTCAATAAGCTCAAAGGGTCCTGTGGGTAGCATATTGCTGTTGAGCAGGAGACCGATAGAGGAATTGGAGGGTAAGACAGTCCTTACATCATCACAGTCAGAGACATCTGTTGTCCTGCTTGATGTTATCCTGAAGAAGTTTTATAAGATTGAGTGTCCTCTGAAACCAACTGATGAAAAAGTCGATCTCTTACTAAACAAGGCAGAGGCTTTTCTTTCTATCGGTGACGATGCCCTGAAGGCAAAACAGATAGTTACAAGTTATAAGTTACAAGTTGAAAGTAAAGACAAAGACCCATCCCCTATTTATATCTATGACCTCGGAGATTTATGGTACAGAAACACGGGTCTTCCTTTTGTCTTTGCATTATGGATTGTAAGGAAAGGCTGCTTTACAGAAAAGGCTGAACTCCTGAAAAGATTCATTCATGATCTTAATAAGGCTAAAGGACTTGCTATGGAAAATTTAGATAAAATTGCGCAGGCATTGAGGCCATTACTCCTCAGCCGCTATTCATTAATCATTACGGAGGAAGAGCTCATCCCCTACTGGAAGGGAATATCCTATGATTTTAGAGAGGAGCATGAAAGGGGGCTTGAGTTATTCAGGCAATATTCAGAAGAATTAGGCTTGTTGTAGTGGAAGATTTTTATTTATCCCTTCAGTATTCTCTTGAATTCCTCGTAGGCAACCTTTATTTCTTCTACAGAGGCTTCATCTTCTAAGGTCGTGATGTCTCCTATGGGCCTATCCTGAATTATAGCTTTTAATATCCTCCTCATGATCTTACCCGACCTTGTTTTTGGAAGTCTCGCCACAAAATATATCTCCCTGGGTGTTGCAATAGGACCTATCTGCATACGAATGCTATCAACTATCTTTTCTTTGATGCCTTCTTCAGGCTTATATTCTTCTTTGAGTATCACAAAGAGGACGATGGCCTCTCCCTTTATTGGGTCAGGTGCACCCACGACAGCAGCTTCGGCGGCAAAAGGGGTCGCAACTGCAGAACTCTCTATCTCAGCTGTGCCTATTCTGTGCCCGGCCACCTTTAAGACCTCATCTGCCCTTCCCAGAAGCCAGAAATATCCCTCCTCATCTTTCATTGCATAATCGGCCGTGTAATACATCCCTTTGAATCTTGACCAGTATGTATCTGTGTAGCGAACTGGATCTTTATAAATATCCATTAACATTCCAGGCCAGGGCTTCCTTATTACTAAGTAACCCTTTGTCCCATGAGTTACGGGATTACCAGAATCATCTACCACCTCTGCATCAATTCCCGGTAAAGGCAGGGTAGCAGAACCAGGCTTGAGGGGAACGAGTTCTAAACCTGGAGCCGGGGATAGCATTATCCCTCCCGTTTCTGTCTGCCACCAGGTATCAACGATGGGGCATCTTTCGTTCCCAATGTATTTGTAGTACCATTCCCATACCTCCGGGTTAATAGCCTCACCGACAGTCCCGAGGATCTTCAGGCTACTTAAATCATGCTTCTTAATCCAGTCCTCTCCGTAGCGTATGAACATCCTTATTGCTGTTGGGGAAGTATAAGAAATTGTAACCCCATACTTTTCTATAATCTCCCACCACCTATCCAGATAAGGATAGTCAGGTGCCCCTTCATACACTATAATCGTTGCGCCATGAAGTAAGGGTGCATAAACTATTGCTGAGTGGCCTGTAACCCAGCCTACATCTGCAGTACACCAGTAAATAGACTCATCGGATATATCAAAGACCCACCTGTATGTGGCGTAGTTGTAAACTAAGTACCCACCTGTGGAGTGAACAATCCCTTTGGGTTTCCCCGTGGTTCCTGATGTGTAAAGAATATACAGGGGATGAGTGGCTTCAACAGGTTCAGGTTCCACATGCCTATCGGCATCCTTCACCAATTCATGATAAAGAAAGTCCCGTCCTTCCTCTATATTTACTTTCTCTTTTGTTCTTTTTACTAAAATCACCTTTTCAACTGTTGGGGTGAGCTTCAAGGCATTATCAACGATCTCCTTAAGAGGGACAAATTTCCCTCTCCTTATCCCAAAGTCTGCTGTTATCAAGACCCTGGCACCTGTGTCGTTGATTCTGTCTGCTAAGGCCTGACTGCTAAATCCAGAGAAGACAACTGTATGGATAGCACCAATCCTTATGGTCGCCAGCATAGAAATCACAAGTTCTGGGATCATGGGCAGGTACAAAACTACTATATCACCCTTCTTAACCCCGATATTCTTCAGGACAGAGGCAAATCTGTTCACCTCACCATGGAGCTGGGCATAGCTGAAGGATTTCGTGTTGCCCTGCTCATCCTCCCAGTATATTGCCACTTTATTCTTACGCCAGGAATGCAAATGAGCATCTACACACCCATAAGAGGCATTGAGCAACCCGCCTACAAACCACCTTGCATAGGGCTCCTCCCATTGGAGAACTTTATCCCAGCGTTTAAACCAGGGAATCTTCTCTGCCTCTTTCTCCCAGAACTTCTCTAAGTTCGAAGTTGCATTCTGCTGAAATTCGAGATACCTTTTGGTTGGATAGAACTTCTTATCTTGCATAATCCTCACTCCCTCAATAATACGGAGTACTTTGTTTTTATATTATAGCATGTACCCTGCCTTGCCAAAGGTGTTTTCGGGGTGGTATCCTTAGCTATGAACCTTTCATCTTTTCAGAAACCGAGTAGATATATAAACAGTGAGATTAACTCTATTCACAAGGAAGCACCAGTAAAGGTGGCCCTTGCATTTCCTGATGTATACGAAATAGGGATGTCTCACCTCGGACTCAGAATACTTTACAAGATAATAAATGACATCCCTTTTGCATCTGCAGAGAGGGTTTTCTATCCGTGGCTTGACCTTGAGGCTGAAATGAAGGCTAAGGGGATACCTCTTTCATCTTTAGAATCGAACCGTCCATTGAAAGACTTTGATATCCTTGGCTTCAGCCTCCAGTACGAGCTTTCATATACAACCGTCCTTAATATGCTATATTTTGGGGGCATTCCGCTGAGGGCTGAAGAAAGAAATAATTCATCTTCTACCTATTATCCAATAGTTATCGCTGGTGGGCCTTGCACTGTTAATCCAGGGCCTCTTTCTCCTTTTATCGATGCCTTCTTGATCGGCGATGGTGAGGAGGCTATAAGGGATATACTTGATACATTTTACAGGTGGAAAATGGATGGAGACAGCAAAAGGGAATCCATCCTCCTGGCTCTATCTGAGATTGAAGGAATGTATGTGCCTTCTGTACAGCGATCAGCAGAAAACTCAAAGCTCAAAACTCAAAGCTCAAAGCTGATTAAGAGGCGCTTTATAAAATCCCTCGATGATACTACTTATCCTTACAGTCCAATCGTCCCTTATACCTCCATAGTCCATGACAGGGCAAATATCGAGGTTTCGAGGGGGTGCTCGATGGGCTGCAGGTTCTGTCAGGCAGGTATAACATACAGGCCGGTCCGTGAGAGAAGTCCTGAAAAGGTCCTTGAGATTGCAGAAAACTCCCTGAGGAATACAGGATACGAAGAGGTTGCATTCACATCCCTGAGTGCAGGAGATTATAGCTGCCTTTTACAGGTTGTGAAGGAATTCAATAAAAGATTTTCAAAGGACAAGATTGCCCTCTCACTCCCCTCCCTCAGGGTAGGATCTATAAACTGCGAACTCCTTAAAGAGATTCGGTCCGTAAGGAAGACGGGCTTTACCATTGCACCTGAGGCAGGCAGTGAGAGGCTGAGAAAGGTAATAAATAAAGGCTTCTCTGAAGATGAATACGAAAGAGCCCTGAAGGCACTCTTTGAAGAAGGATGGCATAACTTAAAACTCTATTTCATGATAGGGCTTCCAAGAGAGAGAGATGAAGATATAGAGGCGATCCCTGAAATGGTTATGAAGGCGCTTAAGATCGCAAAACAACATACAAAAAGGTTTGTTAATATAAATGTTGGGGTTTCGCCATTCGTTCCAAAGCCTCATACACCTTTTCAATGGTATGGTCAGGGCCCTCCCGATGAGCTTAAAAAGAAAATGAATTATCTTAGAGATGTCCTGACAAAAAAGGGCTTTAAGGTTAAAGGCCACGATGTGGAAATGAGCCTTCTCGAGGCTGCCTTCTCCCGAGGGGACGAAAGCCTTGCTCCCCTTATCGAGAAGGCCTGGTTATCAGGATGCAGACTTGATGGGTGGTCCAAGGTCTTCGACTCTGAAAAGTGGAAAAGGGCAATGGATCTTACCGGTATAGATGCAGCGGGTTTTGCAAAAAAGACTTATGAAGAATCAGATATCCTCCCCTGGAACAATATAGATATCGGCTTGACAAAAGAGTTCCTGTGGAGAGAAAAACAGAAGGCACTGTCAGGAGATATCACACCCGATTGCAGGAAGATCTGCCAGAACTGCGGACTTGGATGCGAAACATCAGTCACAAGTCATCAGTCATCAGTCATTAGTAATGAGCAGTCAGGAGTCAAAAAGAGATTCCAGACTCATGACTTTACCCTTGACTATCGACTAAAGAAGCGCTTTAAGCCTGTAAGGATACGAGTTGAATTCTCAAAGACAGGCAGGCTGCGTTACCTTTCGCATCTCGAACTCATGGCCGTACTGCATCGGGCAATAAGGAGAGCAGGGGTCCCCCTCGTGTATTCAGAGGGCTATCATCCATCTCCAAAGATATCCTTCGGCCCTCCCCTTGGAGTAGGAATTGGAGGTCTTAGTGAATATTTTGATATGGAAATAGTTCCACCTTTTGATATAGTTATAAACAGAAGAAGGTTAAACAATACCCTTCCTGAAGGAATCTGTGTAAAAGACATGGCTGTTATTCCACCAAAGGCGAAATCTCTCAGTGGCTTTATAACAAGGTATGGATATGAAATAAAGGGCAGAGATCTATCTCATATCAACAGGTTTTTATCGGAAGAAGAGATAAACATCCAGAGAGAAAGATATGTTATGAACCTCAGGGCTATGGTTGAAGAGGCAAGACAGATAGATGAGGAGACAATATATTTAGTAGTTGTGGATCAGGGAGATAAAAAGGTAAGGCTCGGTGAGCTTCTTCCAAAGATCTTTAATGTCCCCTTAGAAGAGTTAGACATAATGAGGGTGGCCCTTTATGGATGGGATGGCGGATGGGTCAAACCCCTTGAGCGTAGTTCACAATGGGCAGTGAAATCCTGATTAATGCAACGCGTGAAGAAACCAGGGTTGCCCTCCTCGAAGGGGGTCAGGTTGTCGAGTTCTATATTGAGAGGAAGCAGGATGCAAGCCTTGTCGGAAATATCTATAAAGGCAAGGTCGTCAAAGTTCTTCCCGGAATGCAGTCAGCCTTTGTTGATATAGGACTCGAGAAGGCAGCCTTCCTGTATATTACTGACATCCGTGCTGATATAGAGGAATATGCACCCCTTGTCGAAGAAATGGACAATACCCTTGAATTGATTTCAAAGAGGGAGAAAGATGAGCTTACCATAGAAGAGCTTGTCCAGGAAGGGCAGGAAATCCTCGTACAGGTGTCAAAGGATCCTATCGGGAGCAAAGGTGCTCGCCTCACCTCATATATAACGCTACCTGGTAGATATCTTGTGCTTATGCCCAATGTGGAACACATAGGCATATCGAGGAGGATATCAGACGAGGCAGAGAGAATAAGGCTTAAAAGGATTGTCGAAGATATAAAACCAGAAGGTTGCGGACTTATCATACGAACAGCAAGCGAGGGTTCTACTGAGGAAGACATTAAAAAAGACCTTGAGTTCCTCCTTCTTTTATGGGAAACGATACTGAAGAAAAAAGACAAGGTTAACGCACCATCCCTTCTTTACAGTGACCTCGACCTTGTCTTCAGGAGTGTAAGGGATCTCATGAGCCAGGATGTCAAAAGGCTTGTTATAGATTCTGAGGTGGAGTACGAAAAGATCAAGGATTTTGTCAGGACCTACTTTGATAAGCTTTTGGGTAAGATAGAGCTTTATGAAGGCACAGAGCCCATATTCGATGCCTTTGGAATAGAGATCGACATTTCGAGGGCCCTCGGAAGAAAGGTATGGTTGAAATCTGGCGGCTACATAGTTATTGACCAGACAGAGGCGATGACCGTCATTGATGTGAATACAGGTAAGTTTGTCGGGAAAGAAGAGCTTGAAGACACAATATTTAAGACCAATCTCGAGGCAGTGAAGGAGATAGCATACCAGATAAGGCTCAGGAACCTTGGCGGGATCATAATAGTAGATTTCATAGATATGGAAAAACCTGAAAACAGGGAAAGGGTATTTAATGCATTTGTTGAGGCAATGAAGAAAGATAGAGCAAAAAATACAATATCCCATATATCGGAACTCGGGCTCATACAGATGACAAGGAAGCGCGTCAGGGAGAGCCTCGGCAGAATACTATGCGAGCCCTGCCCGTATTGCGAGGGCAAAGGCTTCGTTAAGTCACCCCGGACCCTCTGTTATGAGATATTCAGGAAGATAAAGAAAATTGCGAGACGTGGTGGAGAAAGGATTATTGTTACAGCCCATCCCTCGGTTGCGGAGCTTCTCTCTGATGAAGAGCGTTCGGGGCTGGAAGAAATAGAAAATTTGTATAACGTAAAGGTCACTATAAGAGAGAATCGCAACCTCCATCAGGAGAATTATGAGGTAAATGTTCTATGATAAAGTCTGGGCGTACAATAAATATAAAACGTCATTGCGAAGGACGGAGTCCTGAAGCAATCTCATCACAGACATGGGAAGGCACCGTAAGCCCCAAAAATGGGATTGCCACGCCTTCGGCTCGCAATGACAGAAAAAAGATAGACGTCAAGTTTAAAAAACTCATAGAAATCCTTAAAGATATGCAGAGTGCGGTTCTTGCTTATTCCGGTGGTGTTGACAGCACATTTCTCCTTAAGGCACTGCAGATCTCTGGCATAAGGACCCTTGCTGTCACGGCCATTTCAGAAAAAATTCCCCATAACGACTTACTGACAGCGAAGGGGATAGTAGCAGAACGGGGCATAGAGTACAGGATTATAAAAACAGATGAGCTTTCGATGGAGAAATTTGTGAGTAATACATCAGATAGATGTTTTTTCTGTAAGGATGAGCTCTTCAAGAAACTCACTGATATAGCCGCATCCGAAGGATACATGTTTTTGCTCGATGGAAGTAATATGGATGATACCCTGGACTACAGGCCTGGTAGAGAGGCAGCAACGAAATACAATGTGAGAAACCCGTTAATAGAGGCAGGCCTTTCAAAGAAGGAGATCAGAGAACTCTCAAGGCAACTTGGTCTTCCAACATGGGACAAACCCTCTTCCCCCTGCCTTGCCTCGAGGTTCCCATACGGCCAGAGGATAACAAAAGAGGCCCTGAGAAGGGTAGAAAAGGCAGAAGAATTCCTCAGGGAAATCGGATTCCATGAGGTACGAGTGAGAGACCATGACAGTATTGCGAGGATAGAGGTTGGGGAGAGGGAAATTGACCTGATGTTAACCCCCAAAAGGAGAAGGCTTATTTCTGAAAGATTAAAATCCCTCGGTTATAGATTTATATCCCTTGACCTCGAAGGCTACAGAATGGGAAGCATGAACAGGACGACAGAGGGCTGACTAGAAAGGCAATGAAAAGGTTTAATTTTATAATGCAGAATAAAAAGTCTTCCCTTCTTCTTCTTTTTTTGATTCTTTTTATATTCTCTTGTTCAGGGAAACCAGCAGTTAAGCCTGAGGAGACTTTTGACCCTGAAAAGGCCTTTGCAAAGGCCAATGAGCGGCTGGAGAAAAAATATTATGAGGAGGCAAGGGCTTCCTTTCTTGAGATTAAAAATAGAGATATGTCAAAGAAATTTGCTCCCCTTGCTCAACTTAAGATTGCGGATTCCTATGTCAAGGAGGGAGAGCCTGAAGCAGCCATTGCTGAATATCGAAGGTTCCTTGAGGCCTATCCTGATCACAGATATGCCCCATATGCTCAATATCAGATTGCCTCAATCTACTTCGACCAGATAGAGGGCCCTGAAAGGGGATATAGCGGGGCAGCCAGGGCCCTTGAAGAATTTGAGAAACTTAAGAGGATGTTTCCGAGAAACCCCTATAAAGATATTATCGAGGTAAAAATCGAAAAATGCAAAAAAACAATAGCGGATTACGAATTCCTTGTCGGAGAGTTTTATTATAAGAAAGGCTCTTTCAGCGCAGCAATTGGCAGGTTTGAGGGATTGTTGAAAAACTATCCTGATTACAGTAGAGAGGCTGATGTACTATTTTATACAGGCATGTCTTATAAAAATCTCGGTCAGAAAGATAAGGCCTTAGAGTATCTTAACCGCCTTATCGAGAAATACCCGAATAACAAACTTACTACTGATGCTAAGAAAGAACTGGCCAAAGTATTATCCTGCATTCCTGAACCTCAAAGGCAAAAGGGCTGTTGTTATAGGAGGTGGTAAGGTTGCGGAAAGAAAGGTCCTTACCCTCCTTAAGGCCGGTGCGGATATAACAGTTATAAGTCCCGAACTTACAAAGAGGATTGAGAGGGGGAAGTTAAAAGGCATGATAAAACATATCCCGAGACAATACAGAAAAGGTGACCTTAAAAATGCATTCCTTGTGATTGCTGCGACAGATTCTCGGGATATAAATAAAAAAGTTTCTAAAGATGCTTCCTGTCTTGTGAATGTTGTTGATTCTCCCTCTTTATGCAATTTCATAGTTCCCTCGGTCATAAAACGAGGGCCATTAACTATTGCTGTCTCAACCAGTGGCATCAGCCCTGCCCTTTCTAAGTCGATTCGCATGGAGCTCCAAAAACTCTATGGTCCTGAATTTGTTGACTATGTGAAATCATTGGGAAAAATTCGCCAAAGGGCGATGAAAGAAATAAGGTATAAAAAGAAAAGGGCAGAGTTTTTAAAAGGCCTCGCATCAGAAGGGATGATAAAAATGCTTAGGCAGAAGGGATTTAAAGAGATTGCAAAAATTCTTTTGTCAGCTGAGAAGGATGTCTTGAAGTGAAAAGATTATCATTCCTCATATGGATTCCTCTGGCGATTCTCTTTTCTCTATCCTTTGCCATTGTTACAGGAATTTTTAATCCCCGGGAAAAGATAAACGCTATCTGGCTGATTACTGCAGCTGCATGCTTCTATATACTTGCCTATAGATTCTACGGAGCCTTCCTCGCTGCAAAGGTTGCTACCTTGAACGATCTGAGGGTGACTCCAGCGTATCGGTTAAATGATGGAAAGAACTTCTATCCAACCAATAAATGGGTTCTCTTCGGCCATCATTTTGCTGCCATAGCAGGGGCAGGTCCACTCATAGGTCCTGTTTTGGCATCCCAGTTTGGTTATCTACCTGGCTTCCTCTGGATTCTTGTGGGAGCAGCCCTTGCAGGTGGTGTGCATGACTTTGTAATCCTTACTGCCTCTATGAGGAGGGATGGGAAATCCCTTGCCCAGATGGCAAAGGAGGAGGTCGGCCTGATAACAGGAGGGGCAGCCCTCATTGCCATACTCTTTATCCTGATTGTTGCCATTGCAGGATTGGGTCTTGCTGTTATAAATTCCCTCTTCTATAATCCCTGGGGAACTTTCATCATAGGTATGACCATCCCTATTGCCTTCTTCATGGGTATATATATGAAATCCATAAAACCCAATAAGGTTGCAAGCGTTTCTTTCATTGGTATTACCCTGCTTTTTCTCACCGTAATATTTGGAAGAACCATTCCTTCATCCCCTTTGGCCTCTCTATTTAATCTGGATAAAAATGCCTTATCCATCCTTCTTGCTTCCTATGGATTTGTAGCCTCGGTTCTTCCGGTATGGATGCTCCTTGCACCCAGGGACTATCTTTCCTCTTTCATGAAGATAGGCGTCATATTCCTCCTTGCCCTCGGTGTTTTATCAGTAGCCCCTGACCTCAATATGCCTCCCCTTACAAGATTCGTTCATGGTGGGGGGCCCATAATACCTGGAGCCCTTTTCCCCTTCGTTTTTACAACCATAGCCTGTGGGGCAATATCAGGATTCCATTCCCTCATCTCCTCAGGGACAACCCCTAAGATGATAGAAAGAGAAAGGTATGCAAGGCCCATAGGATATGGAGCCATGCTCATGGAGGGCTTTGTGGCAGTAATGGCATTGATAGCAGCCGCAGTTTTGATCCCAGGGGATTACTTTGCCATCAATACAAGGCTTTCCTTCTCAGAGCTTGCCTCCTTAGGGTTTCCTGTCTATGCGATAAGGGAACTATCATCCATGATTGGGGTGGAACTGGCAGGAAGGCCTGGTGGGGCTGTATCCCTGGCAGTCGGCATGGCATACATATTCTCATCTATTCCATTTCTAAAGCATCTAATGGCCTACTGGTATCAGTTTGCCCTTATGTTCGAGGCCCTTTTTATCCTTACCACCATTGATGCAGGGACAAGGGTTGCCCGATATGTGGTTCAGGAGCTTGGAGGCTATATCTATAAGCCCTTTGGTGATCTTAGATCCCTCTCTGGGAACATTGTAGCCAGTTTCATAGTTGTCTTTGCATGGGGGTACTTCATCTACACTGGTTCCATTTCAACTATCTGGCCAATGTTTGGAACTGCCAATCAACTCCTCGGAATGCTTGCCCTCTGCATTGGAACAACCTTGATAATAAAGATGGGAAAGGCTAAGTACATATGGGTAACATTGCTTCCCATGCTTTTCATGGCATCAATAACCTTTACGGCCTCTCTGAAGCTCATTCAGGATTTTACCCTGAAGGCCTCAACTTCTCCTGATCCCTTTACATTCAGGGTTAATGCCTTCTTGATGGGTGTTATGCTTATTCTTGCAGTGGTTATAGTTATTGATTCAGCAGTCAAATGGTATAGCTATCTCGTCAAGAAAAAGCCGCCTTTCTCACTCCATCAGAATCTCTAAAAGCCTATCAAGCTCATCGAGGGAGTAATATTCTATCTCTATTTTCCCTTTTTTGCCTCTATGTAGTATCCTGACTTTTGTTCCAAGGCTTTTGATTAATTCCTCCTCAAGGGATGAGATCTGAGGGTCTCTGATTAATGTTACCTTTTTAGGCCTGGAGACCTTTTTGGATAATGCCTCTGCCTCTCTAACACTAAGGCCTTTTTTGATGATCTTACTTGCTGCCTCTATTTGATTACCCCTTCCCTCTATAGTAAGTATTGCCTTTGCATGTCCCATACTTAGAGAACCATTATAAATAAGGGATTTCACCTCTTCCGGAAGTTTTAAAAGCCTGAGGTAGTTGGCGATTGTTGCCCTGTCCTTTCCGACTTTATCAGAAAGCTCCTCCTGGGTCAGATTAAAATCTGTTATCAATCTGCTAAAGGCCTCAGCGGTCTCGATTGGATTCAGGTCTTCCCTCTGGATGTTTTCTATCAGGGCTATTTCGAGAGAATCCTTTGAGGCCACATTCCTTATAAGGGCAGGGATTTTTTTCAGTCCTGCCAGTGCCGCAGCCCTCAATCTGCGCTCACCGGTAACAAGTCTGAAGGTGCCATCTCCTTCACGTGAGACGATCACAGGCTGTAGTACTCCTTTTTCTTTTATGGAAGCTGCGAGTTCCTGGAGCGATTCATCTCTGAAGGCCTTTCTCGGCTGCTGTTCTCCAGGGAAGATCCGGTCAATATCCAGATATACTACCTCTTCACCTTTTTCTGGTATTAAGGCTTCAAGACCCTTACCTAAGGCCGTTTTCATTCAGTATCTCCTTTGCCAGGGATAGATAACTCTGTGCCCCTTTTGAGCGTATATCATACAAAAGTGCCGGTTTCCCAAAACTCGGGGCCTCTCCGAGCGTAACATTTCTCGGTACCACGGTATTGTAAACCTTATCCCCAAAATAGTCCCTGATCTCTCGGGCAACCTCATAAGATAGATTATTTCTCGAGTCAAACATGGTGAGTACTATTCCCTCAATCCCAAGGTAAGGGTTAAAGGAGCTCCTCACATTGCGAAGTGTCCTCATCAAAAGACCAAGTGCCTCAAGTGCGTAATACTCACATTGTACAGGTATTATCACAGAGTCAGCAGCAACGAGGGCATTTAATGTTAGAAGCCCGAGGGAAGGAGGGCAGTCAATGAATATAAAAAGATACCTTTCCCTTATTGAACTTATTGCCTTATGCAGAATTCTTTCCCACCCCTCTTTTCCTACAAGCTCAACCTCTGCACCCAGGAGGTCTATTGAGGAGGGTAAGATATTCAGATGTTCTATGAGTGTCATTTGCAAGGTCTCACCAATCTCACATTTGCCTGTATAAACATCATATAGACTCTTATCAAGGCTATCCCTCGATATGCCGAGTCCGGATGTGGAATTTCCCTGGGGATCTGTATCGATGAGGAGTATGTCTTTTTCAGCGAGGGCAAAGGATGCAGCAAGATTGATGGCTGTTGTGGTCTTCCCAACGCCACCCTTCTGGTTCACTATTGTTATAACCTTCCCCATAGTATTTTCGAGGGAATAAAGCTAAATTATTATAACCTAAACTGAGTGCTTTATCCATTTTAATCTTGCTGCCCTTTCCTTGTTAATTACTACCATACCAAGGTCTTTTCCATAATCCTTTATAGCTTCCATAATTTGCATTTTTTGTATTATGACAGTCAATTTCTCATCCCAAATAGAAGATGTGCGAACCTTTTCATCTAATACAGCAATGTAATATTGAATACCCTCTTTATCCAGATCTGTAAAGTCCTCAAATAGTGTATCTAAAAGTTGGCTGTTTGTTTGCAGGCCGCTAAAAATTTGTCTTTTCAGGTAATGCTGACTGAAGGCTCTACATAAAGACTCCAGCTGAAGTAAATCAAACCTTCTTTTAACTCCGTACGCAATAACAGGGTTAAGGTTTCCCAATAGATAGTCATGAGGTAAAAAGTTTTTAAGGTGGTCAAAATATTTTTTATAGATCTGAAACTCTAAGGTAGGTGGGATAGAATTGAAAACATAAGGTTCAACCTTACAGTGTTCAAGAAAGGTAAAATATTGTATGGTGTCATTTGCTTTAAACCCTCTTTCCGAAAAGTACCTTAATTTTTTTATTTGTTCCGGACTCAACTTATTCTCAAGGGCATATCTGGCCAGGGTCTCAGACAGCATTTTCTCTGGGTGGTTGTCAGATTTCAGTATGCCTGTCTTCTGGCCAGCAATCCATCCTGTTAAACTTATTCCCGTGAGCCCCGCTAAGCTCAAAAACACCCGTCTGGTAATCTTCTTATTGCCAAAAACTCCTCTTTTAGACGTCAGTTTTTCTTCTAAGGGCTGATCAGTCTCTAAAAGGGCCTTTTCATCATGCGAAGCTATATGAGTCTTATTTTGTCCTGCCTCTGTTTTATTGTTTATAAGATTTTGAAGCTCGCTTCTTAATAAGCCATCTTTCTCTCTGCTTAGATACCACGCTAATAGTTTAAGCCCATCTCTTAGAAGAGACTCTCCAACTTCAGCATCAATCTTTATCTTTATTCTCCCTCCAGGACTGAGGGCTTCATTAACATGCTGGCCTTTTGTTGCAAAATCGCCGGTATTTTGGACTGCCTTTTTGTCTTCCCTGTTGTCTTTCTCAGTACAATCCATTTTGCTCACTTTACCAAAATCTACACCTTTTACATTGCATTCGTCAAGGATTTTTTACAATTCAAAACATTGTAGTAAGCCAAATGCAAGGGTTGTTATAGTCAACCACTGTGCAGAAAAAGATAAAAACGAGCAAGGAGATTGGGGAGAGGGTTAAAAAGAGGAGGAGAGAACTTGGGATTTCACAGGAGAAGCTGGCTGAGATATTAGGTGTTACATATCAACAGGTACAGAGATATGAAAGCGGAGTGAACAGGCTCAATGTGGAAAACATTCAGCTAATTGCAAATGCGCTATCTACACCTGTGTCCTATTTCTTTGAACCTGATAAAAAATCTGTGGTGGCAGAGGAACTATCCATTTATTTACCTGGCGAGGAAAGTAAGCTTCTCAGATATTTCAGAAAAATCAAAAATAGCAGTTCTAAAAACACAGTTATTCAGGTTGCCCGACTTGCTGCCAGAAATAAGACTTAGTGCCCCCTGAGAAAAGTAGATTTTTATGAGGCAATCCGTCTTATCGGGGCAGGGTTTAATTGTGGTATAATTCCCTAAAGGGGGGTGGAAAGCCTTGGTATCTGCTATTATTTCGATTGTAATAACATTTTTAATAGCATTCCTGCCGAATCCTGCCACGGCAGAGGAAAGGGGGGTTAAGGCAATGGTAAAAGATATACACTGGCTTGGACATGATACATTTAAGGTTGTTGGAGAAAAGGTCATATATACAGACCCATTCAAGATTAAAAAGAAAGATACAGCAGACATTATCTTGGTTACCCATGAGCATTTTGACCACTGCTCTCCTGAGGATATTAAAAAGATTCAGGGGCCGAATAGTGTGATTGTTGCGACTGCTGATTGTGCAAAAAAGCTATCAGGAAAGATAAAGATTATTAAACCCGGCGGAAAGATTAATGTAGAAGGCATCGAGATTGAGGCTGTTCCTGCCTATAACACGAACAAACCGTTTCATCCAAAGGCCAATGGCTGGGTTGGATATATCTTTACTGTGAAGGGACATCGGATTTATGTTGCGGGAGATACGGATTACATCCCTGAGATGAAGGACCTTAAGGTAGATATAGCACTTCTTCCTGTTTCTGGAACATATGTAATGACAGCAGAGGAGGCCGTAAAGACAGCTCTTGATATTAAGCCGAAAATTGCAATACCAATGCACTACGGATCAATCGTTGGCTCAGAGGATGATGCAAGGAGATTTGCCGAGGGACTGAAGGGTAAGATCGAAGTGGTGATACTTCCAGAAGAATAGGTGGTGATAGAAGATATAAAGGCAGGGATAAAAGGCGACATAGGGAGGGAGATTTTCTTTTATGAGACCGTTGGTTCTACAAACACGATTGCAGCAGGGCTTGCAGAAAAAGGCGAAGCAGAAGGCGTAGTTGTTATTGCTGACAGCCAGGAAAGGGGTAGAGGCAGACTCGGTAGATTCTGGGTGTCACCCCCTGGCGTAAACATTTACATGAGCATTATTTTGAGGCCAGAAATAGAACCTAAGGATGCGACGTTGATAACAATAATGGCTGCTGTTGGATGCACATCTGCCCTAAGGAGGTTAACAGGTCTAAATGTTACAATAAAATGGCCAAATGACCTGATGGTCTCGGATAAAAAGATAGGAGGAATTCTTACAGAGACAAAAACAGCCCACAAAAGGATAATATATGCCATTACAGGTATAGGCATTAATGTAAATATGGATCAGGACGCCTTTCCCGAGGATATAAAAGAAGTAGCAACATCCGTTAAAATGGAGACAGGCATTCCGCATTCAAGGACCGAGATAATTATAGAAATCTTGAATGCAATAGACTACTGGTACAGGATCCTTAAAGAGATGAGAAGGAGGATGCTCCTTTCCGAATGGCAGTACCTGACATCAACGCTCGGCAGAAAAGTTAGGGTTACTGTGGGTAAAGAAACATTTACAGGTTTAGCTGAGTCAATAGACGATGAAGGGATGTTGATTTTGAGGCTTCCATCAGGAGTGCTACAGAAGATAAGTGCAGGGGATCTGACGATATTGAGATAGATGCTGATTGCCATAGATATAGGTAACTCTTTGATAAATATAGGTTTTTTTACAGACAAGGGCCTTCTTGTCCAAAAAATTGAGACCCATCCGATAAAGACTCCCGAAAGATACACATCAATTCTGAGGGACTTTTTATCAGATCCTGAGATGGGTTCAGGATCTGCGGAAAAAAACACCTTAGGAGTTATAATATCTTCTGTGGTCACGGGCCATACCGAGGTTTTGGCAGAGGCATGTAAGGGTTTAATGCCAGAAGACCTTTTAATATTAAGCCCTGAAATTAAGACAGGTCTTGTCTTCGATGTACCCAGGCCTGAAGAACTGGGTTCAGATAGGATCGCGAATGCTGTGGCTGCATACGAGTTTTATAGGCGTCCTGTGGCAGTCGTAGATTTTGGTACTGCTACGACAATCAGCGTTGTCGGGAAGGATGCGAATTATATCGGTGGCGCAATAATGCCGGGGGTCAGGCTGATGAATGAGTCCCTTGCAAAAGGCACCTCAAAATTGTCTGAGATTAATCTCAGCCTCCCTGGATCGGCCCTCGGCACCGACACACCTATGTGCATTCAGTCAGGCCTGTCCTATGGTATCGCAGGTGCTGTAGAAAGGCTTCTTCAGGAGATGGAAAAGGAGGTTGGCTTTTCTCTGAAGGTCATTGTAACAGGTGGATATGGAGGTATGGTTTCAAGATTCCTGAGAAGGGAGCATAGTCTAAAACCAAATCTGACACTTGAGGGTTTAAAGATAATATACATGCGGAACAAGGATGCATGAACTAAGGAGAGACATCTTGCTCGGCAGATGGATCGCTGTCCTGTCTGAATCTAAGGAACCATCAGAGTATTATCTGCCTCCGGATAAGGGCATAGCTGAAAGAAGCTGTGTCCTCTGTTCTGGCAGGGAACGTGAGACTCCATCTGAGATAACATCAATCAGGAGGCCGGGCACGCTGCCCAATACTCCGGGATGGTGGGTAAGGGCTATTCCGAGTTTTAAACCTGTCTTTCAGGTAGAAGGAGATCTGGGTAGAAGAGGGGTCGGGATTTATGATAGGATGAATAGTATTGGTGCAAACGAAATCCTTATCGAATCCCCTGAGCATAATGTGAAGCCTGAAGATATGGGTCTTGAGCAGATGATAAGGGTAATAACGCTCTACAGAGACCGCATTGCTGACCTTAATAAGGATTTGAGATTGAGATATATACTCATATTCAAAAACTCGAAGCTGGATCCAGATGAGACCTTCTTTCATCCCACATCATCTTTAGTAGCAACACCTGTAATCCCTAAAAGGATCAAAGACGAACTTGAGAATGCAAAACAGTATTATGATTACAAAGAAAGGTGTATATTCTGCGATATTATAAGGGAAGAACTGAGGGTAGGAGACAGGGTAATCCTCGAGACAAGAAACTTCCTTTGCTTCTGTCCCTATTCATCTGCGTTCCCTTTCGAGTCATGGATAATCCCGAAGAGACATAGTTGTGACTTTCATGAGATCTCAAATGAGGAGATCGAAGACATGGGGTTTACGCTCATGAGTGTGTTAAAAAATTTGAGAGGTCTATTTAAAGTAGAACCTCCTTTTAACTACTTTATACACACTGCCCCAAACAGGGTGCCAAGGAGAAACCACTGGCATACGCTCGGTGAAGATTTTCACTGGCATATCGAGATAATTCCGAGGCTTATAAGGAGGAGCGGGTTTGAATGGGGTTCAGGATTTTTTATCCTGACTACATCGCCTGAAAAGGCGGCAAAATACCTAAGGGAGGTAGGATGATGGAGATTAAGAGGATGCTTTTTCCGACAGACTTTTCTGAGGGCTCATCACATGCACTGGAGTATGCTATTGACATGGCTAAACGTTATGGAGCCAAGCTTTATCTTCTTCATGTTATTTACGACGTAGTAAAGGCAGGAGGTTTGTTTGTACCGCATGCCTCCTTGGATGAAATGTACAAGGACATAGAAAAGGCTGCAAAAAAGGAAATAGATAGATACGGCCTCGAGCAGCTGAGGGGCCAAAAGGATGTAGAACGCACTGTCCTTAAAGGTACCCCTCATGAAGAGATAGTAAAATTTGCCAAAGACAACAGGATTGACCTCATTATTATGGGTTCAACTATTAAAAAAGGTGTAAGCAGGATACTCTTTGGAAGCACTGCGACACCGGTTGTAAGACATTCGCCATGCCCTGTCCTTATTGTGAGGCTTCCAATGTATCAGGAGTAGAGCTATTGCGTGTATATCTCTCAGAGAATACCTTTATTGACCTCCTCCTGAGTTCGGCAGAGGTATACAAGAAAGAGTGTCTTGGTTTTCTCCTCGGATACAAGCTTGAAGACCGGTTCATTGTAGAACACGCATTCACTGTACAGACTGCCAACAGGAGGCACAAAGGGGTTGTCTATAACAGAAAGAACCACAAGAAGATAGAGCCAATACTTGCGAGGTTCGATAAGTTACAGATAATAGGTGATTTTCATTCTCATACACAGTTCGGCCTAACGAAGGGGCTTCCGATACCGAGCACTGAGGATATCGAAGGGATGGCTCCTGACCATATATACCTGATAGTTGCGATAAACAATAACCAAAAGACCATGCCGTGGGGCGAAAACAGAGATGGTACAATATCAGGCTCTGTTAGTGAATTCTTCTTCAAGATATCCGCTTATTTCCTTAATGGTGTTACCTCTGTAAACCCCGTTAGGAGAAAAATCTCTAACGGGGTAAAAAGGGCGAGGATACACTGTCCATTCCCGCCAGAGTTCTGAAATTTAAAAGATGAACAAGAGAATGGGGGAAACGGTGAAGATGAGGCTTCCTAAAAACCCTAATACCGTTTCCCTTTTCGCTTCTATAATCATAAAATAAAAGAAGTAATGAGGCTAATCACTAAAGTCCTCATTTCCAATACTGTATGCAAAATTCCAAAGAAATTAAAATAATCGGGGCTGGCCCCGCAGGATTTGCAGCAGCAATCAATCTTGCCATGAATACTTACAAAGTGACTGTTTATGAAAAGGATGCCGATGTCGGTATGCGATTTCATAATGATTTCCAAGGGTTAGAAAATTGGAGTACTGAAGAAGACGTTTTAGCTTCATTTAAGAAAATGTCAATAAGAACTGATTTTTTTAACAAGCCGTTCTATGGAGGGTGGTTATACGGTCCCTCTGAAAAAGCTCAAATTGAATCAGCAGATCCAATGTTTTATTTAATTAAGAGGGGAAAAGATCCTGACAGTTTAGACAATTCTTTGAAAAAACAAGCATTAGATCTGGGGGTTAATATTGTTTTTAATACTCGTGCGGACATCAAAGACGGCGATATCATAGCAACAGGACCCAGAAGACCAGATGTATTTGCGTTTGGGATAGTTTTTGAGATAAATATAAAAGACACAGCTATAGTTATCCTAAGTGACACAATAGCACCCAAAGGTTACTCTTATCTCTTGGTTTCTGATAAAGAGGCTACACTTGCAACCGTAATTTTTAAACAATTTAAATTGGGCAATCAATATCTCGAAAAAACTATTGAAAAGTTTAGAGATATCCTAAACTTTGAGATAAATAATCCCAAAAAATTTGTGGGATTTGGAAACTTTTTTATACCAAGATCTGCAATTAAAGAAGGTAAAATATATGTAGGTGAAGCAGCTGGGTTTCAGGATTTTCTTTTCGGTTTCGGCATTAGGTATGCTATTACGTCAGGGTATCTGGCAGCAAAAAGCATAATAGAGAGAGTCAACTATGATACATTATGGCGAGACAAATTTGGTCAGCAGTTACGGGCCTCTAAGGCTAATAGAACATTTTATGAATTGTTTGGTAAAACCGCCTATAATTTTTTAGTAAAAAAGACGGGTATCAGTAAAGATCCCAGAAAAGTATGGACAAAATTTTACAATACCTCAATTCTTCGAAGTTTGGTTAAATTATAGAGATTTTACTCTTGTAGAAAAACAATAAGAAAAATGCCGAGTGCCTATGGATAATTATTCACCACATTCCGGCGATAACAGAAAGAAACAAGAAGTGGTTTCTCTTCGTCCCCCTCCTTTAATGTTATTTTTAAGCCCATCAAGAGTGCGATATCCATGTACTCTTTTGTCTGGTATCCTTACGGTAATACTACTTGGCAGCATTGACTTATCTGTTATTGGATGGGAAAAAGCGATAGGAGCATTGTGTCAATGCATAGCTACTGGTTACATTGCATGGGCTGTTATATATTCTTATTCCACCCTTGAAAATCACAAGCAAATGTTTGCTGACTTGATTAAAGTCCCTGGAGCAACCAACCAAGGTGGAACTAAAGATAAAAAATATGAGTTGATAGAAGAAATTAACATTATTTATAGAAGCAAATCAGCTTATTTAATTTTTGTCGTATTCGCGATGGGTTTGTTTTTTACAGTGGTTTTCTTGATAGGCAATCCACTCTCGCACTCCTCAGTGATTCCATTTTATGTTACTTTTGCTATTTTCTCATTAGTTGCGGGTTTTGGCGGAAGCACTGTTTTTCTTGTCGGGCGTTTTATGGTTCGATATGCTAATCATTCAACATTATCCTTTTCAATTTTTCAATATCCATATTCTCAGTTTCGCTTTATTGGACAACTGCAACTTAAGTTTGCGTGGATAACAGCTATTGGATACTTTTTCGGAGCCTTGATGACTGTTCTTTATTGGGGTATTCAACCTTCAACTATTTTCTGGCTTTTTGTGGGTATAGCTTTCGTAATTGGGTTCTTTATTTATCCTCAATGAGGTTTTCATAAACAGCTTAGAGATGAAAAGCTAAAAGCAATTAAAGATATCTCAGATAAGATACAGCGTCTATTTGAAAAGTCGATTGAAGAACCACAAACTGAAAACCTTAAGAGACTTAAGGAGATGCACGAATTTGCTGATCTTGCTTCCAAGTTGCCAGAGTGGCCATTTGATATGAAATCTTTGCTTTATGCGGTAGCAACGGTAATTGTGCCAGTTGTCATTATGTTTCTCCAAACTCTAATCAGGTTTTTACTTGGAGGAAAAGGTTAGTTAAAGGGAAGTTCTTATGTTAACCATAAAGAGATTTTTTGCCTATTCTCTACTATTACATATCGCCCTTTTAATTGCTGCCCTCTCATTTGTTCCGCCTGTTAAGGGTAAGAAGGGTGGAGAATTTTTTGCGAGCCTCGTATCCCCTGAAGAAATTTCTGCCCCAGCATCTCTCATTTCTCCAATCCCTGATGTAAGACCTGTTCAGCCTGTCCGGCCCAAAACCTTTGAGTCTTCACCTCCCTCTCCCTCCCTTTCGCCTGACATCCCCTCTCCCCAGTCTCCTTCAGTTCTTGCTTCTGGCCGGGGGACAGAAGGCAGATCAGAAATTAAAGAGACCATGCAGAAGCCTGATGTGCCGATGCCTTCCATAAGAGAAAGACTCTTCGACAGAAGTATTATTGGCGAGCTCGCAAAGAGGGAGGTTAAAAAAGCAGAGAGGGAAGAGAGGACTTTTGCCTTTGACATGAAGGAGTTGCGGTATTCAGGATATTTGAGGAGGCTGAAGGAGAGGATAGAAAGTATCTGGATTTATCCTCCTGATGCAGCAGCAAGGGGAATCTACGGAGACCTAATTATAAAATTTACCATAAAGAAAAATGGCAGGTTGGGGCCGGTTGAACTTATCAGGACATCAGGGCACAAAAACCTTGATGATGCTGCTTTGAGAGCACTTAGGGATGCTGAACCATTCTGGCCTCTGCCTGATGAATGGGATATGGAGGCCTATACAATAGAGGGTCATTTCATATACACTATTTATGGCTACTACGTAAGATAAGTGGCTGGAGCTTGGCTATGTATTATTTATGCATTAAGATTGAGTCATGACATGAGACAGAGACTCTACCTTAAAGTAGGTGATGTTGTCAGGCACATGCGTCACAGTGGATGGGGTAACGGGGAGGTTATCGAGGAGAAACATTCAAACCTACCGGGTGGGTTGTGCCTTGTAAGGGTGCTATTCGAGGACGGAATAGAAAGGGCCTTCATAAATGACCTTAATAGTGAATGCTGCTGTTATTATGCAGGACTGAGATTGAGCGGCCCCTTTAAACTGCCCTTCCCTTTCCCGTAATTACACTCTCCCCTCTTTATCAAAAGGGTGGTCAAAAGGTTGGGTTTACCCCAATCTCTGACAGGTCGAGCTTTCTAACGGGTTTACCCTGAGGAAGAATGAGAAAGAAGAGGTCGAGCAGTACCGAGTCTTTCTATGATACTTTTGAAAGCCCTGTAGGGATACTATATCTCGTATTCACTGGGAAAACCCTCAGAGAGGTTTCTTTTAAAAAACCTGGCGAGGTAATCCGAAAAGGAGAAGCACCGTCCCTGATTAAAAAGGAGCTTAAGGAATATTTTGAAGATGGCAGAGAGGAGTTCACACAGAAGATAGGGTTTACTAAAGGCACAGAATTCGATAGGAAGGTCTGGCTTGCCCTGAAGGAGGTTCCCTATGGAGAAACAAGGACATATAAATGGCTTGCTGAAAAGGTTGGAAAGCCCGCTGCCTATAGGGCGGTTGGCCGGGCTCTCAGCAGAAATCCGATACCTATTCTCCTTCCATGCCACCGCATTATTGAATCTAACGGCTCAATCGGGGGGTACTCATCTGGCCTTGATATTAAAAGAAGACTGCTTGAGATTGAATACTATATAAAGTTAGCAAAGAAAGGGTAGCAAGTTATAAGGTAGCATCTCTTTTTCGTAAGGCAGGATATAGTCTCTTCGCTCATTCTCGTTCCGCACCATGTTATGGTGCGGGACTCCGAGGCTTTTGCCTCTTTATTATAAAAATAAGCCTAAGGAATATCGGCAAAAG
>JASEEX010000024.1 GCA_030019415.1 Thermodesulfovibrionales bacterium
GACAGCATCATAGCGTTAAGGAAGAGGAGGAACGCTGAGGTAAAGGAAATAGTTCTGGATGCCACACCTAATGTTAATTGCATAGAGGGTAAAGAACTCTGGTGGCGTGAGGTAAGGAATGCTGAAGGGATTCGTTATATAGTTTGCAGGAATCCTGAAGTAGCGGAGTTACAGAGGCAGATGCGTGAGGAGAACATAAAGGCGCTAATGGATGAACTTAAAAAGATAAAAGAAGGGATAGAGAAGTTAAAAAGGAAGGCTTCATTAAAGAGAGTTGTTAGTCAGGTAGAGAAAGTTCTCAGGCATAAACATGGTCGCAGGCTAATTGGTTATAAGGTAGATGAAAAAGACGGAAGATTAAGTTATTGGATAAAAGAGGAATCCTTAAAGATAGAAGAGGCATTGGATGGTGTGTACATCTTGATGACGGAAGAACAGAGGATGAGTGCAAAAGAAGTGATAGAGGCATACAAAGATTTGACCGATGTGGAGCGTGCATTCAGGACAATGAAGAGCGCGTTACAGTTGAGACCGTTTTACCACTGGACAGAGAATCGTGTAAGGGCCCATGCATTGATCTGTTATCTTGCGTTTTTGATAGAGAGATATGTAGAGAAGGCACTGAAGCATCACAACGTTGGATTTAGCGCCAGGACTGCATTTGAGAGTTTATCACAACTTGGGGCTGCTGTAATGGAAGTTGATGAAGAAAGATATACCTATATCAGTGAGCCTTCAAGGAGAGATAGAATAATTTTTAATGCCCTTGGTCTTAAATTCCCCCTTCGATGCATGATTGAAAAGACAAAAGGGAATATGTAGTGCAAATACGAAAAGACAAATGTTTTAATATCAAGGCTTTTCGTGTAGAGGTTGTTGAACTTAAGTAACAAAACGCCTTACAGCAGCCAGCCCATGACCTCTGCCCTTGTCAGTGTACCGTGAGGCGCCATGAAGCAATGCCCTCTCTATAGCGTCAAGGTCGCCTTTTAACTTAAACCTCTCTGATAAGGATTTCCTGAAGCCTATACCAATATCCATGGCGGCAATCTTTACAACATTTTTGTTCATGTTCTGGAAATGATACTTCTGTATTCCTACAAAACCGGTATTTTCACTGTGTTCAAGTATATTCTGGCATACCTCTGAAAGGGCAACTATAAAGCCACTCATTGCCCTTTCATCATAGTGGAGATGCCGGGTAAGAATTGCATGGGCACGTTCTTTGACCCTTCCAACAATAAAGTGAATATCATCTGATTTTTCTATAGGTGTGATCTCAAGGAGGACATCTGAATAGGAACTCCTTAGATATTTATCAGAAATCGCTGGTTCAGATGGTTCAAGTCGGAAATACTGCCCAGCATATCTAAAGAAGTCCATCCTTTCAAGATATCGAAGGACATCCTCCGATGTGGGAAGATAAAGAATTTGCCTTATCCTTTTTAATTTAAAGAATGCCCCTGCCTCCAAGAGCCCAACCATACCATAGGGATCGATGAACTGAATATCCCTTAAATCAACAGGAGTACTTTCTGTTGCAGATAAAATAACCGACTCGAAGGTCTCATCACTTAATTGAATCACAGCCCCATCTTTCTTAATGCCTCATCAGCTAAACTACTTGAAGCAGGTGCCTCCTCAGACAGATATAGCATCACCCCGCCTTTGACAGGCCTCAACACGATCTTTCCTTCCTGAGCTAATCTGTTTGTAATCTCAACAGGATTTTCACCATCAAAATATTTCTTGAATGCACTATTAAATCCAGAATATACAGAATGGATCCCCTTGTATCCCTCTTTCCTTAAACTCACGATTGCCCTCTTTACAAACTCTTCATAACTTAGTTTCTCTGGCATAGTCTGCTCCCTCCTTTTTCTTTTTTGAATAAATTTGCTCCGGCTTCACCCCTATAGACTCCAGCCATTCTATAATTATCTTTTTCATTGCCTTTGCGTTATAGCCATGCCATCTTTTCCTCTCCTTTGGATAATCAATGAGGACATTTTTGAATCTCCTGAATGCACCTTTTCCATCAAGGGCATTGGTAAGTTCTTCTTTGAGGGCAGGGTCTTTAACGGTCTCTATAAAGTCGGCCATGATATTATGTGCCCCGGACGAATCCCTTTCCGGGATACGGATATATCGGCCATCTTCACCGAGGAGGACCTCCAGCGCCAGCTCCACTTCATCTTCCATCCAATAAGGCAGGTCGGGTTCCTCATCAAATTGTATATATTCTATATTATCTCCTATATCATCGTAATTACCTTCATATAGTCTTACTCTAACCTCACTTAGGATATCCTCTGAAAGGGCTATAATCTCCCCTGTCCTAAGGTCGAGGAAGTAGTCAAAGGAATCCCTAACAACATCTTCCATGGCCTTCTGGATCTCATCAAAATTTACTCTCAATTTTTTCATTACACACCCTTCTCCAGTCGCAATTTTTACAATAGTCTCTTGACCACTCATGGAATACCTCGGGGATCTTTACCTTTATATCAGGCCATTTTACTTTCGTATTGACTTCCAATTTTAGCAACTCTATCGCCTTACTGTCCATCTCCCTTATCTCGGCATCTCCGTCTTTATCATAAACACACTTGCCCCTTTTGAGATAGGGGCACTTTTTGCAGATATCATCTGCCCCTGAGCAAACCTCTATCTCCTCTCCAGCCTCAGCCCTTTCCAGGACCTTCCTGAGATTCGCCACAAATTCAGAGTTATAACCTTTTCCACTAAAGAAGTGAAGACAGATGAGGTGATGGCCTCTGAGTTTTATGGCTGGCTTTGAGAGGGAACTCATTCCTGGGTCTCTTATTAAGGCTTGATTAAAGGATCTTTTATACCCGCCTCTTTAAATCCCTTTGCTCTAAATACACAGCTATCACATAAACCGCAGGGGATTAATTCGGAGTTCGGTCCTGAATCAAGTTCAGGATGGAGTTTGGAGTTTTCTTCTTTGTAACTTTGAACTCCTGCGATAGCAGGCTGTGGGTCGTAGCAGCTCCATGTCAGGGAATAATCAAGCCCCAGTTCAACGCCTTTTTTTATTATCTCAGATTTTTTCATTGATATAAGAGGTGTCCGTATCATAAACCTTAACCTGCCCTCGACAGATGCCTTTGTTGCAAGGTTTGCCATGTCCTCGAAGGCCCAGAGATACTCTGGCCTGCAGTCTGGATAACCGCTATAGTCTATGGCGTTCGCACCTATAAAAATATCCTCTGCCTCGAGGACCTCTGCCCAGGCAAGGGCAAAGGACAGGAATATGGTATTGCGGGCAGGGACGTAGGTTACTGGAATAGTCGAGAGTCGAGAGTCGAGAGTCGAGAGTCTGGGATCTTCCATTTTTGTATTTTGACTCCTGACTCCTTCCGCCTTTGGCGGATGACTCCTGACGTTTTTGGGTACCTCCATATCCGATGTAAGGGCTGAGCCTCCAATATCTCTGAGATCAAATCTTATGATGAGATGTTTTTTTGCCCCAAGGGCTGAGGCGACCATCCGCGCAGAGGTGAGTTCTCTTTTATGCCTCTGATTATAATCAAAGCTCAGGGCATATAATTCATATCCCTCAGATTTTGCAACTGCAAGGGTTGTCGATGAATCAATTCCGCCGCTCAGGAGTACCACAGCCTTTCTTTCCTTCATAGGCGTTGTCCTACCCTCCTTTCAGTGCCTTTTATGAGCCTTCGAATGTTATCTCTATGGCGTATAATAATAAGTGCTGTCATAAGAATAGCGACAAGCAGTTTTTCCTTACTGTCAAATAGTGCAATGTTCAATGGTAGAAGTCCAAATGATACAAGTGCTCCCAAGGAAGAATATCTTGTAGTTAAGACAACCACCAGCCATATTACAAATGTAAAGAGGGCTGTTTGTGGAGAGTAAAGGCTCAGCACCCCGAGGCTTGTGGCAACGCCCTTACCTCCCCTAAAACCCAGGAAAATAGAAAAGTTATGACCAAGGACTGCTGAGAGGCCGATGAGGCCTTCATAGAGAGGCCCTGCTCCAAAATACTTTCCCAGTGCAACTGCTATAGTTCCTTTGAGGATATCTCCAAGAAGTGTTACGGCAGCGGGCCATTTGCCAAGAGACCTCAGGACGTTTGTTGCACCTATGTTTTTGCTCCCAACCTTTTTGAGATCAACTCCTTTAGCCTTTGCTATGATCACTCCAATAGGGATCGAGCCGAGGATAAAAGAGATCACTGCAAGTATAATGTATTTCATATCCTTTTCCAGAACGATATGGTGTACTGTACCCCTGATACCACAGCGAGCACAAGGGCTACCCAGATCAAGACAATACCAATATCATAGAGATCAATATCAAAGAGGCTCCCCATGAGGATGAGGCAGAGAATGGCAACCATCTGTGTAGCGGTTTTTATCTTTCCGCCCATCTCAGCAGGTATGACAAGATTCTTTGAAAGGGCAACAGCCCTGAGACCTGTTACAAAGAATTCTCTCGCAATGATGACGATCGCTATCCACGCAGGCAGCCTTTCCATCTCAACGAGCACGATAAGGGCAGAGATTACCAGGAACTTGTCGGCAATGGGATCGAGGATAACGCCCACCTTTGTTATCTCACCCGAGTGTCTCGCAAAATACCCATCAAGGTAATCTGTTAATGAGGCGATACCGAAGATAATGGCACCTACTACTGGATGCTGATAGACAGCTAATATAAAAATTGGAACCAGAACAATCCTGCTGAGGGTCAAGACTGTCGGAAGGTTAAGTCTTAGAGTACTCATCTAAAATGCCTTCCCATAATCCTTTTGCCTTAAGAAGGAAATCACATACCTCCCTCACTGCTCCTCTGCCTCCGTTGTTTTTTGTTACCATCATCGCGGCAGCCTTAGCCTCATCAGCAGCATCTGCAACAGCAACAGAAAATCCCGAGCCCTTGAGGAGGGGGAGGTCAACAATATCATCCCCGACATATGCAACCTCCTTAGAGTCAACTGAGTATTTTTCGATCAAATGACGATAAGCAACTCTCTTGTCATAGCACTTCTGATAGACCTCTGTAATTCCGACCTCACGAGCCCTCCTTTCAACAACCTTTGAATACCTGCCTGTAATCATAGCCACAATAATCCCTGCCCTGATAAGCATCTTAATTCCATGTCCATCTCGCACATGAAAGGACTCGAACTCATTACCCTCGTTGTCAAGAATAATACTTCCATCTGTAAGTACGCCGTCAACATCAAGTATAATGAGCTTAATCTTCTTGGCAATCTCGAGAAGTTCTTTCTCTTTTATATCATTATCCGTCATCGCCTTAAACTATTCCCTGCTTCAATATATCGTGCAGGTGGATTATCCCGATTGCCCTTCCGTCTCCGCCAGGTACCACCAGGGCTGTTATCGAATAACTTTCCATAATGGATAGTGCCTTTGCAGCAAGTTCTTCTTCAGATACTGTCTTTGGATTTCTTGTCATAACCTCTTCTGCTGTCAACTCAAAGAGCCTCCCACCCCACTTTTCTATTCCCCTTCTTAAATCTCCATCAGTTATTATCCCTGCGATCCTGCTGTTGCTGTCCAGGACAATGGTATGGCCGAGCCTCTTTGAAGACATCTCTATTACTGTCTTTGACATTGGAGTTCCGAGGAAAACCTTCGGGATTTTATCCCCTGTATGCATGAGGTCTTTTACCTTTATAAAAAGCTTTTTACCGATGCTCCCTCCAGGATGGAAAAAGGCAAAGTCCTCCTCTTTAAACCCCCTCTTCATGAGCAGGGCCACTGCCAGGGCATCACCCATTGCCATGGTTGCGGTAGTTGATGCAGTAGGCACGATCCCGAGAAGGCATGCCTCCTCTTTTACCGATACATCGAGGGTCACATCAGCTACCTTAGAAAGGGTTGAATCAGGGTTTCCCGTCACTGAAATGAGGCGAACATTAAACCTTTTCAGAAAGGGTATCAATCCCACAATCTCTTCTGTCTCACCGCTATTTGAGATGGTGATTATCACATCATCAGATGTGACCATACCTAAATCGCCGTGAGTTGCTTCGGCAGGATGGAGGAAAAAGGCAGGCGTGCCGGTTGATGCCAGTGTGGCTGCTATCTTTTTGCCCACAAGACCTGACTTGCCCATGCCGGTCACAACAACTCTACCTTTGCTTTGAAAGATAATCTCAACAGCCCTCTCAAAATTACTGTCAAGCTTTTCGACCAGGGCAAAGACAGCCTCTGCCTCTGTCTTTAAAACCCTCTTTGCTATATCAAGGATGTTGTCCATAGAATTCGTCCGCCCTGAATTTTTGTCGGTTGTAGAATCTCAACCTAATCCCCATGCCAAATCTCCCTAAAAATGGAAGGATTTTACTAACTCATATATGGCTTTAATAGTAGTTAGCACCTTCTCCACTTCAGTCAGCTTTATCATATTCGGCCCATCACATAAGGCTTTGTCAGGCTCTGGATGGACCTCCATGAATAGACCATCAACTCCTACTACAACTGCTGCCCTTGCAAGGGGTTCTGCATATTCCCTTTGACCTCCTGAACAACTTCCCTGTCCACCCGGAAGTTGCAGGCTATGTGTAACATCAAAAATAACAGGGTATCCAAAAGACCTCATTATAGATAATCCCCTGAAGTCAACAACGAGATTATTGTATCCAAAGGACGTTCCTCTTTCTGTGATGAAAAGGTTGTGATTGCCTGTGGAAACAAACTTATCAATAACATTCTTTATATCCCACGGTGCAAGGAACTGTCCCTTTTTAATATTTACAGGCTTTCCTGTTTTCGATGCCGCAAGAATCAGATCAGTCTGTCTACATAAAAAAGCAGGTATCTGAAGGGCATCGAGGATCTCTGCAGCAGGCTTAACTTCTTCTACTGAATGGACATCAGAGATTACAGGAATGTTAAATCTGCTCCTGACATCAGAAAGTATCTTTAAACCCCTATCGATTCCGGGTCCTCTATACGAGTTGAGGGATGTTCGATTTGCCTTATCATAAGAGCTTTTGAATAAAAGAGGAAGCCCAAATCCTTTACATATTTCTTTCAGTCTTTCTGTAGTAGAGAATACAATATCCTCACTCTCAATAACACATGGGCCCGCAATAATAAAAAGTGGATTATTCCCCCCAAGGTTTGTATTTGCTATATTTATTTCCTTTGTCAATACTAAATGCCTCTGCCTTTCTTCTCTGCACTAATCTCTAAGTAAGGGAATAAAGATCTCTTTTCTCTGAGAGACGCCTCTATAAATGCCTTGAATAAAGGATGTGGATCTGTTGGTCTTGATTTGAATTCTGGATGAAACTGGCATCCAAGGAACCAGGGATGGTCTTCGATTTCGACAATCTCTACAAGTTCTCCATCAGGACTCATACCACTAATCATTAAGCCATGCCTTGCGAGTATATCCCTGTATGCATTATTAAATTCATATCTGTGTCTATGTCTCTCGGATATCTCTTTTACACCATATGCCTTGAAGGCATGTGTACCTTCCTTAAGAATGCAAGGATATGCACCAAGTCTCATGGTACCACCTTTCTGAGAGTCTTCAGTACGCTCCTCAACTCTTCCCTTCCTGAAGTCATACCATTTTTCCATTAGATATATAACAGGGTCTTCTGTGTTTAGATCAAATTCTGTACTATTTGCCCTGAGCCCACAGACATTACGTGCAAACTCAATAACAGCGCACTGCATTCCGAGGCATATGCCAAGATAAGGTATCTTCTTTTCACGCGCATACCTTATAGCCTCTACCTTTCCCTCTATCCCCCTGTATCCAAATCCTCCGGGCACGAGAATTCCATCAGCTTCGGATAGATACCTCTCAGGGCCATGGGCATCTACTTCCTCCGAATCTACCCACTGCAGATTGACGCGAGCATCATTTGCAATTCCACCGTGAGTGAGGGCTTCGTAGAGGCTCTTATACGAGTCCTTAAGCCCGGTATATTTTCCTACTATTGTAATATTAACTTCATTCTTGGGTTCCTTTATCTTCCTAACAATGTCTTCCCAGAGAGTGATGTCTGGCTCTTTTAAATTCAGGTTAAGCCTCTTCCCTATAAGGTAATCGAGCCCTTCGTTATGGAATACAATGGGGACTTCATATACCGTCTCAACGTCCCGTGCAGCAATGACAGCATCCCCATCAAGGTTACAGTGAATTGCAATCTTCTTCTTCACATCCACTGGAAGTGGCCTGTCAGTTCTACATAAAAGTATATCAGGCTGAATACCTATCTCCCTGTATTCCTTGACACTATGTTGTGTGGGCTTTGTCTTAAGCTCACCTGCTGACTTTACATAGGGGATAAGAGTAAGATGAATATAGAGTACATTTTCCCTGCCAACGTCATAGCGGAACTGTCTTATCGCCTCGAGAAAGGGCAGGCTTTCAATATCACCAATAGTGCCACCGATCTCAACTATTACAACATCATAGTCATTGCTTGCAGATTTTATAGCCCTCTTAATCTCATCTGTAATATGGGGTACTACCTGGACTGTTTCTCCAAGATAGTCTCCCTTTCTCTCCTTTGTGATTACATTATAATAAATCATTCCCGTTGTATAGTTATTTGCTTGTGATGTCCTTATCGATGTAAATCTTTCATAATGTCCAAGGTCAAGGTCTGTCTCTGCACCATCATCAGTAACAAAGACCTCACCATGCTGGAACGGGCTCAGTGTGCCCGGGTCAACATTTATATAAGGGTCTAATTTCTGAAGGGTGACTTTCAACCCCTTTGCCTCGAGTAGTGCACCTATAGCAGCGGCTGCGATACCCTTACCGAGGGCTGAAACAACACCACCTGTTACAAAGATGTACTTAGGCATTTCTCCACCCTTTCTAAGTCTTCAGGGGTATCCACCCCGTAAGTTTCGAAGAAGGTTTCCTTTGTCTTGATTCTCATTCCTTTTTCAAGTGCCCTTAGCTGCTCGAGCCTCTCTATCTTCTCAAGCTCTGTTGGTTCCACTCTGGAAAGTGCAAGAAGTGCATCTCTCCTATAACTATAGATGCCGATATGCTTATAACAGTTAAAATTTCGAATTTCGCCCCGAACTTGATTCGGGGTCGAATTTCGAATTTCAGAAAGTCTTTTCCATTCATCTCTGTGAAATGGTATAGGTGATCTTGAGAAATAGAGTGCAAACCCTTCTCTATCAAAAACAACTTTGACGACATTCGGGTCTATAATTTCTCCCGGGTCTGTTATCTTTTTCACGATGGTGCCAATAGAAGCCCTTTTATCTTGAAGTAGAATAATCACGTCATCTATCATCTGGGGTCGTATGAGAGGTTCATCAGCCTGCACATTTACAATAACATCGTGATTCACTGAGGCGGCAACCTCAGCTATCCTGTCTGTGCCTGAAAGGTGTGACCTATCTGTCATTATCGCCTTGCCACCAAAGGAAAGCACCTTCTCGAATATGGTCTCGCTATCTGTTGCAACGATGACGTCATCTGCCAGTTGAGATCCTTTTGAATTCTCGTACACGTGCTGGATCAACGTTTTTCCTTTTAGGAGGGACAAAGGCTTTCCCGGAAAACGGGTTGAGTCATAACGGGCAGGGATGATGACTATTGCAGTCATGATTTTAATTAATAATTATATAATGCTTTCCCATGTCTTGACAATACCCTAACCTAAAATAACCAATAACCAAATCACAATAACAAATCACTAAATTCTAAACTGTTTTGTAATTGATGCTTGGTCATTGGGATTTATTTGGAATTTGGGATTTGATTATTGGTTATTTAGTAATTGGAACTAAAGAGCGTTTGACAAAAATTTGTTATAAAATTTATTATAGCCCTGATAAGGAAGGAGGAATATGGCAACAAAACACAAGATCCCTGGTTCCCCCTGGAGGGCATATATTGAGAGTGCATTTTTTGCTAATTCTGTAAGAAAGACAACGATGGAGGAACTGTACAGGCTTGCTATAAAACAGCCGGAGGTCATTGCAACATCTGAGCCAATGTATAAACCTGAACAGTTTGGACTTTCTAAAGATGCTAAAGTACTTGTCTCTAATGACGGTGGAATCGTTGGCCGAGCAGCGAGGGTAAGGCGACTGGTTCGTGAAATGGAAAAAGACAGGGACAAATATCTCTTTTTGTTAGGAGAGGCCATCTACAATTTTAACCGTCGTGAGGGATTGTGGCTTGAGGGTATTGCGGGGTTGCATCCTAAATTTATGGTTAAGGCACATCTCTTAAGCCCTACTACCGATGCCAAGAACATGCTCGATTGGGGTATTAACTTCATTCCGTGGGTGGAACCTTGGTGCGATCTGTATAAAAAATCTCGTGTCATAGATGAGCCCGATATCCTTGTATTTGCTGATCCCGAATGGTCGCATCCTGAGTTTTCCAGTGGTCTTGTAATTATTGACGAGATGCAGAACTGTATTGCCATCTTAGGGCGACGATATTTTGGGGAAAGGAAAAAAGGCACGCTGACCCTTGCCTGGACTATCGGTGTCCGCCAGAACATGGTCGCATGCCATGGTGGCATCAAGAAGATTGGGAATAAGCCCCCTGTTGCGGTGTTCGGTCTCTCGGGTTCAGGGAAATCTTCAATCACCAATAGCCATGATCATGCAGGGACTTTGAGAGAGGATGAGAAAGTTACTGTTATTCACGATGATGCATTCCTTATAGACCTAGAGAATGATTTCACCGTAGCACTCGAGCCGAGTCTCTTTGATAAAACTGATGCCGTGGTATTTGATGACCCCATCATCCACTATTTCTATTCAGCCCAGAATGTGGCTGTGACTGTACTTCCCGATGGCAGAAAAAAGATCGTCTGCGAAGACATCAGGAATGAGAACGGACGTTGTCTGAAAACGCGAGATATGTTTAATCATGCAGATTTCTGCGAAAGACCAGGAATGGTTATCTGGTTGCAGAAAGATATAAGCCTTCCCCCTATCTGTAAGGTTAACTCGATAGACCTTGCTGTAGCCATGGGTGCGTCATTGAACACTATGCGTGCTAAGGGTGTAGAAGATGTTGACCCCAGGGAGCTTGAAAAATTAGTTATCGAGCCCTTTGCAAACCCATTCAGGGTTCACCCACTTTTAGTAGACTGTATGCAGTTTAAAAAATTGTTCAAGCTGGGAACTGAATGCTATATCATGAATACGCATGCCTTCGGACTATCCGGAAGTTTAACTGACATTCCAAAGGAACTTTCTCTTTCTATAGTCACAGAACTGGTAAGAGGAAACATTGAATGGAGGGAATGGAGGGCATTTCAGGGGCTCCTCCTACCAAAAAACGGGAAAGAGCTGTTTGGTGCTGATTACGACAAAAAATATAAACCAACAAGGGAACCTGCCTATCTGAGCTTCTTGCGTGATAGGATGCAGGACCGCATCACCTATTTATCTAACAGGAGAGACATAGAACATGATATGGACAGCGTCTTCATTGACCCCCTTGTTGCAGCAAGAACAGTGATTGACCATATCTTGCACCCTATTTAGAAAGGCCATATAGTTTTGGATTTCTCGAGTATATTCAGGCTGATAATCGTATCAGCATTTCCAATACTGATAGCCATTACCTTTCATGAGCTTTCACATGGTTTTGTCGCAAACAAATTAGGTGACCCAACAGCTAAGATGATGGGCAGGCTTACATTAAACCCGATTGCCCATATTGACCCGATCGGGACGATACTGATGCCCATCATGCTTTTGATATTTACTAATGGTCAGTTTGTTTTTGGATATGCAAAACCTGTTCCCATAAATCCCATGAACTTCAAAAACCCTAAAAGGGACATGGCTATTTCAGCGGCTGCGGGGCCGATAACCAATATCCTCCTGTCTATTCTAAGCATATTAATCCTCAAATTCATCATTATTCCTTTGTCGGTTTTATTTCCTGAAGCCCTGAGCATGACTGTGATGGAGCCCTTAATAATGATATTCAGATCAAGCGTTATAATTAATGTCATTCTCGCTGCCTTTAATATGATACCAATCCCTCCCCTCGATGGTGGCAGGGTCTTGATGGGGTTTCTACCATACAAGCAGGCTGTCTCATTCAGCAAGATTGAACCCTTTGGTTTTATAATCGTCCTCATTCTCATCGTAACAGGGATAGCTCACTATTTTGTTATACCTTTTGTAAATCTTTTCTTACGATTATTACAGTTATTTTAGAAAGGCAGGGATGTTAAAGGAAAGGGTTTTAAGCGGTATGCAGGCAAGCGGAAAGCTCCACCTCGGGAACCTGGTTGGGGCACTGAGCAACTGGGTGAAGCTCCAGGACAAGTATGACTGTTATTACTTCGTTGCTGACTGGCATGCCCTGACCACGATGTACACAGACCCATCATATATAAGAGAATCCACAAAGGATATTCTCATCAATTTTCTTGCAGCAGGCCTTGACCCTGAGAAATGCACGATCTTTTTGCAGTCGAGGGTCCTTGAACATGCAGAACTACACCTGCTCCTCTCTATGATAACTCCCCTCAGCTGGCTCGAAAGGGTCCCCACATATAAAGAAAAACAGCAGGAACTCAAAGACAGGGATCTATCCACCCATGGATTTCTTGGATATCCCCTTCTTCAGACAGCGGATATATTGATATACAGAGCGAAGTATGTGCCTGTGGGGATTGACCAGGTGCCACACCTCGAGATAAGTCGAGAGATTGCAAGGCGTTTTAACTACCTCTATAGAGAAATCTTCCCTGAACCAGAGGCATTGCTTACAGAGTTTCCAAAGGTGATAGGTGTTGATGGAAGGAAAATGTCTAAAAGTTATGACAATGCGATATTCCTATCGGATAGACCGGAAGAGGTCGAACAAAAGATAATGACGATGGTGACTGATCCAGCAAGGGTTAAAAGGACGGATCCGGGAACTCCAGAGTTATCCCCCGTATATCAGCTTCACAAGGTCTTCTCCTCAAAAGAGGAGCTTGAAGAAGTTGCGTCAGGATGCATAACAGCAGGCATTGGTTGTATTGACTGCAAAAAAATTCTTATAAAAAATATCTTCAAGGTTATGGAGCCAATCTGGAAAAGTCGCAATGAGCTTCTCAACAACCCTGATATGCTTTATGATATAGTAAAAAAAGGTACAGAGAAGGCAAAAAAGACTGCTGAAGAGACTATGCAGCTTGTGAGAGAGTCAATGGGTCTGTATTGATCAAGAATTAAATATTCCCGAGACCATTCCTTCCAATTCAGAATAACCATTAAATCGAGCCCATCATACCAGAAAACCTTATATTGAGCGGATTTTTCTGAAATTTGTGTTATCAGACATCTTCGATGGGGACAATCTGTCCAAAATGGAATAGTTATGCGCAGGTCTCATTCAATAGCATTTGCTCAACGAGGGGTGATGAGCTTTATCAAATCTCCCTCTTTTAATGGGGATTCGACATCCATACCATTCAATTTGGCTTTTGTATTCGTTAGAAAGTCTAACAACCTCCTTTTTTCCTCGAGGCAGGTAATATAGATATATCCTCCTGGCAAGGCAAAAGCATTAACTATTGGAGAATTTAGTATCTTAAACCGAGATATCAAATCGGGACGATGAGAAACCTGTGCCAGCCTCTGTCCTACCTGATTAACATATTCTTGCAACCTTCGATCCTCATACAGGCCATACTCCTCTATGATTTTTGGATCTATCTGTCTGCCGATCTCTATCTCTTCCTCTTCACTTACCAGTACAAACTCTCGTTCTTTTGTTATAGGACTAACCGCACAACCAGGAAGGAGAAAGAGAATTAATCCAAAAAGAAGAACTTCAAGAAAACCTTTTCTGATGCAGTACCTGACTAACACAACCATAGCTGTCTATTTTTATTACCTCATTAGAATATTTTAACTGATATGATCTGACCTATTCCATTGGTACGAGTTAAATACAAATTTTGATAATATTTGTTTCTCTTCGAAATCTCATTCATAGAGAATTGGTTTTCCCAGACCTTTTGGTGGATGCTCTTCCTTCCACAGAAGTATCTCCCTTATTCTCGAGTGTAACTTAAATTTCCTCCTGCAATCCTCAAGGACCGCACCAACAACCTCTATCTTCTTAAGATCATATTCTCCAAGCTTACCCATATGGCAATACAAAAGATAGCCAACATCCTGTGAATTGATTCCCATTATTTCAAGGCCTACTCTATCGGCGGCCAAAGGATCAAGGCTGGCAACCGCAACTCCACATTCTACCATATCTCCAATCACTGGCCCCTCGCCCTCCATGCCATAAAATCCGTCTATAGAGGCCAAATCCGGCCTTCTCTTTTTAGCCAAAAGATAGAGGTTATGATTTATTTCCTTTATTCCCTGGTGAACCCTTCCTTTATCCCTTCTGAGGACTGCCCCCATAGCCAGATTTTTCAATGAAAGGGTGGCAATGACTGTATCATGGGTTTTCAGTTTTGCTGCTGAGATAATGAAGAAGGAAGGGTCAAGGATGGTTTTGCTAAATCTAATTTTTTCTTGATTTGAGATCAAGACCTCTTCAAAGTTATCTCTGTTCAGATCCAGGAATTCTATTTTGAATCCATATTCCTTTTTAAGCTCGAAATAGCCAAAATTCTTAAAACCTTCGAAGGTGTTCCCACAGGCTCCTTCAGCAATAATTATTTTTCCCTGATAAAACCTGGCTAAAAAATCCAGAATCCCCCTCACTTGATCAACCTCAGTTGCTGCCTTTTGAATGTTAACCGAGACAAAATTTGGCTTTATTAAGATAACCCTTTCTCCAATCTTCTCCTTTATCTCTTTTTCCAATAACTTAAGGGATTCAAAAATATTCTTTCTCCTCGAGTCACCCTTTATTAGTGTTACTTTGCTCATGGATATAATTTTAATTTAAATTTTACCCGACTTCTTTGATAAACTCTCTCCCATGGGTATAATTCTCCCTTCTCCTCTACGAGTCGTAGACCCTACAGGTCATAGACCTTTTAGGGTTGGTTTAAACCATTGAGAATTATACCCAAAATCATATTTGCAGAAAATATGTCACATTATCTACAACAGGCTTTTTTACCCGTTAGAAAAATTTTCTAAGGGGGTAAGCCTGAGCTTTCTAACGGGGTTTATTAAAGGAGGAGGCGTAAGAAGATGGAAAGATGGGCAGGAAGGTACCCTGGAGGTGAGATAGCCTGGCCAGAGGTGCAGCAAAAGATAAAGCAAAAGCTAAAGGGTTTGAGCGGAAAAAGACCAAAAGGATTAATCGGGATTGTGTTAGGTGTAGTGGTGGTGATATGGCTTCTTTCAGGGATATACATCGTTGGCCCTGGGGAGGCAGGTGTGGAGAGGCGATTTGGGAAATTTACAGCCCAGACAGACCCCGGAGTAAATTATCGCCTGCCCTGGCCTGTAGAGAGTGTTAATGTAGTCAATGTAGCAGAGATAAGGAGGGCAGAGATCGGTTTCAGGACAGTTGGAGGTAAGGAGGCTGTAAGGCGAGTGCTCGAGGAATCATTGATGCTCACGGGGGATGAGAATATAGCCGATATTCAGGTCTTGGTGCAGTACAGGGTCAAAGAACCCGTCCAGTTCCTATTCAGGGTCAAAGACCCTGAGGAAGCCGTTCACTCTGCAACCGAGGTTGCCATCAGAGGTGTTGTCGGCAACACCACCATAGATGATGTCATGACCGTGGGAAGACCCATTGTGGAAGCTGACACTAAGGTCTTTGTGCAGCGCCTGTTAGATGACTATGGGGCAGGCATCCATTTAGTTGAATTGAAGCTACTTGTGGTAGACCCTCCTGATGAGGTGAAAGATGCCTTTCATGAAGTGGTTCGAGCCTTAGAGGATGGGGAAAGGCTCAGGAAAGAGGCTGAAGGATATGCCGAGGATGTGGTTCCAAAGGCAAGGGGAGATGCGGAGAAAGAGATAAGGGCTGCCGAGGCTTATCTGGAAGAAAGGGTAAAAAAGGCTGAAGGTGATAGGGCAAAGTTTCTTAAGATTCTGGCAGAGTACCAAAAGGCAAAAGATGTAACAAAGGAAAGGCTATACCTCGAGACTATAGAACGGGTTATGGCAGAGACCGAGAAGATTATTATTGACCCAAAGGCTGGAGGCATCTTGCCGCTCCTGCCATTGAGAGGTTTTGATATGCCCGAAAGGAAGGTTGGACTTCCTGAAGAGAAACCGAAAAGCGAAGAACCCTTAAGGAGGTAACAGGATGAAAAGGATAGCTATGATTGTTATTATATTGACCATAGCGGCACTGATAGCGCTCAGACAGACCGTATTTACGATAGATGAGACAGGGCAGGCGATTATTACCCAGATGGGTGAGTATAAAAGGACAATCACCGAGCCCGGGCTAAAAGTAAAGACCCCCCTTATTCAGACTGTGCACCGTTTTGACAGGAGGGTCTTGACCCTGGATGCCCCTTCTGCCGAGTATCTTACCCTTGATAAGAAGAGACAGGTGGTGGATAGTTATACCAGGTGGAGGATTGAAGACCCACTCAAATTCTACAAAACTGTCAGGACTGAGGCTGTCGCCCTTGCCAGGATGGATGGCATTGTCTCCTCCGAACTAAGGAAGGAATTTGCTGCCAATAAGTTCAGAGATATAGTCGGTGTCAAAAGAGAGCCGATCATGGAGACCGTTGCCCGGAAGGCAGGCGAGGTAGTAAAGGAGTTTGGGATAAAGGTCATAGATGTCAGGATTAAAAGGGCCGATCTTCCACCAGAGGTTCAGGATAGTGTCTTTGCCAGAATGAGGGCGGAAAGAGAGAGGATAGCCAAGAAATACCGTGCTGAAGGAGAAGAGATAGCGAGGGGAACAAGGGCAAAGGCAGATAAAGAGGCGACCATCATCCTTGCTGAAGCCTACAAGAGGAGCAAGCACATAATTGGAGAAGGGGATGGTAAGGCAGCTAAGATTTATGCCGAGTCCTATGGGCAAGACCCTGAATTCTATTCATTCTTAAGAAGCCTTGAGGCCTATGAAAAGCTCTTAAAGGAGAAGGGCACACTTGTGCTTGGAACCGACTCACCGCTATTCAGGTATCTCGAGGACCCGGGGGCAAAGAAGTAAGAACCTCCTATGGAAGACATAACCCCTGATTATTATGCCATTTTACAGGTCTCCCCTGCTGCCGAGAAAGAGGTGATAGAGGCCGCATATCGTAAGCTGGCACAGAAGTATCACCCTGATATAAACAAGTCTGCAGGGGCAGAAGAAAAAATGAAGAGGATTAATGCCGCCTATGAGGTCCTCTCTGACTCTACTAAGAGGGCGGCCTATGATGCTACGAGGCGTACTGCTGAGACATCAAAGCCACGACAATCTAAAGGTGTTCTGCCCAGATTGATGGCATTTGCACTAATAATGGTAATCATTGTGGTAGCCCTCAGATTGAGCCCAAGACTTGCTTTATTGCTTGCAGTCATAGCCCTCCTTGTCTGGCTTCTCTATTCCTTATTCTTTGGAAATCAGAGAGATGTATAGCTACCACATTTTCTTCATGACCTGGCAGTATCCTTTTTTAATTTAGACTTCACTTTTTTAAACAATTTTCTTGCCCATATAAATTCAGTCGCGAGGATTGCCAGACCAACAGGGATAATTATAAAGGCAGGCCCAAATGTTATCGTCAATTCACTCAGGGTTAAGGGCTCTGTCTTGAATACAGGATTTAAAAATGGCACATATATGTTTGCCATCTAAAGTCAGGCCAATTCGTTTCTATGTTAATTCAAGGTCTATGGCTACAACGCCACCTTTATCTGTGAAAATAAAATTTGGTGGGTGACCAACACTCAGCCTGTCATGCTAACCCCGAACTTGTTTTGGGGGAAGCACCTCTTATTTTGGACATTACTGAGGATATCACAAATTTTAAAAACTTATATCCTTCTGATATAATGAATTACTTTTTAGCCTCCTATCCTGCTTTTCAATTAGGCTAATGAACACAAAAGAAGATGATTCAGGATAAAATCTTAAGAGGGGTCTCTATGAAAAAGGCTATCTGGCATTCAATGGAGGCATCGCAGGTCCTAAAGGAAATGGATACCGATATCCACCGCGGTTTAACTAAGGACGAGGTTAAAAGTCGCCTTGAAAAATACGGTTATAATGAACTCAGAAGGGAAGAGAGGGTTTCCCCTTTTTCCATATTTATAAACCAATTCAAAAATATCCTCATTATCATTCTCCTTATAGCTATAGCTCTTTCCGCCCTTATCGGAGAAGTTCTGGATGCTGCTATCATAGGCCTAATAGTTATCTTCAGTGCCCTTCTCGGTTTTATCCAGGAATATAGAGCAGAGCGGGCACTTGAGGTATTAAAGAAGATGCTTTCCCCTACCATAACTGTCTTGAGGGAGGGTAGGGAAGAGGAGGTCCCTTCGAGGGAGTTAGTTCCCGGGGATATACTACTCCTTGAGGCAGGTGATAAGATTCCCACAGATGCGAGGCTGATCGAAGTACGATCATTGAAATGTGATGAGGCACCCCTTACAGGAGAGTCTATCCCTGTAAAGAAAGATATAAAGCCACTTGAGAGGGATATGCCTGTAAGTGACCCGAGGAACATGGTCTTTGCAGGCACAATAGTCACATACGGCAGGGGGAAGGCGGTCGTCACATCAACAGGTATGAACACGGAGTTTGGTAAGATTGCTGAGGAGGTGACTGCAGCCGAATCAAAAAAAACCCCCCTTGAGGAGAGGACGGAAGAGATAGGCAAATGGCTCGGAATAATAGCCCTCACCATATGTTTCCTTGTTGCCGGAATAAGTGCGGTAAGGGAGGCCCTTGATGGTAAGATCGATATGGAATTTATAATTACCACCGTTATGTTTGCAGTAGCCCTCGCCATAGCAGCAGTACCTGAGGCATTAGCTGCCATTGTCACAGGTACGCTCGCCATAGGGATGCACCAGATGGCTAAGAGAAATGCCCTGGTTAGAAAGATGCCTGCCGTAGAGACCCTTGGTTGCACTACTGTGATATGTTCGGATAAGACAGGCACCCTTACAAAAGGAGAAATGACGGTAAGGAGAATATTTACTGGGGGCAGACTGATAGAGGTTACGGGAGTTGGCTACGAACCAAAGGGGGATTTTAAATGCATGGGGGAGACTCTGTCTCCCCCATGGCCCCCCTCTCAACACCTGTTTCTTCAAGGAGGACTCCTATGCAGCGATGCAATCTTAGAAAAAAAAGAAGGCAAATGGTTCATCAAAGGTGACCCTACAGAGGGTGCGCTCGTTGTGGTAGCAGCAAAGGCAGACTTACATCAGGCTGAGATGAGGCTTGAAAACCCGAGGATAGAGGAGATACCCTTTAGCTCTGAGAGAAAAAGGATGACAACCATCCATCAAACCCAGGATGGCAAAAGGGTAGCATTCATGAAAGGTGCTCCGGAGGTGGTTTTAGAAAGATGCTCTCACATCTTAGAAGAGAGTGGGATAAGAGAACTTTTGGAAGCAGAGAAGGCCCAGATCTTGAAGGTCAATAAGGAAATGGCTCATGCCGCATTGAGGATACTCGGAATAGCTTATAAAGAACTCCCTGAGGAAATCATCATATATGGAGAAGAGGAGGTTGAGAAGGATATGGTCTTCCTCGGACTTGTGGGAATGATGGACCCACCGAGGGAGGAGGCAATAGAGGCTGTGGAGGTATGTAAAGATGTGAAAATCAGAACCATAATGATTACAGGAGATCATGAACTCACGGCTACTGCCATAGCAAAGGAAATCGGTATTTATAAAGAAGGTGACTTAGTGCTGACGGGTGAAGAGTTAGAAAAGATGTCTGACGAGGAATTCAAAAGGATTGTGGATAAGGTTACTGTCTATGCGAGGGTATCGCCGATAGATAAGCTGAAGATAATCAGGGCATGGAAGAGTAAGGGAGAAGTAGTAGCGATGACTGGCGATGGTGTTAATGATGCGCCAGCCCTCAAGCATGCTGATATAGGTATAGCCATGGGCATAACAGGAACGGAGGTGACAAAGGACGCCTCTGATATGGTTCTAAGTGATGATAACTTCGCAACTATCGTGAAGGCCATAGAACGCGGCAGATGGATTTATGACAATATAAAGAAATACCTCACCTATCTTCTCAGATGTAATATTACAGAGGTGGTAGTTATTGGTGGAGTGGTTCTTGTTTTGGGTCCTGAATATCTGCCCCTCTTGCCTGCAGCCATATTGTATATAAACCTGGCGACAGATGGACTCCCTGCACTTGCCCTGGGAGTTGCGCCACCTGACCCTGACATCATGCAGAGACCACCGAGAGACCCGAAAGAGGGTGTCTTTTCAAGAGATGTGAGGGCCTTCATTTTACTGGCCCTGGTGATTGAAACTCCCTTCTTCTACCTTCTCTTTTTCCATAAACTCTCTGATATGGCAAATGCAAGGACGGAGATATTCTTCCTCTTTATAATCATCGAACTCGTCATTGCCCTTAATTTCCGTTCGATGAGATATAGCATCTTTAAGGCACCACCTCACAAATGGCTCCTCGCAGCCCTCGCATGGGAACTTACATTGGTTGCTATTTTAATTCAGCTCCCATCTGTGCGCCATGCCTTTGGAATACTAAAACCATCTGCCTCTGATCTCGGGATAATCTCAGGCTTTGGTGTTTTTGTATTTGCCTCGATGGAGGTAATAAAGGCAATCTTAAGAAAGAAGGTCCGGGGAGGAAGAAGGATAACTGCTTAGAACCTCAGTAAGCTTCTCCCTAAACATCCTCGGGTGAGTCCCTTCCCAGTAAATCTTACCGCAATCACTGCATCTTTGAAAGATATGGAAATTAAGGAAAACAAAATCGGGGACAGAGTCCTTTATCTCAGTTTTATCTAAAAGCCTTGAAAGCTTCCCATTACATATAACGCATCTACTCAGGGGATTAAAGTCTTTCAGCTTTAGTGCATGTATTACCTCAAGGAGCTGCTGGAAAGAATCATTTGCTCTTATGAGAAGATAATCTTTAATCCCCCTTATCTTTATAAGGCGTGTGTCTCTCGTTAAAATGAGTCTCCCCTGTTCCTTTGCAACCCTGAGAAGCCTGATGTCACTTATGTCGGGATAGTATAATGTGTCAAATCCCAAAAGCCTCAGCCATCTTGCGAGCCTTCCAAGCATGGCATCTGCGATGAATCTTAGATGCACTTTTGATCTCGTCTCTATTTTACTTCTACCGATGGCTCAGGAAGTAGCGGCTGGATCTCCCTTTTCACGAATGTGTTTTTATACCTTGTCATACCTGTGCCGGCAGGAATTATTCTACCCATAATCACATTCTCTTTAAGCCCTCTGAGTTCATCCACAGCACCATTAATAGCGGCCTCTGTGAGGACACTCGTTGTCTCCTGAAATGAGGCTGCAGACACAAAACTGTCTGTTGTTAGAGATGCCTTTGTAATACCGATAAGGAGGGGTTTCCCCTGTGCAGGCTTGCCACCTTGTGCCTTTGCCTTAGCATTCTCCTCCCGAAAGAGCAATCTATCCACCTGTTCACCCATAAGGAACGTTGTATCACCAGGGTCTTCTATCCTTACCTTCTTCATCATCTGCCTGACAATAATTTCTATATGTTTGTCATTAATCGAGACACCCTGTAGCCTGTAGACCTTCTGGACTTCATCAACGAGATATCTCTGAAGTTCCCTCGGCCCGAGGATATCAAGTATGTTGTGGGGGTTTACTGCACCGTCCATTAGTGGTTCCCCAGCCCTAACCCAGTCACCTTCATGGACACTCACGTGCTTACCTTTTGGTATAAGGTACTCCCTCGTCTCATCTCCTCCCTTAACCACAACGACACGCATTCCCTTTTGTGCATCTCTGAACTCTACCATACCATTTATCTCTGTGACTATTGCCTGCTCCTTAGGGCGTCTTGCCTCGAAGAGCTCGGCAACCCTGGGTAAACCTCCCGTTATATCCTTTGTTTTTGTTGTCTCCCTCGGAATCTTTGCGAGTACATCGCCAGGAAATACCGTATTGCCCTTTTCAACGAGTATGTGAGCACCCGATGGCAGGAGATACCTTGCAGGATTGCTTGTTCCTGGAATCTTGAGGGTTGCCCTTCCATGCTCATCTTTGATCGAAATCCTTGGCCTCATATTTGCAGGATAGTCTATTATTACCTTATGGGAAAGACCTGTAATCTCATCAACCTCTTCTTTTACAGTCACCCCCTCAACAATGTCGCCGAGGGCTATCTTACCGCCAACCTCTGTGAGTATTGGCGTAGAATAAGGATCCCACTCAACGAGCCTCTGCCCAATCTCAATCTTCTGTCCATCCTCGACAAGGAGCTTAGCCCCATAGACAACAGAGTATTTTTCTTTTTCCCTGCCTTCTGAATCCACAACAGCAATGCTCCCGTATCTATTCATAACAACAAGGAGGCCATCCCTGCTCCTTACTGTGCCTATATTCATGAACTTTATCGTACCAGTGTTTTTAGCCTCAAGGACTGTCCGCTCCACCACCCTCGCAGCTGCACCTCCAATATGGAAGGTTCTCATCGTAAGCTGCGTACCTGGCTCACCAATGGACTGGGCTGCGATTATTCCCACGGCTTCACCTATTTCCACAGGTTCACCCCTTGCGAGGTCCCTCCCATAACACTTTGTACATACACCGTAATTTGACTGGCATGTAAGCACAGACCTGATCTTGACCCTGTCTATTCCTACATCAATAACCTTCTGTGTTAGTTCCTCATCTATTTCCTGATTCCTCTTAACTATCAGTTCTCTGGTAACAGGGTCTTTGATATCCTCAGCAGCTATTCTGCCAAAAATTCTCTCCTCCAGTGGCTGTATTATCTCTCCCCCTTCTACGAGGGATGTGACGGTTATGCCGTCAGTCGTCCCGCAGTCATCCTCTATGACAATAATATCCTGTGAAACGTCAACAAGCCTTCTGGTGAGATAACCCGAGTTTGCGGTCTTCAGGGCTGTATCAGCAAGCCCCTTCCTTGCGCCGTGTGTAGAGATAAAGTACTGCAGTGGGGATAACCCCTCTCTGAAGTTTGCTGTTACCGGTGTTTCTATAATCTCACCAGAGGGTTTTGCCATCAATCCCCTCATACCGGCAAGCTGTCTTATCTGGGCAGTGCTTCCTCTTGCGCCTGAATCGGCCATCATGAAGATGCTGTTAAAAGGTCTCCTTTCCTTGAGTTCTTCCTCGGAAAAGGTTCTGTCATCCTCAGCGCCGAGTTCCTTCATCATCTCATCAGCAATCTTCTCGGTCACATTTGCCCATATATCGATCACTTTGTTGTAGCGTTCGCCCTGGGTTATAAGGCCATCGGCATATTGCTTCTGGACATCAATGACCTCTTGTTCTGCTGTGTGGATTAGCTCTGACTTCTTTGATGGTATGTGCATATCAGCCATACAGATGGATATACCCGATTTTGTCGCATAATGGAAGCCGAGCTTTTCCATGTTGTCAAGAAAGACGACCGTTTCCCGCTTGCCCGCCTTTTTATATGCGTATTCTATAAGTTTACCGATCTCTTTCTTCGTAATATCTCTATTTATCATAGAGAAGGAGATTCCCTTGGGCAGTATCTCGCTGAAGAGAACCCTGCCTGTCGTCGTCTCAACAAACTCTCCATCCATCCTTACCTTAATCTTCGCATGTTCATCCAGAATCCCGGCATCATAAGCAACCCTGACATCCTCAGGGCCAGCAAATATCCTGCCCTCGCCTTTTGCACCCTTTCTCTCCTTCGTTAGAAAATAAATCCCGAGGACCATATCCTGGGTTGGAGCCACTATGGGCTTCCCATTCGCAGGAGAAAGAATATTATTGACTGACATCATAAGGACTCTTGCCTCTATCTGAGCCTCCATCGAAAGGGGGACATGAACAGCCATCTGGTCTCCGTCAAAATCCGCATTGAAGGCAGTACAAACAAGGGGATGCAGTTTTATAGCTTTTCCTTCAACTAAAACAGGGTCAAATGCCTGGATACCAAGCCTGTGGAGAGTCGGTGCACGGTTAAGGAGCACCGGATGTTCCCTTATCACCTCTTCAAGGGCATCCCAGACCTCAGGCAGCTCTTTCTCTACAAGCTTCTTTGCTGCCTTTATTGTCGTAGCATATCCCTTTTCCTCAAGCCTGCGAAAAACGAAGGGTTTAAAGAGCTCCAGGGCCATCCTTTTTGGGAGACCGCACTGGTGAAGCCTTAGCTCAGGACCCACGACAATAACAGACCTGCCTGAATAATCAACGCGTTTTCCTAAGAGATTCTGCCTGAATCGACCCTGCTTTCCTTTTATCATATCGCTCAAAGACTTGAGGGGTCTTTTTGTCGTAGTCTTAAAAACCTTGCTCCTTCTGCCATTGTCAAAGAGTGCATCAACAGCCTCCTGGAGCATCCTTTTTTCATTCTTGATGATTACACTCGGTGCCTTCAGTTCCATCAGCCTCTTAAGCCTGTTATTCCTGTTGATAACCTTTCTGTAAAGATCATTCAGGTCAGAAGTAGCAAAGCGGCCTCCCTCTAATGGTACAAGGGGTCGTAGATCAGGAGGCAAAACAGGTATAACATCCATAATCATCCATTCTGGTTTACTACCAGATTTTCTGAATGCCTCCACAACCCTTAACCTCTTTGCAAGCTTTTTCTTTACACCAAGGGATGATGCCTCCTTTACCTTTAGCTTAAGCTCTACAGCAAGGGCCTCGATATCGACCTTCCTGAGCAGCTCCTTGATTGCCTCCGCACCCATCCCTGCCTTGAATCTTGAACCATACTCCAGGGTCTTCTTCTTATATCCATCCTCACTGAGGAGCTCCTTTTCTTTGAGCGGTGTGTCTCCAGCGTCTATTACTACATAGTTATCAAAATAGAGCACCTTCTCAAGCTGACGCATTGTCACATCGAGCAGCGTCCCTATCCTGCTCGGCATACCCTTCAGAAACCATATATGGGCTACAGGGCTCGCAAGCTCAATATGTCCTAATCTCTCACGCCTTACCTTAGACTGAACAACCTCGACTCCACATTTGTCGCATACTACGCCTCTGTGCTTCATACGCTTGTATTTACCACATATGCACTCCCAGTCCTTTACAGGCCCAAAGATCTTTGCACAGAAAAGACCATCTCTTTCTGGTTTGAAGGTGCGGTAATTTATAGTCTCAGGTTTTTTAACCTCACCGTAAGACCATTCCCTTATCTTTTCTGGTGACGCGAGTCTAATCCTTATGGCCTCAAAGTCCAATGGATTCTTTGGCTTCTGAAAAATTGAATGGATATCCTCTGTCAAACTACTCCCCCTTATCCTTTTTCTCCAAGAGTTCCACATCGAGTCCAAGACTCTGGAGTTCTTTTATTAATACATGGAACGATTCCGGGACACCCGGTTCGAGGGTTGCATCTCCTTTCACAATTGCTTCATACATACGCGCCCTGCCCGTAACATCATCACTTTTGACAGTCAAAAACTCCTGAAGTGTATGAGCAGCTCCGTATGCCTCAAGTGCCCATACCTCCATCTCGCCGAGCCTCTGGCCACCAAATTGCGCTTTCCCTCCGAGAGGCTGTTGTGTAACAAGAGAATAAGGCCCAATTGAACGGGCATGCATCTTGTCATCGACAAGGTGATGGAGCTTCATCATGTACATATATCCGACAGTCACGGGTCTACCAAAGGGTTCACCCGTTCTGCTGTCATAAAGTGTCACTTGGCCGGACCTCGGGAGACCTGCCTTAACCATCAGCTCCTTTATCTCCGACTCCTTTGGACCCTCAAACACGGGAGTTGCTACATAAAGTCCCAGGGACTTTGCTGCCCAGCCAAGATGTGTCTCGAGTATCTGCCCAACATTCATCCTCGATGGGACTCCAAGGGGGTTGAGAATTACATCGATAGGTGTTCCATCCGGAAGAAAAGGCATATCTTCTTCTGGAAGTACCATCGCAACCACTCCCTTATTGCCATGGCGGCCTGCCATTTTGTCACCTGCCTGGACTTTCCGCTTCATTGCGACGAACACCTTTACTACCTTATTCACCCCATGAGGCAGTTCGTCACCCATTTCTACTCTGCCAATCCTTTCATCATACCTTGATTCAAGATAGCGTATATAACGGTTCGTTTCATTATGTATGGACTCCATCTTCTCACGAATCTCGCTGTCCTCTACCTTTATACGCATAAGATGCTCGTCTTTAACCCTCAGGAGATGCCCTTCCATCAGTCTCCCTTTTTTGGGGCATATGACCTCTTTTGTCTTAGAATCTCTAACATCCTCTGTGACATTCTGCCCGAGAAGGAGTTCCCTCAACTTCCTGAACTTCTCCTCCTTTATTATCCTCACTTCTTCTTCAAGGTCCCGCTGCAGTCTCTGTATGTCCTCCTTTTCTATGCTTTTTGCCCTCTCGTCCTTCTCTACCCCTTTCCTTGAAAATATCCTCACATCAACAACCGTTCCCTTTATTCCAGGTGGAACATAAAGGCAGCTCTCTTTTACCTCCTCTGCCTTTTCTCCGAATATTGCCCTCAGAAGCTTTTCCTCCGGTGTGAGCTGCGTTTCCCCTTTTGGCGTAACCTTTCCCACAAGGATATCCCCTGGCTTTACCTCTGCACCCATCCTTATTATTCCGCTTTCGTCGAGATCTTTTAATGCCTCTTCCCCAACATTAGGGATATCCCGCGTGATTTCTTCCGGCCCGAGCTTGGTATCTCTTGATTCTATTTCGAACTCTTCTATATGCACCGAAGTGTAGACATCCTCCTTGACGAGCCTCTCACTAATAAGGATTGCGTCCTCAAAATTGTATCCACCCCAAGGCATAAAGGCCACAAGGACATTCTTCCCAAGGGCAAGCTCTCCGAGCTCGGTAGAGGGACCCTCAGCAAGGATATCGCCTTTTTCTACAACATCGCCGACATTCACTATAGGTCTCTGGTTAATGCTCGTTGCTTGGTTCGACCTCTGGAACTTTATGAGGTTATATATATCGACACTTCTCCCATCATCTGAAACCCTGACGACAATCCTTGATGCATCAACACTCTCGACAACACCAGCCTTTTTTGCAAGTACAAGGGCTCCTGAATCCCTTGCTGCAACATATTCCATGCCAGTACCTACTATCGGAGCCTCTGGCTGTAAAAGCGGGACAGCCTGCCTCTGCATGTTCGAGCCCATCAGGACCCTGTTTGCATCATCGTTCTCAAGGAAGGGTATGAGAGAGGCAGAAACACCAACAATCTGTTTTGGAGATACATCCATGTATTCCACTTCCTGAGGTGATACCATCCTGAAGTCCCCGCCAACTCTCGCAGAAACTGCATCTCCAATAAGATTCCCATTTTTATCCATAGGGGAGGTTGCCTCAGCAATTATATATTTTTCACCATCTATTGCGGAAAGGCATACAATATTGTTTGTAACCTTGCCGGTCACAACCTTTCTGTAAGGGACCTCTATAAAGCCGAAATCATTTACCCTTGCGTATGTTGCGAGAGACGTTATGAGTCCGATGTTTGGACCCTCAGGCGTTTCCACCGGACAGATCCTCCCATGGTGTGTTGGGTGTACATCCCTCACCTCAAAGCCTGCCCTCTCACGTGTAAGACCGCCGGGCCCTATGGCAGAGAGCCTTCTCTTATGGGTAATCTCGGACAGAGGGTTCGTCTGGTCCATAAACTGGCTGAGCTGGCTCGAACCAAAAAACCCCTTGACAGCAGCCATCACTGGCTTAGCATTTATGAGATCATGCGGCATTGCTGTCTCAAGGTCTGTGAGTGTCATCTTCTCCTTTATGGCGCGCTGCATCCTTACAAGCCCGATCCTGAACTGGTTTTCAAGAAGCTCTCCAACCCCTCTAACCCTCCTGTTGCCGAGATGGTCTATGTCATCAACTTCTCCCTTTCCAGTCCTGAGAGCAAAAAGATACCTCACGATCTCTATTATGTCTTTATCTGTGAGTACCCTGCTTTCAAGTGGGGCATCAATACTAAGCCGTTTATTCAGTTTCAAACGCCCAACAGGTGAAAGGTCGTATCTTTTAGGGTCAAAAAATAATCCATTAAACAGCTCTCTTGCAGTATTTAAGGTAGGTGGTTCACCAGGCCTCAATTTTGTGTATATCTCAACAAGTGCCTCCTCCTGTGTACTAACCCCGTCTGCCAGAAGAGTATCTCTGAGCGAAGGTAGATAGTTGACATTGTCTATAAAAAGGAGGCTGAGAGAATCCATCTTGAGAGAGAGGATTCTGCTGAGAGCATTTTCTGTAATAACCTCATTGCCCTCGAGTATCACCTCTCCCGTTGATGGATCGATAATGTCCTTCAGAGTAACCCTGCCAATAATTTCATCTTCAGAGATGGGTACCTCCTTAATTCCGGATGCCTCCATCTTTTTGACAGCACCTCTTGTAATTTTACTTCCTTCCTTAACAATCAATTCTTTTGTAACAGGGTCAACTATGTTCCGAGAAGACTTGATCCCCGTGAGGGCTTCACTTACAGCGCACGTAAATTTTTTATCACCTATTTTGATTATCTCTTCGGGATAGAAAATCTTTAAGAGATCTTCATTCGTATAACCGAGGGCCTTGAGGACTATCGTTGCAGGAAACTTTTTCCGCCTGTCGATCCTCACGTATAGGATATCCTTTGTGTCAAACTCAAAATCAAGCCAGGAGCCTCGTGAAGGGATTACCCTCGCAGAATAAAGAAGCCTTCCACTGACATGTGTCTTACCCTTGTCATGGCTGAAGAATACCCCAGGTGAGCGATGAAGCTGGCTGACAACAACACGTTCTGTCCCATTTATTATAAAGGTTCCTACATCGGTCATTAATGGCATCTCACCAATATATACGTCCTCCTCTCTTGATTCCCTTAATCTCTTGTTCCCTTCTTGCTCAAATTCCCATAGGTTAAGCTTCACTCTTATCTTCAGCGGCGTAGCATAAGTAATCCCTTTCTGTAAGCAATCTCGAACGCTGAACTTTGGTTCGCCTATCATATAACCCAAAAATTCTATAGAGGCTGTCTCGTTGTAATCCAGTATCGGAAATATACTTAGGAATGCAGCCTGCAGCCCCCTCTCGTCCCTCTTGTCCATAGGGATACCCCTCTGCAAAAACTTCTCATAAGACCCCTTCTGTATTTCTATGAGGTTAGGGACATCCAAGAATGGAGGAACCTTTCCAAAGCGTAATCTTTCTCTTAGAACTCTTGCCATATTTCTCCTTCTTTCTTTATTGGATTTTTGGGGGATTGGGTTAGACAAAATATCAAATTTTATATAGTTTATTTTATCAAATATTTGCAAAGTTTTCCAGCATAACCTATCTTTCTCTTAGAACTCTTGCTCTTTATTTAATCTCTACTGTTGCACCCTGTTCTTCGAGCTTTGCCTTTATTGCTTCAGCCTCTTCTTTTGAAACACCCATTTTTACAGGCTTTGGAGCTCCATCAACAAGGTCTTTCGCCTCTTTGAGACCGAGCGCCGTAAGTTCCCTTACTACCTTTATAACCTGAATCTTCTTCTCACCAGCAACAGATAAGATTACATCAAAACTTGTCTTCTCCTCAGCTTCTGGTACAGCTACTCCAACAGGCGCTCCAGGCACAGCAGCCACAGCAACTGGCGCTGCAGCAGTTACACCATATCTCTCTTCAAACTCTTTAATAAATTTCGACATCTCGAGGACTGTCATGTTATCGATAAATTCAAAAACCTGTTCTTTTGTAATAGCCATTCTTTAAATCCTCCTTTAATTTAAGTTAAAAGTTAGGAGTTATGAGTTATGAGTTATGAGTTTTAAAACTTTTCACTTTTAACTTTTCACTTTTAACTTTTTTAGTTTTCAGTGCTTCCATTGCATAAACAAAACTATTTATACTCGCACTTAGGGCAGCGGCAAATTTACCGAGAGGTGCCCGGAACGAACCTACAACCATAGACATCAACACTTTCCTCGGCGGTAGCTCAGCAATAGCCTTTATATCATTTGATACATAGAACCTGCCTTCGATAATACCACTGTTGATCTTAAGCTTTTCGTTCTTCTTTAAATACTCAATTACCCTTCCCGCTGTCAGCACGGGGTCATCACAGCTGATAACTACGCCTACAGGGCCTTTGAAAGAGTCCCTTGCAACCGAAACGGGTGTACCAAGGGACGCAATTCTGGCAAAGGTGTTTTTAACCACTCTATACTTGATATCCCCATCTCTCAGGAGCCTCCTCAACTCCGAAAGCTCAGCAACCGTCATTCCCCTATAATCTGTAAAGATTACTGCCTTTGCTTTATTGAAATCGTCTTTAAGTTCAGCTATAACCTGTTCCTTTTCCCCCTTCTTCAGTTTACACCCCCTTCCCCAGAGATGCTACATCAACAGCTATCCCTGGTCCCATAGTTGACGAGATGGATAACTTTTTAAGATACTTACCTTTGCTCGTTGCTGGTTTTGCCTTTACTATCGATTCAATTACTGTCTTAGCATTATCAAGGAGCTTCTTGGTATCGAATGAGACTCTACCGATCGGGACGTGCACAATACCTGCCTTTTCAGCTTTATATTCTACCTTTCCTGCCTTTATCTCCCCAACAGCCCTCGAGATATCGAAAGTTACAGTGCCAAGTTTAGGGTTTGGCATAAGCCCTCTTGGACCGAGTATTTTACCGAGTTTCCCCACAAGACCCATCATATCAGGGGTTGCAACAGCCTTGTCAAAGTCAAGCCACCCTTTGCTTATCTTCTCGATAAGGTCTTCTGCACCAACAATATCTGCACCTGCATCTATAGCCTCTTTTTCTTTTTCTCCTTTTGCAAAAACCAGAACCCTCACCTTTTTGCCTATTCCGTGGGGAAGGACAACTGATCCCTTAACCATCTGGTCTGATTTCCTCGGATCGATACCAAGATTTACCGCTAAGTCGACGGTCTCATCAAACATGGTATAAGAAGATTGCTTTACAAGGCTTACTGCCTCTTCAAGGGAATATTCCTTGACTCTCTCGATCTTCTCTTTAGCTGCCTTTATCTTTTTCCCCATTTCTTTGAGGAACTTTGTCCCTCAACCTCCCTAAAATTAATATTTATTATTCAATTTGGTTTCAAATGGGCGACGCCCCTCTTTGCTTAATCTATTATTTCTACCCCCATGCTCCTTGCAGTCCCGCTTATTATCTTTACAGCTTCATCGAGAGAGCAGGCATTCAGATCTGGAAGCTTCTTCTGGGCTATTTCTCTAATCTGCGCTGATGTGACCTTTCCAACCTTATCTTTATTGGGTGCACTTGAACCCTTAATGATACCAGCCGCCTTTTTCAAGAGTTCTGATGCAGGCGGTGTCTTGGTTACGAATGTGAATGACCTATCAGAATAGACCGTTAATACCACCGGTACTATTGTATCCCCCAGTGCCTGAGTCTGTGAATTAAAGGCCTTACAGAACTCTATAATATTAATACCATGTGGACCAAGGGCTGGCCCTACAGGTGGTGCGGGATTTGCCTTCCCTGCAGGTATCTGAAGTTTGACCTGAGCAACTACTCCCTTTTTAGCCATCTAAACCCCCATATTCTTAAATTCCAAATTCCAAATCTTAAAACTCTTTTGAAATTTGAATTTTGTATTTTGAATTTTATTTATATTCATGCTTTCTCCGCCTGGGAAAAATTAAGCTCTACGGGTGTCTGCCTGCCGAATATGCTGACCATAACACAAAGCCTACCATGGTCTATATCAATATCCTCTACATAACCAACAAAATTAGTGAAAGGCCCATCAATGATCCTGACTTGTTCTCCCTTCTGGAACCTGGTCTTGACCATGGGCATGGGCCCCTTTTCTATCTGCTGAAGTATAACTGCAACCTCTTCCTCGGAAAGGGCAACAGGTTTTGTTCCGCCTACAAAGCCTGTTACGCGCGGCGTGTTCCTGACGAGGTGCCATGTCTCATCATCCATTTCCATCTCTACAAGTATATATCCGGGATAAAATTTCTTGTCGATTTCTCTCTTTTTACCCCCTCTTAGCTCTATAACCCTCTCCGTTGGTATAAGAATCCTCGATATCTTTTCCTCCAGACCCCCTTTATCTCTCCTCTCTTCTATAGTAAGCTTGACTTTCTCTTCATATCCTGAATAGGTGTGAACTACATACCAGTTTTTCCCCATAGCCTTACCTTAGCACCAACCCTACTAATTTTGAAAGGCCGAGATCGACAATGCCCAAGAATAATGAAATAACCAAGACAGTGATTATAACAACCCAGGTCGAACCCATGAGTTCATCCCTTGATGGGAAAACCACTTTCTTTATCTCGATCTTCACTTCTCTGAAAAATTCCTTAACTTTGTTTAACATAGTATCCTATCAGTCAATAATTCTGAATTTTAACTCATAACTTATAACTTACAACTTTTAAGTGGCAGGCCAGGAGGGATTTGAACCCCCAACCCTCGGATTTGGAGTCCGATGCTCTATCCGTTAGAGCTACTGGCCTATCTTTTTTAAATTCCAAATCTCAAATTCCAAATGTTTGGTTATTTGGAATTTGGTTATTGGTTATTTCTAAGATTTTATCTCCTTGTGTAATGTATGCCTCCTGCAATGTCTGCAGTATTTCTTCAGCTGAAGCTTGTCGGGTGTATTCTTTTTATTCTTTGTACTTGAATAGTTCCTATTCTTGCACTCTGTGCACTGAAAAAGGATTATATCACGCATTCTAACTCCCTACACATCTGTGTTCTTCTCACTCCAGTATCTCCGTAACAACACCTGCACCTACAGTCCTTCCGCCCTCTCTT
>JASEEX010000025.1 GCA_030019415.1 Thermodesulfovibrionales bacterium
ATGGCAAATAGGCTATGTATGGGAGACCTTCTCAGTGGATTAAGCATGAGGAACTATGAGGCAGTAGCGGAGAGGTTTCTTGAGGGCTATGGGATAAAGAAAAGCAGCATAAGCAGGAGATATATAAGGGCAACAAAGGAGAAGATGCAGGAACTTCTTGAACGTGACCTTAAGGGACTGGACATAAGGGTGTTATTCATAGATGGCATAGAGAGACAGGGACATCTGCTTGTTGTAGCAATAGGGATAGACTCATCCGGCAAAAAGCATGTGCTTGGCTTATGGCAAGGGGCAACAGAGAATCTTGAGGTATGTCTTGGACTGCTTGATGATCTCGAGCGAAGGGGACTAGATATGAATAAGAACTATCTCTCTGTCCTGGATGGCTCCAGGGCATTAAGGAGTGCAGTGGCGAGGAAATTTGGCAGGCGTGCTTTGGTGCAGAGGTGTCAGGTTCACAAGAGGAAGAATGTAAAGAGTTATTTACCACCTGAGCATCAGGCATCAATAGATGCCAGGGTAAGGGCAGCCTATAACATGGCAAATTATGAAGATGCAAAGGAGGCTCTTGAGAAGACGATAAAGTATCTTGAGATGCTGAATCCATCGGCGGCAGCATCACTTAAAGAAGGGCTTGAGGAGACGCTCATGATCCACAAGCTTGGGATAAGCGGTCAGTTAAGGAAGACATTGTCAAGCACCAATGTAATTGAGTCTTCCTTTTCATTAGTAGGGTCAGCAATGGACAGGGTAAGGAAATGGCATGATGCCTTGATGGTACATAGGTGGGCGGCGGTATCATTACTTGAGGCAGAGAAGAGATTCAAGAAGGTCAAGGGGTATAGGGAGATGCCTAAATTAATAACAGCAATAGACAGAGAAGTGGCAAAGAAGGGATTGACAACATTAGAGGAGGTTGCTTAAACTATGGCTGAGTCTTTCTTAACTTCAACTAAAAGAGGGACAAGCTCGATGAAGATCTTCTTGTATTAAATCCATTTCATAATACAAAAATTGTAAAGCCTAAAGATTTTGAAGAGATTCTTAAGTAAGAAGACAAACCTTTATCCCATATACCACAGGTGTAAGGACAAGGCGTGTAGCTATCACGGATAAAATCTGGGGTTGTCCCTAGATTCCCCCAAAGGGAGACAGCCCTTTATTTAGCTGGTATGACGCTGTATGAACTCGGCTTCAAGGAGCAGGCAAAAGAGAAGCTGGTGCGGTACAAAAAAGAATATCCGGAAGGCAAACATATAAGTAATGTAGAGACAATATTGAATCTGCTTGATAAATAAGGCATCACGCCTGTAAAGGCGCGGAAGGAGACTATCGTAGAGGTAAGACATGGCCAGACAGAGATATTTAATTTCGGTGTTTTTGATATTGTTATTCAGCGGGTGTGCCGGCCTCTTCAAAGATATCGAAGTCAGCTCGCTAATGCAGAAAAAGCGCCATCACGAAATAATCGCTATCCTTCAGCCGGAGATTGACCGTAAAGAGGCAGTCTCCTCGTTCCAATTGTTTCTCCTCAGCGCGGCCTATTATGAGATTCGGGATTATAAAAAAATGTTCTCGACCGCAGATATGCTGGAAAAACAGATTGCCGGCGGCGATGCCGCCTATTTTGGCGCTGATCTTTCCGCGTTTCCCGGGATTCTTCGAGGCGGCGCATATCTCGATCAAGGGGAATACGACAAGGCGGTCAAGGCAGCCTCCGCGGCGTATGCCCTTCTGAACAGGGTTGGCAGCAGATCCAATCTATTTTATCGTTCGCAGCTCATCAACATAGCAGGCATTCTCGGAGTAGCCAATGCCTTTCTGAACCGCGATGAAGAGGCTGATCGCTGGCTCGAAGTTCTGCATAGCGTAGACATCAGTGGCACAACTCTGGGGCCGGAAAAATTCACCGCCCTTGCGAGGATCCACATGACGAAAAAACAATTTCCTCAAGCCTTATCCGCCATACAGGACCCTGAGGCAAAGGTATCGGGGTTTATTACGGTCTTCTATGATCAGACCTTTCAGGAACTTCCCAAATTTTTTATTTTGGCAAAGTGTCTATATGAAACCGGAAAGATTTACGACGCCAAAGAAAATTATGACCAACTCCTGAAACATCCTCAGATCAAACAGGCAGGGGGCATTTACTGGCCGAGTCTTTTGGACCGCGGCAGGATCGCCCGCATAGACGGGCAAGACAAAATCGCCGAGGCGCTTCTTCAGGAAGCTGTTGATGTGATCGAGAAACAACGATCCTCCATCATGTCTGAGGCCGGAAGGATCGGGTATGTGGGCGATAAGCAGGAGATTTATCAGGAATTGGTTGCCCTGCTGGTTTCCGGAGGCCGTCCGGCGGAAGCCTTTGAATATGTGGAGCGCTCAAAATCCAGGGCGCTTGTGGATTCACTGGCTTCAAATAAAGAGTTTGGTGTTTCAAAAGATAAAGAACAGGTTGTCTCCATGCTAAAAGAGCTTGAAACAATTGAGTCAGAAGGCAAGGCCATTGATGTCAGCAGTCTCGCCCCTGAAAAGGCAAATCAAAGAAATATCAGGAGCGTTCAGATTAAAGAGAGAATAAAGACCGTAGCGCCTGAACTGACATCTCTTGTTACTGTTTCTATACCGCCTCCAACTGAAATCCAGTCATACATTCAGAGCGATGAAACACTCATTGAATATTATTATCATGGAGAAGACCTTTATGTGTTTGTGTTAACTAAAAATATATTAAAAGCTGTAAAACTGGACAGTAAAGACATTTTGAAAGATATAGAGCAACTCAGAAAATTACTGCAAGACCCAAAATCAACTCATTATCCTGAGCCCTCGCAAAGACTATATCAGAGACTTATAAAGCCCGTTGAACATCTCATTGATACTCGAAGGCTTATCATTGTGCCTCATGGAATCCTCCACTATCTGCCCTTTAATGCCCTAAACAGCGGGAGCAGCTATCTTATAGACAAATATAGTGTCAGTTACCTGCCGAGTGCAAGCGTGATGAAATTTTTAAAACATAGGAAAACACAAAAGAAAGACATTGCATTGATTTTTGGAAATCCTGACTTAGGCGACCCCAGATATGACCTTAAACATGCAGAAGAGGAGGTAGTTGAAATATCAAAGGAATTCTTACAGGCGAAGGTACTTTTAAGGAAAGATGCAACAGAGACAGACTTTAAGAAATCTGCAAATCAGTTCAACTACATCCATTTTGCAACTCACGGCATGTTTGAATCTGACTCGCCTTTGAACTCAGGACTCTTTCTTTCAAAGGATGCTGAAAACGATGGATTATTGAGCGTAAACGAACTATATTCCCTTAGTCTGAATGCAGACCTTGTTACATTGAGCGCCTGTGAAACAGCGCTTGGTAAAATCAATCCAGGAGATGATGTTGTAGGACTCACAAGGGGATTTCTCTATGCAGGGGCTAATTCAATTGTAGCGAGTCTCTGGAAGGTAGATGATATGGCAACTTCGTATTTAATGACAGGATTTTATTCCAATCTGAAAAAGACAAATAAGCGTGATGCCTTAAGAGATGCACAGTTGACCATAAAAAAGCAGTATGAACATCCCTATTTCTGGGCTGCCTTTCAGTTGACAGGTATGCCTGATTAATTAATGCGAAAAAGGAGGAAGTTGTGATAAAAATATTCATTTCATTATTTATGAGTATGTTATTAGCATCAACCCTTTACGCCTCACAATCAACAATCACGGAATCAGAGGGATACGCCTGTATGGGTGAGGATAAGTCAAGGAAGCAAACAGAACAGTCCGCAATGGCTGATGCAAAGAGGAAGGCGATAGAGTCAGTATCGTCATATATCACAAGCGAAACACAGGTGAAGGACTTTGAACTCCAGAAGGATCTGGTATCCGCCTATGCTAATGCTACTGTGAAGGTCATTCAGGAACTTGAAAAGGGATGGTATAAGGATGCCTCAATGGGGGATTGCTACAGGGTAAAGATAAAGGCAGAGGTCATTCCCGATGAAAAGGCCATGGAGAAGGTCTCAAAGTCCAAACAGGTTACAGACGACCCATCTGCGCCATTGAATATTCAGGTCTGGACAGACAAGAGGGAATATAAAAATGGCGAAAAGATAAAGGTCTATATCAGAGGGAATAAACCTTTCTATGCAAGGGTTATTTACAAGGATGCTGGTAGCAATGTGGTTCAGCTTTTGCCGAATCCGTACAGGCAGGATAATTATTTCAATGGCGGTGTAATTTACGAAATACCTTCCGGCAACGACAGATTTGATCTTGAGGTGAGCCCTCCCTTTGGCGAAGAAAACATAATAGTATATGCAAGCACATCCCCCCTCGGCGATATAAATGTTGAGGACATGGGCGGGGTTTATCAAGTAAAGACGAGACATGCTGATATCGGAGACAGGACAAGGGGCGTTAAATTAATAGGAAAGTCCGGAACGAAAGCCGTATCAGCATCCGAGTTTTTTGAGGGTGGAACAACACTGAAAACAGGGAATAAGTAATGAGTCCCCTGTAACACATTTTCTTATGAGCTGGCTTGCAGGAGAGTATCATCGTCCTATTCATGCACACACTGAATAAAGGACATGAAGAATTATAGATTTATTATATTTACCTCAATCGGGCTTGCGGCATCTATTTTGGCAATCCTCTTTTATGCCCTGAAGATCGACTTCTTATCATCCATTGACCTCAAGCTCAAGGATGTCAGGTTCAGGACAAGGGGAGATGTAGAGCCTGACAGGAGGGTCGTTATTGTTGCTATAGACGAAAAAAGCATAAATGAGCTTGGTAGATGGCCATGGGATAGAAGGGTTATCGCCAAACTGGTGGAGAGTCTTAAATTATATGGTGCCAGGACCATTGCCTTTGATATTGTTTTCTCTGAAACCTCAAATACTGCATCTGACAGAGTCCTTTCAGATAGCATTAAAAAAAGTGGAAATGTAGTATCAGGTTACTTTTTCAGGGGGGAAGGGGTGGAGCCCCCAGCCGAATCCTTCATGTTGTTAGAACAATCGAGGATAAAGGTCCTGAGAACCAAAGGTAATGTAAACAATATTCCTGTTATCAGTTATCCAACGGTTGAGTTAAACATCCCTATAATTGCAGGGGCTGCCGGTAGCGCCGGTTTTTTCAATATCATTCAGGACAATGATGGAATCCTGAGGTCATCCAATCTTTTGATAATCCACAACGGATACGTTTATCCATCACTTGCCCTTTCTGCCCTCCGGAACTACCTCGGAAGGGAAATAATCCTTGAAATTGCCCCTTACGGTGTTGATAATCTCCTGATAGGGAATTACCGTATACCATCTGATGAATCAGGAAGGCTCACCCTTAATTACTATGGCAAGGGTGGAACCTTTAAAAACATCCCTGCCACTGATGTAATCCACAAGCGACTGAAACCCGAAAGCCTGAAGGATTCCCTTGTCTTTATCGGTTCCACTGAGGTTGGACTTTCTGATTTCCGTGCAACCCCTGTTGACCCTGTGCTTCCAGGGGTTGAAGCACATGCAACAGTCGCATCCATTGCGTTACAGAACAGATTCCTTTTAAGGGATGGACGTGTAATAGCACTGGAAATTTTCTTTACTGTATTCTTCCCACTCATATTAACCATGCTTTTGAGCTTTATACGCAGGACAATAATAGCACTCCTGTTCTTTCTAATAACAATAGGGTTTTATTTCCTTGCAAACTATATCTCTTTTAAGGATTATCTCTTAAATACCTCTGTGCTATTTCCACTTGTTTCCATAACAATATCATATCTGTGTTCAGAGGCATATAGAAATCTTGTAGAAGAAAAACGGAGCAGGTTTCTCAAAAAGGCATTCACAAGTTATGTCTCTCCAGACCTTGTTAGTGAGATAATAAAAAGCCCTGATACACTCAAGCTTGGAGGTGAGAAAAGGGAAATAACGGTTTTATTTTCAGATATAAGGGGCTTTACCTCTGTTTCTGAAAGGCTTACACCAGAGTCCCTTGTTTTACTCCTGAACCAGTATCTGGGACCAATGACCAATATAGTCCTAAAACATAAGGGAACCCTGGACAAATACATAGGTGATGCCATAATGGCAATATATAATGCACCATTAAGGATTGAAAACCATGCAGTGCGTGCCTGTGAAACTGCTGTGGAAATGGTGGATAAACTAAAAGGGATTAATAACACCTTCAGGGAAAAGGACTTCCCAGAAATCGACATCGGCATCGGTATAAACACAGGAGATGCAATTATTGGCAATATGGGGACAGATATCAGGTTTGATTATACTGCAATTGGCGACACTGTCAATCTCGCCTCAAGGCTTGAGGGCTTAAACAAGATTTATGAGACCCACATAATCGTAAGTGAATTTACAGTTAAGCACCTGGAGGACACGGGGGCACGGGGGCACGGAGATTCACCGATTTACCGATTTACCGATTTACGTTTCAGGGAGCTTGACCTCATAAAAGTAAAGGGAAAGGATAAGCCGGTTACCATTTATGAGCTTTCCATTACTATGGATGAGGCATTAATAAAAAAGTTCGGGGAAGCATTGGAGCTTTACAGGAAACAGTGGTTTAAAGAAGCACAGGAGATATTTGCCCATCTTTCTGCTGAATACGGCGATAAGACTTCAGAAGTTTTCGCCGAACGGTGTGCTGAGTTTATGGATAATCCGCCCGGTGCTGACTGGGATAGGGTTTATATAGCAAAGGCAAAGTGACAAACTTCAGATATACTCATCAGTCATCTTAAGCCTTAATGCCATTTCTTTTAACAGGGAAAGGACAATCCTTGGGTTTTCCCTGAGTATGGTTTCAAAATTATCCTGAGAAATGATTACGAGTTGTGTATCGGGTTCTGCTATAGTGGCCGTAGCCGTCCTTGGGGCGTTCAGAAGCATTGACATCTCTCCGAAATATTCGCCCTGTTTCATGACTCTTAGAATCTGCTCATTCTTGCTCAGGGTGACCGAGCCAGAAAGGATGAAGAACATATCCCTTCCCCTGTCTCCCTCTCTAAAAATTATTTCCTCCAGATCATAGCTTTTCCCAAACTTTTTCATAAGCCTTCTATGCACCTTATCTGATATGGATGTATTAAAGAAAACCTTCTTTAATAACAGGGTGTCCTTCCTTCTCACATTTGCCATAACCTCTGTCCCAAAAAGAATCACGGAAAAGGAATAATAAACCCACACAAAGAGCACAAAGATTGCCTTTAAGGAACCAAAGGCAAAGCCATAGTGGGGGTTGAATGTAAGGAAGAGGGAAAATACAGGTCTCATAATGGACCAAAGGATGGCAATAGTCAAGGAGCCAGCTAAAAGATAGCTAAATCTCAATTTTACAGGGGAAAAGGCAAGATGAAAAAAGGACATAAATACCGTTGTTATAATCAACGGGGCAATAATATTAATAATATCAAGGAAAAGGGGTAGTTTTTTAAAAAATGTGCTAATAATCATGGAATAAAAGATTTCACTTGCCACAAGAAATACAAATAGAATCAGTATGACCAGTACTGCCAGTGCATCAAGAAGTTTTGCTTTGAGAAAGGGTATTTCCTCATCTGCCTTGAATATCCTGAAAAATGCACTCCTGAGGGCACCCGCAAGGGGCGTAATTAACCAGAAAAGGGCAATAATACTTAAAACTCCCCATACACCTTTATGCTGTGAGAGGGAATAAACTTCTTTAGTAATTATCCCGCTAAATTTGGGAAATAGCTGTGAGGTAAGGCTCTCAATTCCTTTAGTGGCAGCCTCCGATGATATTATATAATTGCCAAGGAGATATACTACAAGCAGTAGTAACGGAATAAGGGCAAAGAAGCCATAGTAGGCAAGGGCTGCTGATTTTTCAAAGTTATTGTTCTTTTGAAACGACCTTAAAGACTCTCTGAGTATAAGGAGGGAATCACCTATTTTTTCTCTAAATCCTTTAAGCATTTCTCTATCATTATAGTAGCATCCTTAATACCCTGTTTATCCTCTGCCCCCTCACTTACTGAAAGTGCCCTTTTAAAATATTTCAACGCATCTTCCAGCTCACCCTGCTTAAAAAGAACATTTCCAATCCCTATTAAATCTATAGCTACCTTCCTGCTTAATCCCAATGACTTATCTGTGGCGAGGGCATCTCTATATGACTTCATTGCCTCTTCATATTCACCCCTCATTGCCTTTGCCCCTGCAAGGAGCCTGAGGGAATTTGCTATTTCCTCTCTGTCCTCGCAGGCCTTGTTTAACATAAGTCCTTTGTTGCCAAAGGTTATGGCAGAAGAGGGATCTCCTCTTAAAAGGGCAATCCTACCCTTGAGGTTATAAATCTTTCCTTCCATTGAGCATCTGTCATTTTGACAGAAAGATAATGCTTTATCTACCCATTGAGATGCATGCTCATAATTACCATCATCCATATAAAGCATTGCCTTTATGAAGGCAGCCTCAGATAATAGTGAGTAGTGAATAGTCAATAGTGAATAGTTAAAAAGCTCGTCAATGTGTTTATGTGCTTTATCGCCCTCTCCGAGTTTACGATAGACAATCGCCATATTAATAAGGTTTATTGCAATACCATCGCTATTTTCAATGGAACGATTAATCATTAGGGCTTCACTATAGAGGTGCAAGGCCTTTTTGTAATCGCCCTTTTTAAAGGTGGACCCGGCCTTTTGATTAAATTCAACAGCCCTCAGATGAGTGTCTGATAAGGTTGGAGGCTTGTATCCGCAACCAACAATCAAGAGTAAACAGTAAACAGTAAACAGTAAACCGTGAATAGGGAATAGTGAATAGCGAATAGTTTTCTGTTTTCTATTCTCTGAAAGCTGTCTTAATTGTTCTGTTTTTTTCCTGAATCCTGAATCCTGAATCCTGAATCCTGCCTTATTTATAGCTGTCCACCTTTAATGTCTTTTCCTCAGACGCTTTCATATATAAGCGTATGGGCCATATCTTCTTCACTGAATCAACAACCTCCTTTGTGCTATCAGCTACATCGCCTGCTTTTTCAACGATGGATGGAACCTGTGGCGCAGACCTCTCTACTGCTTTTTTGATCTCTTCTGTCGCCGTTTCGATATTCTTCAGACTCTTATTTGTTATTTCCACCATATGAGGAATGTCTCTGTCAATTTTCTTTATTACATTGTCTACAGTGGTAATTGTCTGTTTTGTTGAATCGAGGAGAAAATCTATTTTTGTAACAGTCACATTCATATTCTTCTCTGCATTCTGAAGCAGGGTGTCAAGATGCTGTCTTGTAGTGGATACATCTTCTGATAGCTCTCTGAGATTCTTCAGGGTCTGTTTAATGTCACCTTGTGGGTCATTGACATAATGGATTATCTGTTTTATATCTGTAAGGACAGGTTTGATTTCATCCTTTAACTCTTCAGCCATCTCGCTGAGCCCCTTTGCCCTTTCAAAGGCAATCATACCATCTTCTGGAACCTGTTTTGCATCCGCTGAGCCAGGTGTTATCTCTATAATACTATCACCTATCACTCCTTCCTTTATCAGTCTTGCCTTTGAGTCTGTCTTTATCCATTTCATGTATTTAGTATTTATGGATAACTCTACCTTTACCCTTGCGATGTCATCCAGTGATAACCCCTCAACCTTGCCTATCTTAAATCCACTGAGTTTTATTGCCATGCCCTCGTTTATACCCTGCCCGCTATCAGCTATAAAATATATCCTCGTTTTAGGGGTAAATACATCATGTTGTATTCCTATAAAGGTAATCACCGTAAAAACGCCGATAATTGCTATGATGATAAATAGCCCTATCTTCTTTTCAATACCTATAAATCTTTGATCCGTCTCTTCCAATATCCTCATAAATAAACCCCCATCCCCTAACTTAATTACTCAATCTTAGTATCTGATCTGCCTTTATACTGTCCATGGACAGTGCATTTGAGCTTATATAAATAGATGTCCTACCCGGCTTTTCTAAATGAAATTTTTCAGTCAATTTTATTAACCCCTCTAACATCTCAGGATTTAACCCTTCAAATATAGAGTCATATACCATCAAATCAGGCTCCGTGAGCATTGCCCTTACAAGCCCAATCAATCTTTTTTCATAAACTGGTAATGGTCCGGGGAGCCTCCCCATTAATTCCTTAAGATAAGAGGGATCCATCCCCATCTCTTTAAATATTTCAATGACCCTTTCCTCAACATCCCCTGGTCTCTTTCCCATGTGATACCACACAGAAAGTATAACGTTCTCCCAGACCTTCAGGTTACTGATTATCCCGCCATATTCCAAAACCACACCAATTCTCTTAAGGACTTTAATATACTCCTTTTCAGGGATAGAATATATGTCCTTGCCCAATAGAAAAACCCTGCCACTTATCGGCCTCCTGATCCCCAAAATCGTATTCAATAATATTGTCTTTTCATCGTCTGATTTTGTAATAATCTTACATACAGAACCTCCTTTTATCTCAAAGGACACTGAACTAAAATACCTCGTAGTAATATTTTCAAGCCGTATCATGTAAATGATATAACAGTAATCATACCATCAAATATAAAAACCAAAAACAGGCTCTGCATAACTGCCCTCGTGGCTGCCTGTGGTATTTCTGTTATAGATGACTGCACAGTAAATCCCTGATGGCAGGAGACCGTTGAAATCAGCAATCCAAATACAAGGCTTTTTAACAGAGAGACCACTACCTCAAAAAGGCTCAGGGCTGAAAATATACCCTTGAGATGTTGAAAAAACGGGATATCTATGAATACAGATGTGAATGCCAGTCCGCCGGCAATGGCCATTATCTGAAAATAAAACGTGAGTATAAATACAGATACCGTGATTCCCACTATTCTTGGAACAATAAGGTAATCTATCGGGTCAATACCCATGATTCTAAGGCTATCCACCTCTCTATTTACCTTCATCGAACCGAGCTCTGACGCTATGGCAGTGCCACTCCTCGCTATGACTATTATGGCTGCAAATAAAGGGCCGAGCTCCCTTACCACCGTCCATATCAGTATCCTTCCTGTAAGCACAGCATTTAAACCAACAATATTCGCTACCTGGGTAATAATAACGATCCCTATGAGTGTTCCGATTATGGCTATTTTGCTCAATGCCTCTATGCCTGTAAAATATATTTGTCTGTAGAGAACTGAACGAATTGGGGCTATCCTTAGAACGAGGAGATTCCTTATAAAATAGCAGAATAAGCTATAGCAGCCCTTTAAATCCCTGAGGGCATTAATAACATTCCCTCCTATCTTCTGGATATTAATAATTTGCACTATCTAATTTTATCACAGGGCTAAAAATTGTTGCATAACTCAGAAACTATTTGTAAAATTAAATAAATCCTGAAAAAGGGGCTTTAAATGAAAGACAGCCAGGACATTCTGGATGTTGAAAGACACCTCAGGGAAATCCCCATATTTAAGAGCCTCTCACAAGGGCGTCTGTCCTCCCTCGCAAGAGATTTCGTAATCCGTAAAGTAAATAAAGATGAGGTCATCTTCTACCAGTCAGACAGTAGCACAGACCTTTATATAGTTCTTGATGGCTTAGTAAAGGCATGCCTGCTAAGTGAGGAAGGAGAAGAGCTAATCCTTACAACTTTTGGTAAGGGCTCTTTCTTTGGGGAGATGAGCCTCCTTAATGGCAAGCCGAGGTCTGCCACAATGATTGCCATGAGGGACTCAACACTTGGAAGACTTAAAAGGGAAAGGCTCCTGCTGTCAATAAAGAATGACCCAATGATTGCCATAGAACTCCTTTCTGCCCTCGTGCAAAGGCTGAGGATAACTGATGAGATGCTGGGGTCTCTGGCATTTCTCGATGTGAGCCAGAGACTCTTAAAGCTACTTATGCAGATTGCAAAAAAAGAGGGTGAAAAAGATAAAAACGGATTTTTCAGGATAAAGAGGCTCACCCACAGACAACTTGCCTCTCACATAGGTGCCTCAAGGGAGGCAATAACAAAGGCAGTGAAGGTCCTTGTATTTAGAAAACTTATAAGAGAGGAAGAGGGTTGCTTTTTAATTTCCCCTCAGGCCGAAGAGATGCTTCCTTAGGTGAATTTTCACTTGACAGGTGATAGTATTAATGTTATTAAAAGACATGAAAATTCTGGTAGGGCATCAAAAAATCAGAAAGGAGGAATGTACATGAAAGTCTTTAAGGGTTGGGGCATGGCATTTTTATTATCTTTTATCTTAATTCCTCAAGTCGCCTCAGCAACAGGGCTTGAGGCAGCTATTGGCTTCTGGAATCAGGACCCTCAGGGTGATATAGCATATAAAGGGGAATCCTTAAGTCTTGAGGAAAATCTGAAATACAGTGATAAGACAAGATTTTTTTGCAGGGCAAAGATTGACATGCCGCTTATGATTCCAAATATTTATCTTATGGCAACACCAATGAAGTTTGATGGGACTGGAAGCAAGGATGTCAAATTCACCTTTGGAGATAAGACCTTTACGGGAAATGTCCCTTTTACCTCGGAGCTCAGGGTCAATCACTATGATATAGCATTCTATTACGGTTTGCCTTTTGTAAAAACAGCCACTTTGGGGAAACTAAATGTAGATGCAGGATTAAATTTGAGGATTATAGACCTGAAGGCTGAAATTACACAAGCACCCACATGTGAATCTAAGAGTTTTGCACTACCTATGCCAATGGTCTACCTGGGTGCACAGGTAAGGCTGGTAGATAAATTATCCCTTGAGGCGGAAATTCGTGGTATAGCATATAGCTCCAACCACTACTATGATTTAATCGGGAGGGCTAAATACAAGGTTTTTGGTCCTGCCTTTCTCGGCGCAGGTTACAGATATGAAGATATAAAAATTGACTACAAGGATGTTAAGGCAAATGTCAGGGTTGGGGGACCCTTTGCGGAAGTAGGGGTTGAGTTCTAAAAATGCAAAGGATGGCACTTTTACCTTTCTTTGTAGTCCTTTCCCTTATCTGTTTTGTGACTCCTTTTACAACAGAAGGTGCTGGACCCAGGTGTGTTGATTCAGAAGGGGAGGCTGTTATTGTAAATAATGACATACCTTCTGCAAAAACTGAGGCAATAGCAAGGGCAAAATGGTCAGCCATTGAACAGACGGTGGGTGTGGAGGTAAAGGCACAGAGTATAGTTCAGAACATGGCACTTGTTGATGATGCTGTAAGCAAACAAATCAGGGGTATTGTTACGGGATATAAGACTCTACAAGAGAAAAACAAAGGTGAGACCTTCTGGGTAAGGATAAATGCCTGTGTTGAACCCTCAAAGGCAAGAGAAGCAGTCTCCAGCCTTGCCCTTAATAATTCCATTGCTGTGTTTATCCCTGCGAGGAAACCAAAGGTGGTTAGTGAAGCTGAAGAGATTTATAAGTCACCTCATGGTAGAGCAGAAAGGCACAGGCTTGCGACAAAAGACGAATACGAAGAAACAAATATTTTATCAGAGACACTTATTGGCAGGCTTACGGAACAGGGCTATATTGTTATTGATGTCGCCCCAACCCATGCGGTAGATGCACAGGAGATAGAAAATGCAATTAAAAGCGGTAATTTCTTAACCCTGAGAAGTTTAATGTATAAGTTTCTCTCTAATATCCTCCTCATAAGCAAGATTGACTACACAATCTCTACAAGAAAAGGAGAGGATATTGGCTATGGTATATCAATGCCTTTTAATAATGTGACCGTGCGTCTTACCTATCGCATTGTCACGCGGGATTCCTCAGGAAAGATGGTCATACTTACTGCAGGGGTAGAAGAAGGCAAGGGTCTGGCAATGAATGTGGAGGATGCAACTGCAAAAGGGATGAAGGAATTAGCAGAAAAACTGACACCTGTAATCCTTGATAAAATGGGAAAATACATACAGGGCATCGCAAAGAAGGTTCAGGTCAAGGTGGATGGCATCACTGATATAAATACAAATTTTGAGGTCAAGGAAGCACTCCAGAATATCGCATGGGTAACTAATGTAGAAGAAAAAGGACTGGGGGAGTTTGTAGTCAGCTATCCCGAAAACACTGTATATTTAGCAAATAGCATAAGTCAAAAGGGCAATTTTCAAGTAGTGAACTTCCTATATTATTTAATAACAGTGAAGTATCAAAGATAAGGAAGGAAGCATGTTAAGAAAGAAGATTATTGTATTTGCAGTAGTTTCTTTGGCAGTAGTTGCCTGTGCACCGCCGGCTATTAAAACAACAGCCCTTGTTCCAGCCAGATTTCATGAGGCAGCAAGATTAACGGAAGTAGCGGTATTGCCCTTTGATGGGCCTGGTGGAAGGGAATTTGCTGCTGAAATTGAAGGAGTTATTGCAAATATTAATATCGGTGACAAACAGTATTTCACTTTTATAATCTTGGGATATGTTCTGAAATAACAGGCGAACTTGAGCAGGCACTGGATTTATATAAAAAGGCAGACAGATTGCTTGGCAAACCCGATGATAGGATAACAGCAGCGCTTGGAAGGGTTTCAGAGGCGATACAGAAACAGAAAAGGCTTAGAGAGCAACTCGCTAAGTAACTATAAACGAATTTTTGGTAACACAGTATTTAATAAGTCAAAAAGGCAATTTTGAGATGGTAAATTTTTCAATCCTTACAGAATCTCGATTTTCAAGGTTCTGTGACTTGTTAAACAAATTTTGATTATACCAATTATACCAAGGAGGTAAGCTATGGAAAAGATATGGTTGTCAACAGTGCTTTTGTCCACAATCTTTTTATCGGGTTGTATTACCTTGCCCGTAGCACGTACAGGAGGAACATTAGAGCTTAAAGGGCCTCAAATTGACCCAACAGCCTACATAGCTGAGGCTCAGGATGTGGAAAAGATTCCAGATGTGTGTAAAGCAGCTTACGAAAGCGGGCTCTCTGCAGTAGCAGTTGCCAACTTTACAAACAATACTACCTTTGACTATGCAAGGATAGTGCAGGAGAGCATTGGAAGTGCAGGGCAAAGGAAAGGAACAGGAGGTGCTGTCGCAGTGGGTGGTGGTATTGTATGGGGTGAAAGGGAGAAGGCACAATTTGAGGCAGAGTCTCAGAAGATACAGCGCGAGGTAAATGCAAAACTTAGTGAAAGTGTTGAGGATGGAATTATTAATGAGTTAGTAAACATGGGAGGGGCGAGGGTTTATACCCGTTCTGAGATAAATAAGATCCTATCAGAAAAGAAGTTTCAACTATCAGGCATTGTAGATGATGCAACACTTGTTAAGATCGGCAAACTTGTTGGAGTGAAATATATACTTACCGGCTCTATAAACAATGTGAATCTTAGTTATAAATCCTATGAGGAAGCAAAGGAGACAGCAAAGACATATTTTGGTATTTTTGGTGGCATTGCCGCAACTGCCATGGCAGCACAAGAAGGCTGGCATATAACTACAGACATTGCAATCAGGCTCCTCGATGTAGAGACAGGGCAAATACTCCTTTCACAATTAGTAAATGGCACAGAACATCTGGGGAAACTTCCATACCCAAATTATGATGCATTGATTGGAGGAGTAAAAAAGGCATCCCAGATAGCACTGGAGACCCCAAGGCCACAACTTTCAAAATACTTTACAGTAAAAGGTTATATCCTCCAGACGAAGACAAGCCCAGATGGAAAGGAAAAGATTGCCCTCGTGAATGTCGGTGAAAAACAAGGACTAAGGCCTGGCTTTAAGATGTTGGTTTATACTTTTCAGGAAATTAAGGACCCCTTTACAGGAAAGGTTAGCTGTGACAGGGTTAAGCTCCCTGTTGATATAGTAGTAACAAACCAGATACAGGATGATAAGGCATGGGTTATTATTGGAGGTGATATCAATCAAGTCAAGCGCATAAAGGCAGGCAACCTCATTGAAAGAGCACCTATTCCTGTAAAGATGAAAAAGGAGAAAGAAGCTGAAGAATAGAGTGAATTAGCCGCCAGCAAGCTGCGGGCATCTAAGGATGTGAAAATTTACATACGAAGGAGCTGATTATGAGAAAAAGACATTTTATAAGGCCCTTTTTAATATGCATTATATCAGCAATCCTTTCCATTTCAATTTCTCAATCATCTCTGGCTTATGAAAAGGAGATAAAAAGTATATCTTCAACCATAACAGAGAATATCACTAAGGCGGGAAAAAAGACCGTCGCAGTTGTTGACTTTACAGACCTTCAGGGAAATATAACTGAACTTGGAAGGTTCCTTGCTGAGGAGCTTTCTGTGAACCTCACAACAATGGCCAGAGGCTTTGAGGTTATTGACAGAACCCATCTTAAGAGTATCCTTACAGAGCATAAGCTATCGATGTCAGGACTTGTTGATCCCAAGACTGTAAAGCAATTAGGGAAGATTGCAGGAGTGGATACCCTTGTAACAGGCTCCGTTACACCCTTTGGAGACAGTATCAGGGTTTCTGTAAAGGTTATAGCAACAGATACAGCAAGGGTAATCGGAGCCTCAAGCGGGGATATTGCAAAGACAAAGGCAATTGAGGAGTTAATGGCAAAGGGGATAGAGACAGGGGCACCTACACATCCAGCACCAAAACCACTTGCAAAGGTTCAGCAGAAAGTAGAGGCTCAAGGTTTTACATTTGAACTTACAAAATGTAAGCTATCCGGTGGGAGTGTGAGATGTGAGTTTCTTGTAACGAATAATGATAAAGATAGGAATCTCACGGTTTATGGTAGTTATTATTTTTCCCAAAGCAGACTGATAGATAATTTTGGGAATGCTTACCATCCAGTAGATGTCTATATAGCTAACATTAAAGGAGGAAAATACGCAGAGGCTACACTTGTATCTGGAGTTCCAACAAAAAGCGGGGTATATTTTGAGGGTGTATCAAATGAGGCAACTGAAATTGCCCTTTTAGAAGTTGGCTGTGCCACTGGCAGACATTTTACTGTCCAATTCCGCAACATCCCATTAAGCAGGTGAGAGGGACAAGTGGTGGATGTGAAAATTACCTTTACCCCGTTAGAAATAAATGGTAAAAATATAGCAAGGCACTTTTTCTAACGGGGTTTACATACGAAGCAGCTGATGGTATAAATGGCATTACAAATAGGCCATTATTTTGAAAACATTTTTAGGAGGTGTTTTGGTATGAACAGACGAATGTCAGTCTTGTTATTAGCAGGTATATTGGCAGTGGTCTTCGCCTCTGGTTGTGCAAAGAAGGAAATTGCAAGATGCACCACGCCAGAGGATAATCCACAACATCACTATTTGATGGGGATGAAGGCACTTGAGGATGGGAAGCTCGATGTAGCAGAGGGCAAGTTTGACAGGGCTGTTTACTGCGATGAAAAGTTTTCACCTGCTTACAGCGGACTTGCTATTGTTACAGCAGAGAAGGCTAAAAAGCAGCCAGATGTAAGTTTTAAAAAGGTAGAAACTGAGAGAGCAGTGGATTATCTTAAGAAGGCCAAAAAACTCTCAAAAACTGATGAAGACAGATTTGACTATCTAATGGCAACCATCAGGGTGTATACTGCCCTTAAGTCAAAGGATTGGCTTGAAAAGGCTGAGGATGCCCTCAATGAAGGCAACAAGCTTAAGGTTGACGAAAGAAGACTCATATATTATCAGGGAAAAGAGGCGATCAATTATTTTATGGGTGTTGCATATCTTGAGGCATTGGAGTTCCAGAAGGCAAGGGATAGTTTTGCAGATGTCCTCAATGCAAAGAGGGAAGGAAAATGGCATGAGAAGGCTGATAAGGCATGGAAAAAGACAGACAAGATTGTCCGTGCAATGGCAGGAATCACAGTGGGAGATGTTGGCAAAAAGATAGCCATAAAAGATACAATTACCCGTGGTGATTTGGCAGCCTTACTTATTGATGAATTAAAGATTGACAAACTCTTCGCAGGCCGTATTCCAGTTCAATATCAAATTGAGAAGATGAAAGCAGAGTTTATACCAGCTGATGTACTCAACCACCAATTCAAAGATGAGATACTCACTATCATGAAGTGGAAAATTAGAGGTCTCGAGCCTAAATACGATGAGACTACAAAGGCATATCTTTTTAAGCCAATAGATGTGGTTAAAAGGGGCGAGATGGCATTTATCCTTGAAGATGTCCTGATTAAGCTCACAGGGGATGAAAAGATAGCTACCGCATACTTCGGACATGAAAAGTCGCCATTCCCTGATGTAAGGCCAACGTCACCATTTTACAATGCGGTCATGAATATGACATCGAGGGGAATTATGGAAGGAGAGCTTTCAGGTGAATTCAGAGCAGATGCAACTGTTGATGGTGCAGAAGCCCTCCTTGCCATGAGGGTGTTAAGACAAAAGATGAATATTTACTGATCTAAAAGAAGGAGGATGGTATGAAAAAGAAAGGGCTTATTACATTTCTATTTTTAGTAATAGGGCTATTTAGCTATGTCTTTGCACAACAACAGCACCCGCTAACACCCGCTCAACCTTCACCATCACCCATCGATGAGAGATTTGAAAAGGCAAATCAGTGGCTTAATCAGAACAATCTATCAGTTACAACAAGTCCTGAACAGGCATTTATAAATGACTATATCCTTGTAGCAGCAGAAGGACTTCCTTCTGCACTATCAAAAACCCCTGGCCAGAAAAGATTAACTGCTGAAAGGGCTGCCACAACACTTGCATATCGTCAACTTGCAGAATTTCTTGATGGAGTGGCTGTTTGTGGAGACACATTGGTCAGGGATGCAGAACTTCAGTATGATGTTGTGAGAACCGCAGTTGCAGGATTTGTAAAGGGTGTGCAGGTAGTCTATAAAGAATATAATGAGAAGGAAGAATCTGCCCTTGTTATGGTTAAAGTTGGAATGACAGGCCCTCAAAGCCTTGGAAAGCTCATGTATGAAAAGATTTTGGGAGATCCAAATATCAAAAAGGCTGTTGTTGAGCCAAAACCTGTATATAAGCCAAAACCAGTCACTCTCGAAGAAACATACGATGGTCTTATCATTGATGCTACTGAGCAGAATTTCAGGCCTGCCCTTATAAACAGAATCTTTACACCAAAGGGTGAGGTTCTATATGACCCATCAAAGGTAAGCCAGAAGGTACTCGTTGAGCAGGGATGCGGTGAATACACAAACAGCGTAGATAAAGCGAAGGCTGCCCTTGAATCAAGGGGGGTAAAGAGTCCTCTGATGGTAAAGGCCGCGGGGACTGTTTCTCCCTCAGACCTTCAGGTAACAGATGAAGATGCTGTAAAGATATTCTCAGCCAATCAGAAGACAGGATTCCTTGCAGGAGCAAAGGTAGCATTTGTGTTGAAATAATACAGAAGCAATAAGTATATTGATATATTCAGAACAGGTTGTCACTCCATTTAGTGCGTTTGTATTAGTAAACTCCGCATCACGGGTAGGGAAGTGGAGTATTTTATGGGCAGAGCCAACACAATTCTTTTAAGACCTCTCACCCTTATTATTTCAATACTGACCATTGGCTTTCTCTTCGCAGGTCTTTTATATGCCAGCACAGAGATTCAACAAGAAAAGTGATAACCATAAAACCGTAATGAGTTATGCGTAATATGAAAAGATTATTCTTAGTGGTTTTGGCATTAATAATACTTGTCTCCTGTGCACCTATGCAGAAGATAAAGAAGGATAAGCCTGAGGTAGTTGCCTCAGAAGGTGAACTTCCGAAGGTTGTTGCAGTCATGCCATTTCAGAATGATACACAGGAAATCGGCATAGCCAATCAGGTAAGGAAGGCATTTTATAACCATTTCAGTTCAAAACCTTACAGGGATGTGGAACTTGCCTTAATTGATGAAAAGATTGTCCATCTTGAGAAATCAACTGGAAAGGGCATACTTGACCTGAAACCACAGGAAGTATGTCAGGCAATGGGATGTGACGGATTAATCTACGGCAGGATTACTGATTATAAAAAGGTTTATGCAGGGGTATATTCCCAGCTTGGTGTAGAAGCCGAGGTATGGATGGTGAATACAGGGACAGGTAAAGAGGTCTTCAGGATAAAGGATTCTGTGAGATACCACGAAGGCGGAGTGCCCATGTCACCCATTGGGGCAGTAATGACTGCTGTTTCCACTGCAATGAATATCAGAGAAATCCAGCAGGTGAGAATGGTAAACGAGCTTTGCTATAAATTTAACGAGAAAATACCATCTCCAGAGGGGTTAGCAGTAGAGGACAGACCTGTTATCAAAGAGGTGCTTACCAATGTAAAGGAAGGCCCTTTTGGTAAAGGGAAGATAATCAGGGTAGGACTTGAAGGGGGCAAAGGCATGGTAGCAACATTTGACATCGGCAACTTCAAAAAAGGGATCCCCATGAAGGAGACAAAGTTAGGTATCTACATGGGTGAATATCTCATAATTCCAGGAGATAACACAAAGGACATGCCTATAATCGCATCTTTGAAAAGACCCGGCGGCTATGAAAACCAATGGATTGACGTCAGTGGTTTTGTAACAATTGATACAACCCCACCGCCTCAAATAAAAGGTTTCAGGGCAAAGGGATTTCAGGACAGGATAGAAATTTCGTGGGAAACGATAAAAAATACCCCTGATCTTAAAGGATATGCAATCTTAAGGAGTGAACAGCCATTAAGCGGTTATGTTGAAGTGGCAAGGGTGGAACTCAGCGCCTTTGAAGACAAAACAGTAAAGCCTGAGACTGCTTACTATTACAGAGTCGTGGCTTTTGACCACACTGGCAATGAATCAGAACTACATGACCCTGTTAGGGCATCTCTAATCTCAAAAGAGCCTGTCATTCTCTCTGGTGAACTCAAAAAAGACACTATCCTTTCAGGAATATATTTAGTAAAAGGAGAACTGATAGTACCAAAAGGGTTATTGCTCACCTTAGAGCCTGAAACAGGAATAATCTTTGATGAGAATGCATCACTTAACGTTTACGGAAAGATGGTTGCGAATGGAAAGGAATCTCCTGTTGAACTTATCCCTTCAGGAGATAAAAAATGGAAAGGGATAACCATTGAAGGTGGTAATGTTGTAATGAATGGCTTTCACATTAAAGGTGCTGTAACTGCTATGCTTATACAGAATACAGAGGGGCATATTGAAAATGGAGTAATCACAGACAATGATATTGGTGTTTCCATCTCAGGCACACCGTCCATTACTGTTAAAAACTGCACCATTTCAGGAAACAGGATGGGTATTGAACTCCAGAAGACAGATGCAAAGATTCTCCATAGCAATATCTTTCAGAACACAGACGGCATTCTCATGAAAGGCTTTTCAGGGGAAATCAGGGATAACAATATCTTTGACAATGGAAGGAACATCTCCTCCGAATCCGGTGTAAAGGTTGGTGCCAACTATCTCGGCTCTATAAACATAGACGAGATGAAAATCAGTGGTGCCATTTTAGCAAAGGTATATGACAGCAGGATACCTGATGGAAAGATCGTAGATGCCATATCAAATCCTTATGCCACCTTGACCCAGGAAGAACGACAGAAAAAGGCAACTGAGTTTGTAATTGAGGCAGGCAATTACTTCAGGCAGAGGAACTACGGCAAGGCATCAGCCCTCTTTGAAGAGGCACTAAAGGCATTTCCAACCCCTGAGACATATTATTACCTTGCCCTCTGCTATCAGGAGATGAAGGAGGACGAAAGGTCATTGAAGTTTTTGAAAGAAGGTGTCGAGAAATTCCCAAAGGATTCCACCCTCCAGAAGGCATTGGGCTTAATGTATTACCAGCAAGGCAATGAGCCAGAGGCAAAAAAATCCTTTGAAGAGGTTATGAGATTAAACCCGGAAGACAGGCAAGTAAGGTTTATACTTGAGAGGATGGTGCGTTAACGAGAATTAAACACAAATAGAGCCTAAAATATTAATGTGCGTAAACTTGCAAAAATCTCTTATTTTCTTCTTTTTGTGTCTTTTATTTTTTTACCACTATGGGATTTTGCCCATGCCAGGACCCTTATCCTTGAAGGCATGCTTGACAGCAAGATTAGTATAGCCCAGCAGATTGGTTTTAGCGTTGACAGGCCGGTTTCAAAACTCAGTTTCAGGTTTGCCCTCCCTGCAAACTTTTCAAACAAGACAGTTTCACAGAACTTACAGGGACTTAATATCAAAATAGATCCCCAGCCAATAAGGGTAGATGACGAAACTGATACCCTCGGCAATCACTTTAAAATAGTTACATGGAATAATTTAAGCAGAGATGCAAAGGTTAATATAACCTTCGAAACACATATAAAGTCCGAATTGTCTGCAATGGAAAGTAAAGTGATTTTCCCATTGAGAGGGATTCCACAAAACGAGATGATTTATCTAAAGCCTACCAAAATGGTTCAGAGCAATAGCCCTGAGATTAGTTCCTTAGCTAAAAAGCTCGCTGAAGGTGCACTAACAGAATACGAGGCAGTTACAGCCATATTAAACTATGTCGCAGACAATGTAAAATATACCTTCAACCCACCCCAATATGACGCCCTTTATACTTTAAAGACAAGGTCAGGTAACTGCCAAAACTTTGCCCATCTGTCAATGGCACTGCTAAGGGCAGCGGGAATACCAGCAAGGATTGTTGGTGGTATAAGTCTTAAGCAATCATGGAAAATCCCTGTGGCCAACAATAGCTTCCTTGTCCAGAGCATGGGACAGGGTGGACATGCATGGATGGAAATATATTTCCCTGACCTCGGCTGGTTGTCCTATGACCCTCAACAATCAAAACAGTTTACATCCTCAAGGCATATTAAACAAACCCATGGACTTGACTCCAGAGATATAAATGATTCATGGAGGGCTTTACCATATTTGCCTGAATATAGTGAAATTATTGATGCAAAGTTTTTGGACGACACAGTCTCTTTAAAATTAAAATCCTCTGATAAGGCGCCAAAATCTTATATCCTCAGCAATAACCTCCTTGCAAAGGCAGAGGTTTTTGGGTTGGAGACCAAAAAGCCTCCTGTAGAGGATAAGCCAATACCCCCGGTGGAGACTAAGGAGCCACCTGTGCCTATTGATGTAATGCCGAAACCAACCATAGACAGGGTCATGGAATTCGGAAACATAGAGTTTCCCAATCTTGTAGACATATACCAGATTGTTGGAGACAAAGGTGTAAAGATACTGGATAAAGAGACTACAGAGTATGTAACATCACGCTATGCTTATGCACAGGCATTTGAAACTGATGAACCCATTACTATTAAGACTATATCCCTCGCGATGCGAAAGTTTGGAGGCGATGGGACAGTGTATATTGACCTTGTATCTGACGATAACGGAAAACCCAGCCTTATGGGAATAAGGTCGCTACCAATATTTATAGAGGATATTAAAAGAAGGCCAGGGTATTACTGGGTAGATTTTACCTTTCAAGAAAGTGGTAATTCTACGGTCCTAAAAAAGGGAAGGTACTGGATTGTCCTGAGACATTCTGGAGAAGTAATAATGAACTGGTTTTATATCCCTGGAAACCCCTATGGTGACAGTGATGACACACGCTCAACATTGAAGGGGTATCAGTGGGAGGATATACAAAACTATGACTTTGTCTTTAAGGTGAGAGGAATAAGAATGTAGCTGTATCCTTTATGAATTTTGCTTTAGAAGGAGGGAAAAGACGGCGTATTGATTTTACTGATAAAAATGTGAATAATGTTTTTGTAAACCCCGCACCCCGCCCACAGGGCGGGGCTTTCTGGGTGCGAGGTAAAAGCGGGTGTAGCTCAGCTGGTAGAGCACGACCTTGCCAAGGTTGGGGTCACGGGTTCGAATCCCGCCACCCGCTCCAGTGATTGAGGCCTCCAAAAAGTCGCAGACTTTTTGGAGCACAGGCGGCGTACCCAAGTGGCTAAGGGAGAGGTCTGCAAAACCTTTATTCAGCGGTTCAAATCCGCTCGCCGCCTCCAATCTTTTAAGTCTACACAGTTTCTTGAGTTATAAACTCAATAAACCCAAGAAACTCGATGAACTGAGGAAACTCAATAAACCATGATCTATTGCTGAAAAACACCATTTTGGCTATGATATCTCTATGAAACTGTGCCTTTTGTGCCTCTTACTATTCACTCTTCACTGTTCACTGATTTACGGTGGAGAGATCGACGGTAAAGCACTTCTTAAAAAAGGTAAAGATGAACTGGAAGGTAAAAGGTATGAAGAAGCCATACAGAGCCTCTCTGTTGCAGAAAAAGAATTCCCTCTTTTAGGAGATTATGCCCTTCTGTGGCTCTCTGAGGCCTATCAAGAAAAAGGAAATCATGGAGAATCTCTGAAGACCATTCGAACCCTTCTCGCCAGATATCCAGATTCACCACTGAGGAAGAAGGCCCGCGCAAGAGAAATTAAAATGGCTGAAGAAGTCTCTGAAGAAACTGTTCAAAACCTCTTCGAATCCTTTGTGAGGGACTATACGGATGACACAGAGATGAGATATCTCTATGCCCAATGGCTCAAGAAAAAGGATAAGATAGACGGTGCGAGATCTCTCTTTAGGGAGATTTACGCAGGTGCCGGCCCTTTTTCGGAGTTAGCCTACAACGAACTAATCTCTTCTGATATCCGGGTAGAAGACCTTATTGAAAGGGCCTCAAACCTAATGAAGCTAAGGAATTTCAAAGGGGCAGAATCTGCTCTCAGGTCAGCACTGGAAAAAGGTGATGGAAGGTTCAAAAATGAGATCTTAAAAGGCCTCGGTCTTTCACTTTTCAGACAGAAAAGATATCTTGAAGCAGCAGAGGTATATGAGAGGGCCAATGAAAGATTCTGGAGGGTGCGCTCTCTATATCGGGCAGGGGTGAAGGAGGTATTCAGCTCTGCCCTCGAGGAACTCCTGAAGATGGGAGATAAAAGGGCCGGCCCCGTTCTTATTACCGTCGCCTCTGACAACAGAAGAGAGGGGAAGATTGATGAGGCTATAAAAACGTACCAGAATGTTATAGAACGATATCCTTTAGAGACAGAGGGTGCCTTATGGGGTATCGGATGGACTTACTTCCTTACAGGAGAATACGGAAAGGCAGCCGATGTCTTCACGAAACTATATGAGGTTTACAATAACACCAAATATCTCTACTGGAAGGCACGGAGCCTCGAGGCCTCTGGAGAGGATGCCCTCGATATGTATCATACACTCAAGAAAAAGGGACGAGATTTCTATAGTGTCATGTCCTGCATGAGAACAGAAAGATGCCTCGAAAAATCCGATAACGTTGAGATCCAGAAACCTTTCACGATTACAACCCAGAGCAGGAAGACTACTTTTGCACCAAAGAAGTTTGACCGTATAGAGACCCTCTTTGAACTCGGCTTATCGAAAGAGGGGCTGTCAGAGCTTATCTACATTTCAAAGGTCTCCCCCTCGATAGAAGATATAGCTTACATGTGCTCAAAATTTCAAGAACTCGGAGAATATAATTATATGGTTAATCTTCTAGCGAAGACGCCATATAGAGAAGCGCTTCACCATCTCCGATACCCGCGTGCATACTGGGATACAGTTGAAGCCATCTCTAAAAAATATAGTGTTGACCCTCTCTTGGTTCTCTCGATTATCAGGGAAGAGAGCATGTTTGATCCTGATGCCAGGTCCATAGCAGGAGCCCTCGGCCTCATGCAGCTCATACCCAAGACCGCATTCCGACTTGACAGCAACCTTCAATTAGGAACAAACAACACTTCCCTGATATGCAATATTAAGAACAATATCCACGTCGGCACGTATTACCTGAGCATCCTAATTAAGGAATTTGGCTCCTACACTTATGCCCTTGCTGCCTATAATGCGGGTGAGGAAAATGTGAGGAGGTGGATACAAAAGGGAAACTATAAATCAGTAGATGAGTTCATCGAAGACATTCCCTACACTGAGACGAGAAACTATGTGAAGAGAGTTATAACCACCTTTCTTGAATATAAACGTCTTTACCCACCAGAGGAAGGCTGGATAAGAAATCCAATCGAAAAACTATAGACTTTAAACCCCGTCTTTGTTATCTTAGATGCAATGGTTTTGAATAAAAACCCTCTTTGACGACAACCAATTCATGAATCAATCTACAGAGGCAAGAAAGGAGGCTACACCATTGGAAAGGCTCAAGAATCTTGAGGACAAAATAGCGCTGACCATTGAGAGGGTCAAGACCCTCAAAGAAGAAAGGGCACTTATGCAGAGAAGGATAGAAGAGCTCGAGGGTCTGCTTAATGAGAAGAATCAGGAGATCGAACAGCTCAGGTCAGAAAAGAATAGCATAAAAAATCAGATCGAGAGTCTCCTCAACGAGCTCGATATACTTGAATTAGAAAAGCAATAGATATGGGGAGCGTCGAGGTCTATATCCTTGGCCAGAGATATACCGTAAAAGGAGATGCCCCTGACGAATACATCAGGAAGCTCGCTTCCTACGTTGATGAAAAACTTAAGGAAGTCCACAACTCCCAGCCTAATATTACGCCTGTGAAGGCATCAATCCTTACCGCACTGAATATTGCTGACGAACTCTTCAGGCTGAAAAATGAACAGGAGAAGCTGGCAAAATTCATTGAGGATAAGACAGATGTACTCACTGCATTATTTGATTGAGTCTTATTTTTTCCTATTGAAAAGTCCCTTTCATATTCTATGCATACCAGCAAGACAGGTTATAATAGAGAATATCGGTAGTTTATGGGCGGCATTGCTATATGGATAACAGGCCTTCCAGGGAGCGGAAAGAGTACAGTTGCTGATGCCTTAAAAAAGGCCCGTCCTGAGTTTATTATTCTCAGGATGGACAAGTTAAGAAAGGTCGTCACACCTGAGCCAACCTATTCTGATTCCGAGAGGGAAATAGTTTACAGGACACTTGTCTATCTCGCAAAGATACTTGCAGAACTCGGACACGATGTAGTCATTGATGCTACAGGAAATCTCAAGAGATGGCGTGAGCTCGCAAGAAGGCTGATACCGCTGTACATAGAGGTATATCTCAGATGTCCTATGGAATTATGCATAAAAAGAGAGAGGCTAAGGTTAGAGACTCATGAAGCACCAAAGGACATCTACAAAAAGGGTGCTGAAGGCTGGCCAGTGCCTGGCATAGTTGTGCCTTATGAAGAGCCATTGAATCCGGAGGTTATAATAGATACAGATAAAACTTCTATAGAAGATACAATAGCGAAAATAGAGAGGGAGATAGCGAGGCTTATATCTTAAAGGCCCTGGAAATCCCTCTTAGCTCAAAGACTATTGTTACTGTAAAGTCACCCGGCCTTTTAATGAAGGCCATACTCACACCCCAGCACTGGCTCATATAATTCACATTCACAGTAATGTCTCTTACCACTTTTTCCTTAGCATCGTACCAGAGCCTTCCTCCCATATACCAGGGTTTATAGGGATGTAGTTCAATTCCTGCCTTGTATAAGATTATATCCTCTTGCCTGTTATATCTCTGCCCAGCCAAAAATGTCGTCTCGGAGACCTTCAACCTCAGGTCAGAATTTATACTCTCAACTTTACCTCCATGTACATCATAACTGGCATCGAGGCGCAGAGAGATAGGCCTTTTTATCCCTACCTCGAGCTTGAATGGCAGGAATGGCCTATCTCCGTAATACGAGTCAAAGCCCTGTGAGGCCCTGAAGACCACAAATTCCCCACCCTCATCCAAAAACCTGTTGATTAAGGAGAGCTCTATCTTAGATGTCTTTTTAAAAAGTTCTGTTGAATCGAAGAAGGGTAGGCTCTCAGAATCTGTAATAAGGGTATATCCGATAGAAGGCTCCAATACATGCGTAAAGGAATTGTATCTTTTCAAAAGCCTTGTATTGGCTACTGCACTATACTCAATGGCCTCTCTGTGTGGGGAGCTATCGCCTCCATCATTTCTGTGCAGGGAGTACGCTGTCTCCCTTAGACCAAGTGCCTGCGAAACCACAATCTCACTTCCTAACTTGTGTAATATCCTCGGATAGATATCGAGTCTCTGTCCATATACACCTTCATTCCGCCAGAAATTAGAGAGTGCTGCCATAGTAGAAAACCAGAAATGACCAACTTTTGTAGGGTTCAGGATATATCCTGCCTCGGGTAATCTCTGAGGGGCGGGCTTTATTTCCTCTGCCAGATCAACCCAGTACTGAGATAAAAGGTAAATACGGGAATATTTAAAGGGGAAGGATATCTCCCCCGTTGACTCAAGGAAGCGGCTTGTACGAATCTCGAGGTAAGGGCTGAACTCTCTGTAGAAGTCTTTTTCGTTTATGAGGTTTACATTCAGAAAACCTCCAATTCCATCTGTAGATCTCTGCTCATGCAAGGCCCTAATCTCATAGAAATCCTTATTTAGCTTTGTGTCCCTTATATGATAAAGCCACCAGTTGCCTCTTATGTCCTCGGGTTCTATATACCTGTATTCCAGACCTTCTCCGATGCCCCTCTCAGTGTAGATATCCATGGTAATAGTGGCATCACGGTTTTCTGATATCGCCCAGAAGAACGGTGTATTTAAGTGTACCCCCCTTGATCTGCTATAATCTATAACGGGCATTAGAAATCCTGTCTCTCTTTCGGTATGAATCGGAGCCCAGACATAGGGGGTATAGAGGACGGGAATATTCTTGATAAGAAAAGATACATCCCTTGCCTTTAACCTTTCCCCGACCAGGACATCTATGTCCTTACCCCTGAAACACCATGCAGGAACGGGGGCATCGCAGGTTGTAAAGGTCGCCTCAGGGGCAAAATAGTATTTTCCACTTCTCTTCTCAATCTCTTTCCCCGAGATATGGTAATTATCTTTTTTATATAGGACCTCTGCATCATAAAGTCTGCCTGTTTCTCTTTCAAGATTTAACTCCACTCTGCTTGCCCTGATTGCTATCTCAGCGTCATCATATCTTACATTCCCTGAGGCAACTACTTCAGATGTCTGCTCATTATATCTTATCTCGTTGGATTCGATGACGGTATCGGCTTTCTGAATTTTAACATTACCTTTTGCAATATATGTGGATGTCTCTTCTTCATATTCAAGGAAGTTAGAAGTTATGATTGTTTGTTCTTCTGCAAGACAATGATTAGGGATTAGTGAATAGTGAATAGTAAATAGTAAAATGAAAAAGATAATCCTTTTATATTTCACATTGATCGCTGAGCCTGTCTAAAAACCCCGTTTTTATTTGCCACAATTATATCAGACCCACTTAAAATTCAAAAGAAAGTTTATATCATTTTTTCAGACTGTCATTCCTTCTTCTTTCAAGTCATTCTGAGTCCCGTCCCGATCCCGAAAGCGTTTGGAACGGTGTCGGGACGAAGAATCTCAAGGAAGTTAAAGTTAAAATAGGTAAAATATAAAATTGCTATGAAAGACAGAATTAGGGTCAGTAAGTTGATAAGTTACCTGTTGAGGCATAACCCGATGGGATTGAAAATGTCTGAAGAGGGTTTTGTAGATATTAATCTTTTAATTCAAAAAGTAAAAGAAAAATATCCATGGGTTAAACAAGAATTTGTTGAAAAAATGGTCAGGGAAGATCAAAAAGGAAGATTTGAAATACAAAACAATCAAATCGGGGCTAGATATGGTCATTCTTTAGAAGTCTCGCCAACCTTACCTCTGGCTGAAATCGATGTTCTTTATCATGGCACAAGCGAAGAGACAAGCCAGAGGATTTTAAAAGAGGGACTGAAGCCGACGGGTAGAAAGAAGGTTCACCTCTCTTCTACTATTGAGGATGCAATCGCAGTTGGAAGAAGGAAAACTGAAAATCCTGTGATTTTAAAGATCGATACAAAAAGGGCTTTAGCAGAAGGAATAAGAATAGAAAAGGCTTCAGAAAAAGTCTATGTAGTTCAGGAAATTCTAAAAGAATTCATTTCAATCTATATTTCTTGATTTCTATTGTAAAAGTTTATTTTCCATAAAACTAAAGTAGTCATCCTTGCCCACGATGATGTGGTCTAAGATGCGAACGTCCATGAGGCTTTTCAAGCACCATCACAAGAGGGTGTTAATATTGAAAAACCTATATATTTTAAGCTATATTACATTACATCCTCCCAGAGAGGGGTGAGAGAGATTTTTAGAAGTATTTGGGAAAAATCAGAGCCTGTTCTCAGGGAGGGAACGGGCTTTTTTGTTTTTGAACAATGTGTTAAAAGGGGGTGTCCTTGGCGAGAAAGTCAAAGAAAAAAGAAGATGTAGAAGCCTACAGGCATGAAACCGATACCCGTAAAAATGCCGTACCTGTCGGGCTTGCTTCTTACGATACTTCAACCCCAAAACCCAAGAAGTATGAATATGATCCCCATCTTGACCCTCAGCTTGTATGGACTGGAAAAGCAGAAAATACATCGTTTGAAGTTCCTACCGTATCACTTCACATCCATGAGAGAATAGCGCCTTAAGCCCTGAGCAGCAAAAGATATAAGAAGGCAGAAAAATATAAAGCATGATATAATTTTACAAATTGATTCATAGCGAACTCTGTACTAATGGTTGTCATTCCTCCCGAATGCTTTCGGGATCGGGAATCCTTCTTAATTCCCCCTTAGTAAAGGGGGTTAAGGGGTTGTTCCAAAGAAAGATTCTGGACAAACCAGAATGACAGAATAAAGATCTTTAAGAATTAATAGCATAAGGGAAACAGAAAATCATGAAAGGGATTGAAAATATTAAAAAAATATTAGCTGATCATCGTGATGAGCTAAGACGTGAACACAAGATTAAGGAAATCGCAATTTTTGGTTCTTATGTCAGGGGCGAGCAAAAGAAAAAGAGTGATATTGACATATTGGCTGAGTTTGAGGGACCTATAAGCCTGCTCGACCTTGTTGGTGCAGAGCTATACT
>JASEEX010000026.1:0-366 GCA_030019415.1 Thermodesulfovibrionales bacterium
CCCATCTTTTCTGCTTTAATAGAAGGATAAGGCTGATTATTGTTATTTCTTTTGGTCTTAATCTTACTTGTCTTTCCATGACGAGAGAGAATCCTGGAGATAGTGGGGATAGATGGAACATTACGAATCTTCCTCTGTTTGAGTTCCCAATGGATGACCTCTGCTCCAATTCCAGAGAAGGCGGAACGGCGTGTCCTGTGAGCTTCCAACTCTTCTCTAATAGAGAGGATCTTTTTAACCACACGATCATGGGTCTTTCTCCAGATTCTCTTTGGAGCACGACTTTTATCTCTGAGACTTTCAAACCCCTGTTCTTTAAATCGTTTGAGCCATTTGGAGAGCCAGAATAAGCATCTTTGAACCAAT
>JASEEX010000026.1:376-28823 GCA_030019415.1 Thermodesulfovibrionales bacterium
TGTATTGCCTTATAGCGTTTTTCATATTCATTTTGATTCTTCATCGCCTTTCTCTCCTTCCAAAAGTTTTTGGAAGAAGTTTAGGCGATGTTAAAATTGGTTTGCGATGTTATGATATTTTTTTAGTTTGCGATGTTATGATATAAACCCCTTAGTGGTAGGAAAAATAAAGAAGTTGGAAATATTTTTGGGATAAAGGGGCCCGCGGTGAGTGAAATTATAAAGGCAATAGAAGTAAGTTTGGATAAAGAAAATAAATTAAAGAAGGAGGTAGAACATCTGAAGAGGATAATAAATGAAAAATGAAGGTTTGACCCTAATTTCCTAATTAACTTCTTATATGTCGGCTCTACTTCATGCCTCTCTTTTGCCTCATTATTATCTATTACCATCGGGTCAAGGGTTAAGTTGATTACCTTAGGCTTCTGTATCTTTAATCTCCATATAAACATTCGCTTCAATATCCTCCTGAATATCATTCCTGCAACTAATGAAAATGCCCTGAAAAACCTCTTCACCTGATGTGAACTGACCATCTCCTCAGGGCTGTTCTCTATTACTGCTGCATATCCTTCGTCTTTTTTTAACTGGTCAAAATATACCAGATGCCTGCTTGTCCCATCATAGAAAAAACAGATTATCTGCTTGAATATATTCCATACAGGTAATCCCTTCATGCTCCTGCGTATCCAACTGAATTTTTCAAGTAATAATGCATAAATATTGACGCTGCTTAAATAACGGACAAATAATGCCATTCCTCCTCTGCCTGTCAGTGTGTCTCCAGTTACTTCAACCTTGGTAATTTTCTCCTTGCTTTTGAATTGTTTTTGTCTTACAATTTGTTTCATGATTACCTCACTTATTGGGTGGTAGATTTTGTTTTTGTCATGACTGTATTATAACAAGTATCTACCGCCCTTTAAGTGATTTTTTATCGTTCTTGTTATCTAAAAATCGTTCAATTTAGGTATAATGAATTGTCGGACTGAGTATAAAAGTAGGATTAGATTAAAAAACATTTTGGGACAGCCTGACGTCCCCTTTTCCCTCTTTTAGAAATCCAGAAAATATCTGAGCCATTTTTTATAGTCCGAGCGTTGCTCCGACACAACAGCTCGTTTATCAAGAATGGCCTCAAAACTTTTCAAAATAGTGTCTGGAATAGGCAGCATTTAAACAGTTAACCCTATAAGAACGTAATTTGAATATTGAACAAGTAAAATAGCATAATGATTCTCAATAGATATGTCAATATAATTTATTGCCTATATTGACGGACTCAGAAATTTCTGATATTATTAGGAAACTATTCAATATATTGTTATCTGTTAAATGTTTTAATGAAAAAGAAAGGAGGAGAAAATGCTTAGAAACAAACTCGTTTTGTGTTTTTGTCTGATAGTTTCTGTTTTATTATCTGGTTGCATGACTGCTGCCCAGCATCAACAAACTTTGCCCTCAACTAAAGAACGAGAGATGACAGTGGGCATTGTTCAGAAAGAAATACGTGTCGGTATGTCGCAGGCTGATGTAGCTACCGCTTTAGGCTCTCCAAATATTGTTACAAGAGATAGCGATGGAAAAGAAACATGGATTTATGACAAAATTGCTACAGAGGCATATTATTCTCGAGATAGCGGCGGTATAGGAGGCGGAGCAGGTGCAGGTGGAGTCGCTGGAACAACTCTTATTTTAGGTTTGTTTGGGGGTAGTTATTCGAGGGAAGCCGGTGCAGCCAGTACAACCCAAAAAACACTTACTGTAATTATAAAATTTGATAAGGATAACAAAGTAGAGTCATTCTCATATCACGCAAGTAAATTTTAATCGGGAGGACTCCATGAGAAAGAGGTGGATCATATCATTCTTAGCCTTTCTTTTTGCGTTTGGTTGTGCAACGGCTCCCCCGATACAGAAAACGCAGTTGCAGATTCGTGAATTTCAAACCCGCACGTATGATACCAACGATGTCAAATTGGTCATGAAAGCAATGTTAAATGTTTTACAGGATGAGGGATATATTGTAAAGAATGCCGTCCCTGAGTTAGGACTTCTAACAGCAGAAAAACAGGCAGATGTGGAAAGTAAAACAGAAGCATTTTTTGCAGCCTTTTTTGCAGGCGCTCAGGCCAGATGGAAAAAGGCCTGTTTTATTGAATGCTCTGCCAATGTCAGTGAACATGGAAAACAAACTCGAGTCCGTGTCAATTTTCAGTCAAAAATTCTGGACAACAAAGGTGGTATTGTAGAACTCAAGCAAATCGAAGATGAGAAATACTATCAAGACTTCTTTTCAAGAGTCGACAAAGGAATATTCATCCAGAAAGAGAAATTATAGTATACAGATAACCATTCACTCCAGCGGATGCGGAGAATAGAGGGACACTTCCCATATTTTCTAAAAGGAAACTGCCCGCAACGGCAGATAACAGAGTTCTTGGGGTTCACACCCAAAGGCTTTGCCCTTCTGAATTATTTTCGTATACCATAGAATTTTCAGTCATGTTAAAATTAAGCAATTAGAGGAGGTGATTTATGACAACCACATCCATAAAAGATAATCTTATTGCTCATCTTGATAAGCTTCCTTATGACCTTCAGCTTCGTGTTCTTGATTTTGCTAAAGCTTTGATACCAAGAGGGGTCGAGGGCAGAAGTCTTCTGCGGTTTGAAGGTACAATTCCTGCTGATGATTTACAGCTAATGTCTGAAGCTATAGAAGAAGGCTGTGAGAAAGTAGACATCAGTGAATGGTAGATACCTCCTCGATACAAATATAATCATTGCCATTTTTGCTGAAGACCCAATGGTTCATGAACGTTTAGTCAATGCTGCAGAAGTTTTCGTCCCATGTATTGCTATCGGAGAATTATATTTTGGAGCTTACAAATCAGTCAAAATTCAAGAAAACATTGTTCGTATAGATGAATTTGCACTCAACAATACTGTGCTTTCGTGCAATACTGAAACAGCCAAGAGATACGGGGATATAAAGAACCGTTTAAAAGATAAAGGGCAACCAATTCCAGAAAATGATATATGGATTGCTGCCATTGCTCAACAATATATCCTTACATTAGTTACAAAAGACGCACATTTTGATGCAATTGAAAACTTAAAAATGGTCAAAATTACTCTTTGATGAATTCCGTTCAGGAATCAAGACTGCGGTTATATCTGACCTTACACTCCGAGAACTTGAAGAAGCACCTGCTGAAATCAGAGAGGTTTTAACTGGAATTTCCGATGAGTTTATAGACTATGTTTTTCTCACAGAAGAAGCTATTGCACTTGCAGATAGCTATATTACACACAATGTTGTATCCGAAAACCATCTCATTGATGCCCAGCATATCGCAATCGCTACAATAGAAAGAGTTGATGTATTAGTAAGCTGGAATTTTAGACAGATAGTAAATCTGGATCGTATCAGAAAGTTCAATGCTGTAAATCTTATGCTGGGATATCATCTTCTGGAAATAAGAAGCCCACTGGAGGTGTTATATGGAAAAGAAAATTGACGCAGTAAAATTGCAGCGGGATATAAGATTGAAACTAGCTGAAAAATATTTAAAGTCTCGTGACATGGAGCTGCGCGAGTTGCAGGAAAAATTTGGCAATTTAAAAAAGAAAAAAATCGGCACACGCTTCAAATAACAGTAGGCTAAAAGATAACCAACTAATTGGCAAATGCTTCAGACTTCTTTTAGCCTGCAGGCGCTACAGGAAACTTTCTGGCATATTTCATACACTCTTTGAATCAAGGCTCTCTCGGAATGTCACTTAATCTTTCTCATTATTCCTTCCCAATATCTCTTCTGTAGCGAATTCCTTCAAAATGGATTTGCTCTATGCCTCTATAAGCTCTATCTCTCGCTTCCTGTAAGGTCTTCCCCCTTCCCACTACGTGAAGCACTCTCCCTCCATCAGTCACAAGGCCCTTGTCAGGTGAATTATTCACGCCCGCAAAAAATATCTTGCACTCAGGGTCTTGAACTCTTTCAATTCCTGAAATAGCATATCCCTTACCATAGCGACCAGGATATCCAGGATACCACCCTTTGCTCTTCCCATTCTTCATCTGTCGTGTTCTGCCCTGTGCTGCCACTACATCAAGGTAGTAATCAGAGCTCCACTCCACTTTTTTATCACTCAGAACCCCTTTGATAATCTGAAGGCTTATATCACTCAAAGGAGTTTTCAATCTTGGAAGAATCACTTCAGCCTCTGGATCACCGAGACGGACATTTGCCTCCAAAAGGTAGGGAGTTTCTTCAACCAACATCAATCCCATATAGAGTATCCCTTTGTAGGGAATACCTTCCTTTGCGGTGAATCCCTTGATAAGGGGCAGAGCTACCTTATCGCAGACGAGGCAGGTGAGTTTTTCTCCTTCGAGGCGGTGGGGAGAATAGCCACCCATTCCGCCCGTATTCGATCCCTCGTCGTTGTCACAGGCCCTTTTATAATCCTGGGCAACTGGCATTGGTACAATTGACTCACCATCAGTGAAGACGAAAAAGGATATCTCTGTCCCGTAGAGCCTCTTTTCAATCACCACAGTGTTGCCAGAATCTCCAAAGATTTTCTCCACCATCAGACGATCAATAGCCTGAAATGCTTCTTCATTATTCGAACAGACAATCGAACCTTTGCCCTGTGCAAGGCCATCGGCCTTCACCACCACAGGATAGTTCTTATGCTTCACGTAATCTTTTGCGAGCTGCGGGTCACTGAAGACCTCAAACTCTGCAACAGGCACTCCTATATCCCTACATAATAATTTTGTATAAGCCTTGCTCCCCTCAAGAATGCTGGCTCTTTTTGTTGGACCAACGACGGAAATATTTTCCTTCTGCAAGATATCAACCATTCCCTCTGAAAGCTGTCTCTCAGGACCGATGAAGACGAGATCAACCTTTTCCCGCCTGGCCAGTTCTAAGATCTCCTCATTCAGCCTTGCAGGTTCGCATCTGATCTCAAGAGCAATGCCCCCATTTCCGGGAGCACAGATTACCTCACTAACATTAGGGTCATTTTTAAACTGCCATGCTATAGCATGGCCCCGACCTCCGCTGTCAACTACAAGGACCTTCATACAACTTTCTCCAAGATTGAAATAGAAACACAAAATATAGCTTGATTAACACTTACTACAAAATATCCTCTGCTTCTTGCTGTCATTTCGGCTTGTCCGAAATCCTTCTTCATAGCGTAACAAACTAAGAAAGATTCCCGACAAGCGGGAATGACGTTTAATGCAGGGACTGATAGTTGTCACAAGACAATACTATGTTTCAGTCTTTAATTCCTCTTCATGTTTATCAAACAATGAAATTATTCTCTCAGCTTCATTCTCCTTTATCGTCCCTTTCTCAAGGGCTACCTTTACTGTATACCTTCCAAGTTCAGTATAGAGTCTTAACATTTTAGGCCTTTCTTTTGATATTGCCCTGAGGTGGTCCTCGATAACCCCTGTATCCCCTCTTGAAATAGGGCCTGTGAGAGCCGAAGGGATACGAAGTTTCTCGATGTTTTTAACCGTCCCTTTTATCAGTGGCATGAGGGCATTAAGAGAATCTTGCCTGTCGATTCCTGCAGCATCGAATAATTCCAATCCGAATCCTACAGTGGTCACAAGGAAATTCGAGGCAGCAGCTGCGCCCGCATGATATAAAGGTTTTTTATCTACTTTTAAAGTTATCTCCTTTCCCTTGAGGGCAGCGACTATCTCCCTTGCAGCTGAAAGGGCAACATCATCTCCTTCTATACAGAAGTAAGAACCCGGAATGTTTACAACTGCTTCTTTCACATCCGCAAGACTCTGGAGTGGATGTAAAGAGGCAACATATGCCCCAACATCTTTAGCAGACCCGAGAATCTCTGAGGGTAGGGCACCGCTCATATGGAAGACAATAGCTCCAGGATTGAACCCTCCCTCTGAGGCCACCTTATTGCAGACATCCTCGATCACATCATCCGGAGTTGTAATGAAGACTATGTCCGCCTTCTTGGCAGTAGCCTTGAGGTCAGTTGATACCTCCCCTTCACCTATGAACTCTCTTGCCCTCTTAGCCGACTTTAATGTTCTGCTGGCAATGCCAACAATAGGGTAACCGCCATGCTTGAGGAGATAACCCATGGCAGTTCCAACAACTCCCGCACCAATAATCGAAACCTTGTGCATAGTCTACCCGAAAAACGTCTTGGGAAGCATCTCCAAATCCGTAGTGGCAGGATATAGTATCTGAGCGGTTTCTTTTGCCGATAGTCCTTAAATCTATCTAAATAATAAAGAGGCAAAAGCCTCGGAGTCCCGCACCATGATATGGTGCGGGACGAGAATGAGCGAAGATACTATATCCTGCCGTTATAATCCAGCCTCCTCCAGGACCATGGGAATCCTTTTCTCCCAGCCAATAGCCATGATATGAACTCCCTCACATAGATCCTTCAATCCCTTAATCAGCCGTGCAGCTATCTCGATGCTGGTCTTGACCTTATCCTTTGTCTCTTGCATTTCTTTAATGAGGTGATCGGGAACAAATACCCCGGCCACATTTTTATTCATAAACCTGGCCATACCGGCTGACTTGAGTAAGATGACTCCTCCCAAGACTGGTGTCTTAAAGTCCTCTGCTCGCTTCATAAAGCCTTCAAAGAGGTCTAAATCAAATATCCCTTGGGTCTGAAAGAATCTTGCACCCGCTTCTATTTTCTTTTCCATCTTGATAATCTGCATCTCAAAGGCAGCCTCGGTGTCGGCTCCTGGATTTACCACTGCCCCAGGAAAGAAGTCTGCGACTCCTTTAAGCTCATTTCCCATCATATCAAATCCTTCATTAAGCCTCTTTATTACCCTTAGTAGACTTACAGAATCCAAATCAAAAACAGGCATTGCCTGAGGGTGATCTCCCAGGGTTGGATGGTCTCCGGTTAAGGCCAACACATTCCTGATGCCCAAAACCCAGGCACTTAAAAGATCCGATTGTAGCGCTAACCTGTTTCTATCCCTACATGTGAGCTGGAGGATGGGATCAATTTCCCGATCTTTTAGGAGATGGCAAACTGCCATGGAGCCCAACCGCATGACAGAACTTTGAAGATCAGTAACATTAATGGCATCTACCTTCCCTTTAATAAGCTCTGCATTTTCCATTATTTCCTGTACATCAGTACCTTTAATGGGTCCTATTTCTGCAGTCACCACAAATTTTTTAGAATCTAATGCCTCTCTGAAGCCCATTTTTCCTTTAAGTCAATTTTTGTATTTTCCGATAATCCTTGGGCGCGAGATATGCCTTGAGCACCTCTAAGCGGTCCAACTTTTTCATCCTTTCATAGATAAGCACCCATCCGCAGTCAATCTCCTTCGACATCTCGCATTTACCACCTGAGCTTCCTCCACAGGGTCCATTTAATAGCCTCTTACTACAAACAGTTAGAGGGCAAATACCCCCTGTAAATTCTAAAACACAATCCCCGCAAATGCGGCACCGGCCTTCCCTCTTACCTCGCTCCAATGACTCCTTATCTGCAAAACTATTGCAGGCAGGATGGACTACCTTATCTGTGGCCTCAGCCACTGATTGGACTCCTAACCCGCAGGCCATGGCCAGAATAGATGAGGGGTTTCCTATCGTTTCAGTCAGGTCTTCAAGCACAGACCTTGCCTTCACACAAAGAAGACCTTTTATTGCGAATCCCGTGATATCTATACCTTTTTCCTCGATTTTTTCTTTCATATCCATAAGATCTGATTCAGCATCAGCCTGATTGACCTTAGCACAACCCTTGCATCTTAAAAGAAATACACTTCTATCATTAGCTAAATATCCTAAAATTTCCTCAAAGGGTTTTTGTTCAAATATAATCAATTTTAATCTCGCTCTTATTCTAAGGGAAGTAAAACGATGAATGTGGTGCCTTCCCCCACCTTGCTTTCTACATGGATAGAGCCACGGTGGGCATCCACAATGCCTTTAACTATGGAAAGGCCCAGGCCTGTACCGCTAATATCTTTTGTTCTCTCGGATCTTTCTCGGTGGAATTTATCAAAAATACGAAGAATATCCTTGTCTTCAATGCCTATTCCGGTATCGGAGACCTTTACCTGAAGGTACTGAGCATCCTTTCTTAGCTCGATCCTAACCTTTCCGCCTGAGGGCGTGTATTTAATGGCATTACTGATGAGGTTGATAAACATGGCCTCCATACTGCCTTTGTTCCCTTTAATCAGAGGAAGGTGATCTTCCACGGCTGTCTGAAGGGCGATATTTTTGTCCTGTGCCTGGGGTTGTATCAACTCGATAGTTCTTTGTAAAATTTCGGCGAGATTTAGTGGTTCTATTTGTGCGATATATCCTCTTTCTTCGATAAAGCAGACATCCAGGACATCATTAATCAGTTCAGTCATACCCTTTATCTTGGCCTTGACCTTTTGGAGCAAATCTCTTTGTTTCTCATTGAGCCCTCCCACCATCCCATCCAGAAGGATAGATGTTTGGAGTAAGGTAGAGCCCAATGGGGATTTTAATTGATGAGAAACCATGGCTAAGAAATTAGACTTTATCTTCTCTATAGCACTTAGTTGCACGACGTCATGGAGCAGAGTTACCGATCCAATGAGTAATGCATTCGCATCTCTAACAGGGCTGACATGAACCCTGAGCCTGGTATCACCTGAGTCTATGAGACATACCTCCTCAGTGTGATAAGGCATATCAAGAGTCAATATCTTATTTATAAGTCTAACCAGAGCTTCATTTTTTATATGTTCTTTGATTGGCCGTCCTAAGGCATCACTTCCCTTTATGTCCAGCATGCTTTCAGTTTTTTGATTGTAAAGGATGATATTACCCTGAGCATCGGTGACAAGTATACCATCAGCCAAACTATCAATTACGGCATTTAATGATTCTTTCATTACTCGGTAAGGCATATTTTTTCAGTACCTCGGTGAATAGGTCAAAGGTTTTTTCCCGTAGAAATTCTGAAAAGATTTTCTACTCTTTCTACCAGCTCCATAGGCTCTACGGGTTTGGGGATATAGTCATCGGCCTCGGTTCTCATGCCCATTTCCTTGGTATATTTTGTTGTGGGTATGGCCTCTCCCACTGCCGTCAATAGCAGAATAGGGATGTGCCCATATTTGGGATCAGCTTTGAGCCTGGCACACACTTCATAGCCATCCATTTCAGGCATCATGACATCTAAAATAATTAAATTCGGCTGTTCTGTTTGGACCTTTTTCAGTCCTTCTTGACCGCCATAGGCGACAGTCACCTCGTAGGATTTACTCTCTAAAATCAACTTAGTGGCCTCTGCAAAATCTACATCATCCTCCACCAGTAAGATTTTCTTTTTCTCCATGTCTTCCTCCATAAGGATACTAAGTCTTGCCCACTTTCTTGAGGATCTTCCCTATACGTTCTAATAAGATAGTATGCTCAATGGGTTTTTCTACATAATCATCAACGTCGAGTTGTAATCCCGTTTCTAATTCATAACGACGCCGGCTGGCGTCTTCCCTCACACTGCTCAGGATGATGATGGGTATATGGGCATATTTGGACCGTCGGGGGTCTTTCAACTCTTTACACACTTCAAATCCATCCATTTTGGGCATAAGAAGATCCAAAATCATCAAGTCGGGTTTTTCCTCTTTTAGCTTACTCAGGCCTTCCACTCCGTCTCGAGCAGTGATTACCTTGTAGCCATTGGCTTCAAGGGCAATGCCGATAGCCTCCAAGACATCGGGATCATCATCGACAACCAATATTTTCGCACTCATCACATCCTCCAATTTAATAGTGTCAGTATTTTGTGTCGGTGTCAGTTAATAGATTTTTCTGACACTAATACTGACACTAACACTTCATCATAATACCGGTCTTGGTAATAAGCCAGCTCTTTCTACGATAACAGGTACTATATCTTCCCAGGCCACGGCCATGATATGGATGCCATGGATACCATCTGTTTCTTTGAGTTGGTCGATGATCTCAAGAGCTATCTTTGCCCCTTCTTCCTTGGCATCACTGGCCTCCTCCATACGGGTTACTATCTCATCCGGCACACTAATTCCAGAGACATTATCTCTCATATAGCGAGCCATTCCTACAGACTTTATGGGTATTATACCAGCAAGAATGTGAACCTTTTTATCCAATCCATTATCTCTCACCATCCCCATCCACTTGATAAACTTACCAACGTCGAAGACAGCCTGGGTTTGAATGAAGTCTGCACCAGCCTTTATCTTTTTGGCCAGCCTCTTAACCCTGTACTCAAAGGGATCAGCAAATGGATTTTCAACCGCTCCGATAAACAATGGAACTTCGCCGGATATCTCCTCGCCACACAGAAATTTTTTTTCGTCCCTCAGGGTCTTAAGGGTCTGAACGAGCTGTATAGAATCAATATCATAGACGCCTTTAGCTGTTGGATGATTGCCAAATCTTTGATGGTCACCTGAAAGACAGAGCACATTACGAATTCCTAAGGCAACTGCACCCAGGATATCACTCTGGATGGCAATCCGATTCCGGTCCCTGACCACCATCTGCATTACGGGGTCAATCCCCATCTCCTTGAGAAGGATACAGCCGCTCCAACTTGACATACGGACGATGGCCGTCTGATTGTCCGTTATGTTCATAGCATCACAATAAAATTTGAGGAGCTCCCCTTTCCTCCTGATAACTGTTGCTAAGGCACCTTTTGGGGGGCCTACTTCAGCAGTTACGGTAAAATAGCCGCCTTCCAGAACCTTTTCCAGATTACTTCCTGCTTTCATAAATCCATTACCTCTTTGAGTTGGCGACCCAACCGGTGGGGCTTAGGCCCCAGTTTTTAGGAGGTATAATCTCCTCCAGCTTATGGAGGCGTCCAGTTTTGGAGAGACGCTCAATAATGAGCTGCCAGGCGCAGGGTAAGTCGGGTGAAATCTCACATTTACCGCCCTGAGACCCGCCGCATGGGCCATTAAGCAAGCCCTTAGCGCATCTTGTTATCGGACAGATCCCACCTGTTAGTGCAAGAATGCATTCCCCACATTGTTTGCATATCTCATAGAAATGTTCAGGTGTATCTTCCATTCCAATAAATAGAGTGTTTAGTGCTGGTATAACTATCTTGTCAGAATATCGGCTAACTGTCTGCACACCAAATGAACAAGACATGACCAGAATGACGCCAGCCTTATTCACTGCTTCGGCTTCTTCTATCAAAGCTTCTTTGGTGAGGCTGTCGCAAACTGTAGGTATAACCATCCAGCCAGTAACTGACCTGCCTATTTCCTCCAGTTTCATTTTCATTTCCAGAACTTCTGCCTTACCACCAGTCTGGCATACTGTAGCGCAGGTGCCACAGCCCACAATATATACCTTTTTATCGTCTAAGCTTTGCTCTATCTCTTCAAACGGCTTCTGCTTTGTAATAGTATACATAATCCTCCTTTCGAACTATTTTTGGTTTCAGGTGTCGTATTCGCTTCTAAAATATAGAAGACTGTCGGACACTGAATTTGGTGCCGCTTGTCCAAGACCACATAAGGAGGCTAACATCATAGCGTTTGATAACTCCTCGAGTATCGTTAAGTCCTCTTTAGTACCCTGTCCTAAAGAAAATCGTCTCAGAATATCGGACATTACCTGGGTTCCTTCACGACAGGGGACACACTTTCCACAGGATTCTTCAGCAAAGAATTCTATATTCCTTCTTACTACCTGGATAATATTTCTGCCCTTGCTGAATACTATAACAGCACCAGCACCCAATACTGTTTCAAAGGCGAGGGGAGTATCAAGTTTTTCCTCCGGGATTAGCCTTCCTGAGGCACCACCTACCTGCGCTGCTTTTAAGTCCTTTGCCTGAGCTAGTTCTTCTACTAACTCTCTCAGGGGAGTGCCCATAGGCAACTCATATATGCCTGGCTTTTCTACATCGCCTGAAACGGAGAAAACCTTAGTACCTTTGCTTTGCTGTGTCCCTATCTGGCTAAACCATTCGGCTCCCCTAAAAATAATATGGGGTATATTGGCTAAGGTTTCTACATTGTTAATGGATGTTGGTTTTTGCCACAATCCATGTTCGGGAGGAAAAGGAGGTCGATAGCGAGCCTCTCCACGTTTTCCTTCTATTGATTCCATTAAAGCTGTTTCTTCACCACACACATAGGCACCAGCACCTTCACGTACTTCAATGCCAAATGATTCGTTATTTTTTTCTCCTAAAAAGCCTTTAGTCTTGGCTTGTTCTATGGCATTTTCTAATAAATCCCGGAGGTAGTGATATTCAGCACGTAGATAGATATATCCCTTACTGGCTCCTATAGCATAGCCAGCAAGAGCAATACCTTCGATAATCCCGAAAGGGTCATTTTGAATAATGTATCTATCCTTAAAGGTGCCAACCTCTCCTTCATCAGCATTACAGATGACAAATCTTTCCTTCTCTGGAGATTTGGTGCATAGTTCCCATTTGAGTCCAGTGGGGAAGCCAGCACCTCCTCGACCCCTCAGACCTGACCTTTTTACTTCGTTTATCACTTGTTGTGGTGTCATATGTTTCCTGGCTTTTTCTAAAGCCTTAAAGCCATCTCTTGATAGGTATGTGTTTATATCACTAGGGTCAATGACTCCACAGTTTTCTAAAACAATCCGCTTTTCTGGCATTACAACCTCTCATGTTAAACGAGTTCTAATATAGTTAGCCTGACGCCTTTCATAATCCTTTTAATATTGTCTCGATTTTCCCTGGTGTGAGGTTACCATATAACTCGTCATTTATTAGCATTGCTGGAGCCTGGTCGCAAGCGCCTATACAACTGACCAGTTGTAAAGAAAATTTTCCATCTTCTGTAACCCCTCCAGGTCTGATGTTGAACTTCTTCTCTATAGTCTCAATGACCATGTCACAATTTTCGAGATAGCAAGGTGTGCTTCGGCAGACCCTGACTACGTTCTGTCCTAAGGGCTTGGTACTTAAGAAAACGTAAAAGGTTGTCAATCCATAGATTTCACCGACTGATACATTCCATAAGGAAGCTACATTCTTTATGTTCTCAGGGGAAAGATATCCACACTTTTCGTGCACTTTTTTGATGAAAGAGAGCAAATCATCATGCCTTTTATAATGGATACAGAGTTTTTCTAACTCTAATGACAGATTCTCATCACTCATTATTCTTTGTTCCCCCTTTTTACCCCGTTAGAAAGTCATTTTCTAACGGGGTAGATAAAATTTTAATTCCTTATAGAAAGGGTGGGGTTTAAAGCCCCATCCTTTCTAACGGGGTTTACTTTCTTAAATGTTTTATTATGATTTTGTTTTTATCCCTTAATTATAAACGGTTTTCTTGAAATTTTTCTGAATCTTTCCTCGCGTAATACAAGGGCTCCTACCGGACAAAACAGCACGCAAACGTCGCATTGTCGACATACCTCTTTGTTCAGGGGTTGGTCGTTATCCACTATAATCTTGGAGCTATGACCTCGATAGCCAACAGAATAAACGTTCGCCATCTTGACCTCTCGGCAGGCTTTCACACAACGGAAACACAGGACGCACTTTGACAGGTCGCGGATTATATAAGGATTGTCATCTTCTATTGGGTAGTAGCGTTTTTTTGTTCTAAAACGTGGTAACCCTACACCAAGGTCAGCAGCAATCATTCTTAATTCACATACATTGGCTTTGTTACAGACTGGGCAGAAATCTGGATGTGCGGATAAAAGCAACTCCACGATCATTTTGCGAGTTTGGATAACTTTTGGAGAATGGGTCTGTATTGTCATACCGGGAGCAACAGGAGTGTGACAGGAAGCAACTAAGGTACGAGCGCCTTCCACTTCTACTACGCAAAGACGACAGGCACCAGTAGGAGTTAATTGGGGGTGATAACAGAGAGTCGGGATAGAAATTCCTTTTTCCTTGCATAAGTCTAAGATAGTCATACCGCGCCGGGCTTCTACGTTTGAGCCATTCAATTTAATAGTTATCATAGTTCTATTGCCAAAGCCTCTTTATAATTTTAAGAACTCTTCTATCACGGTTTTAATTCTTTTAGGCCTCCCTCTATCCCTGCTTGCATCTTTGCGGCCTGAACTGTGTTATACATAAGCATTGCTATCGTCATTGGTCCCACACCCCCAGGCACAGGTGTTATTGCCCTTGCCTTTTCTTTAACAGCTTCAAAATCCACATCACCCACTAAGCCGGTCTCCAGTCTGTTAACACCAACATCAATTACTACCACGCCATCTTTTACCATATCCGCAGTAATCATCTTCGGTCTTCCGACAGCCACAATCAGGATATCTGCCCTCCTGGTATGGGAGGCAAGGTCTTTCGTTCCAGTATGACATACAGCTACTGTTGCATTCCCCCCTTTCTTCTGGAGTAACATGTTTGCAATAGGTTTACCCACTATATTACTTCTCCCCACAACTACAACTTCAGCACCTTCTGTCTCTATGCCGCCCCTTTTTAAGAGTTCCAGTATGCCATGAGGTGTGCAGGGAATAAAGGTAGGTTGGCCGAGCATCAGTTTGCCAATATTTACTGGGTGAAAACCATCAACATCCTTCTTGGGATCGACAGCATAAAGGGCATTGGTTTCGTTAATATGCTTTGGTAGAGGCATCTGCACGAGTATACCGTGAATCTTGCTGTCCTTATTGAGTTTTTCAATGAGGGCCAAGAGGTCTGCCTCGGTTGTATCGCCCGGAAGGTCAACCCTTTCAGAATAAATACCTAATTCTTTACATGCCTTTTCCTTAGCCCCTACATAAACTTTAGAGGCCTCGTCCTCACCTATCAGGACAGTAGCCAGCCCAGGAATAACATTATATCTTTCCTTTAATTCAGTCACTTCCTTTTTCAGTTCTTCCTTTATCTGTTTCGATATCTCAGAACCTTTAATGAGTGTTGCTGCCATTGTTCCCTCCTCCTTTCTCTTTGAATCATTCCCTCTTCTTTATCAGTTCCAGCAATTCTTCCCTGGTGGATTGCTTCGTCCTGAATATTCCCCTGACTGCTGATGTAACTGTCCTTGAACCTGGTTTCTTTACCCCCCTCATGCTCATGCATAGATGCTCTGCATCAATAATAACCATTGCACCCTTAGGTTTAAGCCTATCCATTATCAAATCGGCAAGCTGTGTTGTTAGTCGCTCCTGTACCTGTGGCCTCTTCGCAAGAATCTCAACTGCCTTTACAAGCTCACTCAGGCCGACAATCTTTCCACCGGACGGTATATATGCAACGTGTGCCTTTCCTATAAAGGGGAGTAGGTGATGCTCACAGACAGAATAAAAGGGTATATCTTTTAGCAGCACCATCTCGTCGTGGCTCTCACCTTCGATATATTTGAGTATCTCTCCGGAGGGGGTTTTAAGACCAGCGAATATCTCCTCATACATCCTGGCAACCCGGCCTGGTGTCTCCTTAAGGCCTGGCCTGTCGGGATCTTCACCGATGCCCTCGAGTATGAGCCTGACACCTTTTTCTATCTTCTTAAAATCCATGAATGTGTAAAAGAACTTTTTAATCTATCACTTATGACAAACTCGTGTCAAAAATAAAAGATACGCTTATCGAACCTTTATTACCTTCTCATCCGTAACGATTATATCCACTTTTATATCGTGCAGTTCTGATGGAATTGAATCAACAAGTTGTTCTTTGTACGCCAAAGCAATAAAGGGAACCTTCTCGGTACGAGTCGATTCCGACTTCTTTAAGTCAGAAAGGAGGATATCATAATAGCCGGCTCCGTACCCAAGCCTATTGCCTGAGAAATTAAAACATACACCTGGAATGATAACAAGGTCAACATCGTTGATCTCCCTTAACCTTTCGTCAGGCAAAGACGGTTCTGGTATTCCCATATACCCGGGGGATAATTCCCTTGTATCTTTTATTTCATACAACCTGAGTCGGTACCTTTCTTTATCTACCTTTGGAACCAAAACCCATTTACCCATTTTAAGGGATTCCTCTATCATGCTGGTGGTATCGACCTCTGTCCTGAAGGAAGCATAGAAAAGTACTGCCTTTGCTATCTTGAACTCCTGGATGTTGAAGAGCCTGTGCATTATAAGAACATCCTTCCTTTTCCTTTCATAAGGAGGGATGGAACCCCTTTTTTCAAGGACTTTTCTTCTGAGTAATTTTTTCATAAACCCAACAACCCCTCAATCCTTTCCTTAATCTCTCTTATCTCACTGATACTCTCGGGTGAGTAGCTATAAGGTGAGGAACCTTTGATATCTGCAGCCATTATGGCCTCATTAAATCTAATCGAACCTATAATTCCCATGTCCCCAATGTTCTCTTTTATGAAGTTCAGATCATCAGTGCTTCTTACCTTGTTTGCAACAACAAATACCCTTTTGACACCAAGTCCTTCTGCCATCTCCCTGACTGTTTTAGCTGTCTGCATGCTTCTTTGTCCGGGCTCAACAACAACGATAAAGGCATCTACAGACTCTGCTGTTCCCCTTGTCAGATGCTCTATGCCTGCCTCCATATCAACAATGACTACTTCGCTGCGTTCAACAACGAGGTGCCTGAGGAGTCTTCTCAGAAGCACGTTCTCAGGACAATAACAGCCAGATGCAGCAGCCTTTGATTTACCCATGAGTAGGAGAGTAATACCATTCAGCCGATATCCGATGCTCTCCGGCAGGTCATTGACCCTGGGGTTTAGTTTAAATATCCCGCCTATACTTCCTACCTTTGCCCCTGTCCTCTCCTCAATGAGTTCACCCATTTCTGCAATGGGTCTGATTTTTTCAGCCTCCTTCTTCGGGATACCTAAAGCTGATGCGAGATTTGCGTCAGGGTCTGCATCAACGGCTATAACCCTTTTCCCCTCTGCTGCAAAGAGATGGCTCAAAAGAGAGGCAAGGGTTGTCTTGCCAACTCCTCCCTTTCCTGTTATAGCCAACTTCATAAAGTTTATTTTAACCTTTCTCATCCATTCCTCGCTACATTCACCCAAGGCTCGTTCACGAATCCTGACCATCTCTTGATTATTTATAGTTATCTATGGTAAATTTATTTAGAAACTATTTTCCGGCAGCAATGCCGAAGGGGAAACACCCGTTCCCATTCCGAACACGGAAGTTAAGCCCTTCAGGGCCGATGATACTATGACCGCGAGGTCATGGGAAAGTAGGACGTTGCCGGATTGACAATAATCCATTCATGGAAATCGAGCGAGCTTTAGTGAAAATCTCTACTTTTTGGTCCCAATTATAAGCTTCGGAGTAGCTTTATTTTTTATTACTTTCTTACTATGAGGAGAGGGATTTTTGTATCTTTATGTATAGTTCCAAATGTGACGCTGCCAAGAAATGCTGCCTTTATAGCACTTCTGCCATGGGATCCCATGACAATGAGGTCAACTTTTGATTCCTCCGCCTCCTTTATAATTTCCTCTACTGGATGCCCTGACCTGATAACCTTTTTTGATTGGACGCCTTTCTTTTTACATAATTTCTCAGCTTCTTCGATATGAGCTTCAGCAACCTGTCTCAGATAATCTTCAATCGGCTCTATTAGATGGGTTGGGGTCGCAACAGAAGGGATCGACCGTGTTACAAAGAAACCTTTATCAATTACACTGAGTAATGTTATAGTTGCACCTGTTTGCTTTGCAAGCGCTACTGCATATTCAATAGATTTCCATGCTGTCTCTGAACCATCCGTCGCTACAAGAATCTTTGAAATCATAAACCCTCCTTTTTATCTTTAGGTTATCTTGATCATATCACAAAGTCACAGGATTATTATTGATTTTTCTGATAAAAACCTGGATAATAAATCTAAATTTTGAGCTATTTTGGGCGGATAGCTCAGGCTGGGAGAGCGCAGCCCTTACAAGGCTGAGGTCACAGGTTCGATCCCTGTTCCGCCTATAGGGGTGGTAGTTCAGCCCGGTTAGAACGCTGGCCTGTCAAGCCAGAGGTCGCGGGTTCAAGTCCCGTCCACCCCGCCAGATCTGCTTTCTAATTTATTTAGAATTCCCTATTAACCTATCTATTACTTTCCCTTCGTATTCTGGAAAATCTTCGAAGTTAAAGGGCTTTTTACGCATTGTATTGAGTTTAAGGAGTTTGAAATTTAGCACCCTGAGTTTCTTTAACCTCTCTTTGTCATCATCAATTGTATTTATCAATGCAGACAGATTTATTACCTCATTTCTAAGCTCGAGCTCAGGTGGGGTACAGCCTGCATTTTTCAAAATCCTGTAAGTCATTCGTAGATCCTCAGGGATCCATATCTCATCCTCAAAAATGAGAGGCTTTCCCATTCCTTCGAGGTTTTCAAACTCACCGTTTTCTATAGCCTCTATGATACGCCTTTCAGCAATTTTGGTGAAAATGTCCATGGCAGTCTTTTTATCTTAGCATAAGCATCCTGTCAAGTGCCCTCTTTGCAGGAACTCTTATCTCTTCAGGTATCTTAATGAGATAATTGTTTTCTTTCAAAGCCCTGAGCAGACTCCTCAGTGTAGTCTTTTTCATCTCCGGGCATACCATGTCTTCCCTCAGGGGGTAGAAGACCTTATCAGGATTTTCTTTCCTCAACCGGTACATCAATCCTATCTCAGTGCCTACAATGAACTCTTTCTCAGAGGAGGCCTTAGCAAACCTTAACATTCCAGAGGTGCTCGTTACATGATCTGCCATCTCGAGCACCTCAAGCCTGCATTCTGGATGGGCCATAAAAAGGGCCTTCGGATGTTCTGCCCTTGCCTTTTTCACATCTTCCGGCCTTACCCTATCATGAACATGGCAGAAGCCATCCCATGCAATAACCTCTTTTTTTGTATTCCTTGCTGCCCAGAGTGCAAGGTTCTTGTCAGGTATGCATATTACCCTTTCATCAGGAAGCGACTCGACGACCTTAACAACATTAGCTGAAGTACAGCAGATGTCGCTTTCTGCCTTTACATCAGCCGTTGTATTCACATAGGCAACAACGGGTATCCCTGAATACCTATTCTTCATATCCCTCAATGTAAAATCTTTTATCATATCTGCCATCGGACAGATTGCATCAATCTCTGTGAGGAGAACCATCTTATCAGGGGAAAGGATTGATGCGCTCTCTGCCATGAAAGTAACACCCGCAAACAGAATAACATCACAGTCTATCGTAGCTGCTGTCCTTGAAAGCTCAAGTGAATCACCCACAAAGTCAGCAATCTCCTGAACCTCATCCCTCTGGTAGTTATGGGAAAGTATGATTGCCCGCCTCTGACTTTTTAGTTTTAGAATCTCTTCTTGAAGAAAGGTCCGCCTTAGGCGGAAGGGCTTATTATCAAAAGGCATTTAAAACCTGACAGCATCTTTGAGTAAGAGCGTGGAATTTGTAAAAAGGAGGGTACCGTCTTCTAAGATGACTTTATAAATCGGTTCAGGTCTTTTCTCTCTTAATTTATCAATCGCTAATGAAGGATGAGTCGTCCTGCCATTCTTATAGAGAGAGAGAACTTTATCAACGTACTGCCTTGTTTCTGTAATCGGAGGGACTAATCCAAGTTTCTTAACACTTCTGGGTCCTGCATTATATGCAGCAAGCGTCAGGGTTAGGTCACCATTAAACCTATCGAGGAGAAATCTCAGATATCTCGTCCCGCCCTCAATATTCTCTTCAGGGTTAAAGGGGTTACGAACATCCATCTCGTTTGCCGTAGAAGGCATAAGCTGCATGAGACCCATAGCGCCTTCCCCCGAGACAGCCCTCTCATTCCAATTAGACTCTGTTTTTATAACAGCCTTGACAAGAGATGGGTCTATCTCATATTTTGTTGCCTTCTCAAGTATAATACCATGATAATTTGTGGTGTTTTTAGAATCTACCCGGCTAGTCTGCTGCTGAGACAGGGTTAGAACCACCTTCTCTTTAACAACCATCTCCGCCTTCTTACCGAAAGGTGCGTTTGTATAGCAAACCACACCATTTTCATCTATGTACTTATAGATATCCGCGTAAGCAACACTAAAGAGAAACAGGATGGGCACGAACACTATCAGGGTACGTTTCATGGTCAATCTTACCATCAAAAGCCCCACTTGTCAATATTTTACACCCTTTCTCTCAGGGGCTGAAAATGTATTTGTGAAGCTGAAGGTTCAGGCGGGCCTCGAGTCTATCTTCGAGCATCCATCTCGCAAGGTCTTCAGGAGGAAGGATTCCATATGCTGGGGACAGTAGGAGATGGCACTTATTTATTAAATTGTATCTATAAATTATATCCTTTGACCATTCATAATCTGTCCTGCTTGTGATTACAAACTTTATCTCATCATCATGTTTTATATCTTCAAGGTTTGATAAATCCATCTCTCCACTCATCCCGCTGCCAGGTGTCTTAATATCAAGTACTACGACTGCCCTTCTGTCAATCTCCTTTATACTTATTGACCCATTCGTTTCTATCAATACCTTATAGCCTTCATCAAGCAGCCTTTTGATAAGACGGTAAATATCTCTCTGAAGAAGGGGTTCCCCCCCGGTAATCTCGACAAGGCTAATTCCAGCGCGTCGGACCTCGCTCATAATTTCGTCTTCCGAGAGCTCTCTACCCTCATAGTATGCATATGTTGTATCGCAGTAAGAACACCTGAGATTGCAGCCCGTCAACCTTATAAATATGCATGGCATACCTGCATAACTTGACTCTCCCTGTGTGCTCGTAAATATCTCGCAGACCTTCACTTCGATGTCCTTCCTATAAGAAAAGCAAGGATAATTTAAAAATCTATGCATTTTATTATATAATAAAATAAATCTCTGCTTTCTTGCCTACTTTTACCTGGATGGGAAGAGTGAAGGGCAGAAGAGGGATTGAAAAATGGCTCCAGATACTCAGGTGGTAACTCCCTCAAGATATGAAGTCTTAAGAGAAGTAGTTAAAGACTACCCCGGCCTCATAAGTAATGCCGAATTACTATTACGAGAATTAAATCAGCACCTTAAAAATTGGGGTTTTATCGTAAAAGAGATGAGGACTTATGCCCTGAAAAATTTCTCTTTACACGATCATCACGAAAGGGGAATAGAGGCGATCAGGGTCATTGTAGATGTTTTTCTGGAGTCTCTAAACTCTCCTGATGTTTCTTTACAGCAATCAGCCATTAACAGTCTTGTTTTTTACTTAGAGAAAATCCTTCTGGATGGCGATCATAACCTTCATAAGTATGAATCAATATTTCGGGACTGCTTCAACAGACTTTATCATTTGCAGGAGAAACAATTCTTCTTCCTTGCTACCAATCCCCATCAGTTGAAAAGGCTGGGCCAGATCATACTTGAAAAAATGCCTCCAGATTTTGATATCGAGGATTTTAATAACCTCCTTTCTAGATCCCTTTTAACGACTTATGAATACTGGCTTAAGGAAGAAGACCCTCTAACCTGGTTTAAAGACAGGACAGATTATGTGTTAAGCGAGAAAGAAGATAAAGAGTTAGAAGAATTACTTTATCCCATATCTCATGCTAATTTGAGAGGACTCATACATCACCTGAAGGGTCTTAAAAAATCTACAGATCAATACTGGCGTTTAAAGGAACTCTTGAAATTGCCCGGCTATATGCAATTGGCCAGATTCTACGAGGATCTCACAGGTATTTTGACACAAACATTTGATGTGCCTAAGGGCCTCAAATTAAAGATGGCCTATCTCCTCAAGATTATGGAAACTAAGGGCCTTTTTAGCATCCATGAAAGTGCCCTCAGAGAGATTAATCGTACCCTCTCCGCTGCCGTCAAGACAGAGGAGCCTAATCAACTAAAGGTAGTCCTGTCTGAAACCTTCGAGGTTTTGAAAAACAGTCTCAGCAGGTATCCTGAAACTGCCCTTTATTGTATCCAGTGTATCGGTAATGAGATATTTACCATAGGTGATAGCAAACTCGTTGATTGGTTAATTCAGAAAATCACCTCTCTCGGATTCCAGTATCCGACGATAGAGGGTGTCACTGATGAATGGCAGGTAAAATCTAATAAGGCCCATTTAAAAAACATCAGGGTCTGGCTGGAGTTAATAGAAAAGAATCCGAAGTGGTCTAAATCCCTTATATCTGCCTTAATTATTAATCTAAGGCTGGGTGGGGTACACATCAATGATACGGACCTTTTTCAAAAGGACATCACCAAACTCTTAAATAGCGATATCAAACCTGTTTATCATCTGGTTAAGCAACTTGTCAGGTTATTCCCTGTCTATTTCAGTGAAATCAACGCTGAAGGGATATTGAGGGAGGTCTCCACAGAAATAGATGAGGTTACGGGTAGGGCTGATCCCCTAATTCATTTTTTACGCAAACAAAGCCACGTTGAAAGCAGTGCACGCATAGTTGATTTTATAGAGGTAATTATAAAATTCTGGCTAACAAAGGATAAGAGGCCTTTAGAGGGATTTTTACCCGAAGATATTTTTCATCAAGTCAGGACATCGGGTCCCTGTATCGATGATATAAGTACTATTTTTAATTCTATTTTTAAGGACAGGGGAACTCATGATGTGGCAGATCTCCTTCGCCTATCAGAAGAGGAAGTCAATGCAATGACTGAGAACATACCCCATGTCTCTGAAAAAGAGAAGAAACGGGCATATCTGGCTATTAGGCTTTATCAATTGCTTAATCAAAAATATAAATTGAATCCTCAGGATATAAAGGATCAGTTAAGATATGCTAAAAATTTAGGACTTCCAAATGCGGATTCATTAATCAGTGTTTTAGAAGAAGGCAGTGTCTACCAACGCCTCGAAGGCATACTGGATTATTTACAGCTCTTAAAAGATATTATCTTATCTTCTGAAAGGTATGCACCAATTGAGGATATCTTTCGTAAAAGACATTTTGCTGCAGGCATCCCCTCAGTTTATGGTACATATCATGAGAGAAAATTTGATGCCCTGTCCTTAACCTTCCGCCTTGAAAACCTCGCTAATACCCTCTTTGAGGAATTAATAGATTCCTTTAATCTCAGATTCATCACCAGGGCAAGCCTGTTCCAGATTAGAAAATATATGAGCCTATTTTTCAAGGCCTTGCAGTTAGACGGGGTATTCTCTAACAGGATGGAGAATACGCTTGAGCTATTATCAGGGGCGCTGGAGGTAAGGAGGTTCTCTTTCTCCCAGTATATCGATATATTCAGGGGCTTCTCAGAGGCCGTACAGGATATTCTTAATACCTGTTATAGCAGTATCCACAAAAATAACCTCAAACAAATTATCCCTCAGGTTGGGACAGAAAATATACTGCATAAATATCTTGAAACCCATGAGGAAGAGAGCGATTTTGAGTTTATAAATAAGGTTTCAGAGCGGTTTCTCAGGGAGGTTGTGGCCAGCTCCTTTGGGCTTCAACAATTAGATAATTTTATTAGTAAGATATTAAAAACATTATTAGTACAGGCAGAGGGATTGGATGTCCAGAATCTAGACCTGTTAATGAGCTACGACCCTAAAAAGGCAATATCCAGTATCCATATCCCCAATGAGGTTACCTATGATAGGATTCACCTCGGGATTAAAGGATATAACATGGTAAAACTTGCGTCTTTAGGGATACCCATCCCACCAGGTTTTATCATAACCACTGAGGTGTTTCGTTGCCGAGAGGCAATAAGGAGATTCGGACATGCCCGGGGGCATCTCAATAAAAAGATAGAAGAACAAATTATCATACTTGAAAGGCTAATTGGTAAAAGATTTGGGGATCCTAAAAATCCTTTACTTGTATCAGTTAGGAGCGGAGGGGCAATCTCTATGCCTGGTATGATGAATTCCTTCTTAAATGTGGGGCTTAATGGACCTATTGTCATGGGATTAGTAAAACAGACAACTAAACCCTGGTTTGCCTGGGATTGTTATAGACGTTTCCTGCAGTGCTGGGGAATGTCTTTTGGCATGGAAAGAGATGTATTTGACGACATCATCAATTCTTTTAAGAGGAAATACAGGGTTGTTAAAAAGATTCATTTTACGCCTGAGCAGATGAAGGAGGTGGCATTAGCATATCAGGACGCCATTAAGGGCAGCGGAATAGAAATAACTGATGATCCAAAGGCCCAGCTCCAGATAGCAATCGAACAGGTCTTTCAATCCTGGTTTTCCAAAAAGGCCCAGGCCTACCGCGAGATATTGGGTTTATCAGAAAACTGGGGTACAGCCGTCATCGTACAGGCAATGGTTTATGGTAATCTGGATGCCAATTCAGGGACAGGTGTTCTTTTCACCCGCAATCCCCAGGAATCAGGAGACAGGGTTATGTTATGGGGTGATTTTGCTGTAGGGTCACAGGGAGAAGATGTGGTTTCGGGGCTGGTAAAGACTCTGCCTATATCCAATGAACAAAAGAACATCGAAGATAGAACATCTAATGTCTCATTGGAAGACAGTTTTCCTGAGATATATAGCTCATTGCTGAGGATGGTAAAGGATCTAATCTATAAAGAGAGATGGGGGGCCCAGGAGATTGAGTTTACCTTCGAAGGAAAGCCAGGCGAAAATCTTTACATCCTCCAGGCCCGTGACATGACTGTTATTAAAAGAGAGAGTTTTGTAGCCTTTATTCCGTCTCCCGAACTATCCTCTAACTATCTTTCCAGCGGGATAGGTGTCGGAGGTGGTGCCCTTAGTGGCAGGGTTGTCTTTGATTTAGAGGATATACAGGAGTTCAGGAAAAAAGATCCATCTACACCACTTATCTTAATCAGATCAGATACTGTTCCTGACGATATCAGACATATTTCAGCGGCAGATGGACTGCTTACTGCCCGGGGTGGCTCAACTTCTCACGCTGCCATTATAGCAAATAGGCTGGGGAAGACCTGTGTGGTGGGTTGTAATAAGTTATTTGTATGGGAATATGAAAAGAGGTGCAAACTTAACAGGCATACTATAAGGGTAGGTGATTTTTTGAGTATCGACGGACGAAATGGCACGGTATACTCAGGAAAACATCGAGTAAAGGAAATCAGGGTTCTGGCGTAATAATTATAAGAGGTAAAAGGATGACAGAGAAGGAAAATGTAAAAATGATCCCCGAAAGGCCTATTCTGGGCATTAATAGTCTGGGCAGAATTGGAAAACTGACCCTCTGGCATCACATAGGTAGAAAATACTTTTCGGAGATTATCGTAAACATAGGCAGAAATGTAGGGACTAAACTGGAGGATGTTGCCCTTTATATTGAAAAGGATTCTACCTACGGGGCATTACATCGCTATCTATATGGATACAGGGCAAAAAGGATAATCGAAAATCTTGATGAGGACAAAGGTTCCATGCTTATAGATGGTATCCCGGTAACTATATTGCGGGAATCTCGCAATCCAGGGCATATCCCCTGGGAGAAGTATGGTGTAAAAGTGGTTGTTGAGGCTACCGGGAAATTTACCAATCCTACCACCTCTCCTGATGCCAAAGAAGGCTCTGTAAGGGGACATCTTGAAGCAGGGGCAGAGAAGGTAATAGTCTCCGCACCCTTTAAGATTAAGGAAAAAGACCTTTCTATGCCCGAGGATATAATAACTATCGTGATGGGGATTAATGAAGAAGAATATGACCATACAAAACACCATATTATTTCAGCCGCATCCTGCACCACCACTTGCCTTGCATATATGATTAAGCCCCTCTTGGATTATTTTGGTCCGGAAAAGATACTCAGTGCCTCTATGGCAACAGTCCATGCTGCTACAGGGACCCAGGAGGTACTGGATAGATTGCCAAAGGCAGGGGCTACTGATTTAAGGAAAAACAGGAGTATTATGAATAACATCATTCTAACCACTACGGGAGCTGCTAAGACCTTGGGGCTCGTAATCCCGGAAATGAACAGGATAGGGTTTATGGCTGAATCGGTTCGTATCCCCGTTACTACAGGGTCCCTGATAATTTTGGTAGTTACTCTACACGAGGAGGCAGATAGGCCATCCATTAATCGAAACCTCATTAACAATGTTTATCGTGATGCTGCTCAGAGGGAAAAGAGGGGCTATATAAAATATACGGATGAGCAGAATGTATCTTCAGATATAATTGGGCTCTACGGACCTGCTACTATTATTGAAGGACATGAGACACATACAAGAACCGCCAATATTACCTTAGACCTTCGCAAGTTCTACAAAATACCGGCTGAGTCCCTCGCATCTCTTCCAGCCAATACAGAAATACCTGTAACTCAGGTAGTGATCTATGGATGGTATGACAATGAACTTGGAAGCTATACAAATATGCTGGGTGATTTAACAGTTAAGATAGCCTCTATGGTTTATTGAGAGTATAAACGCATTAATTAAAAATAGAGTGTCATTGCGAGGAGAGAGGGGGAATAGAGGGACACTTCCCATATTTTCTAAAAGGAAACTGCCTGCAACGGACGGTTAATAAGAATGTAAGAGAATATATATTTTTCAAATTTGTTATAATTATTTAAAATTAAATAGGAGAAAATCATGAGCAAAAAGGAATTACTTTTAAGTGAAATTGAACAAGTTCCTGAGTCTTTTATTGACGAGGTATTAGACTTTGTCCATTTTTTAAAGACAAAGATAATCAAGGAAAGGCTTGATACTGCCATTGCAAGTGAATCTTCTCTCAAGAAGGATTGGCTGAAGCCAGAAGAAGACGAGGCATGGCAAAATTTGTAAAAGGCGATGTCGTTGTTGTCCCTTTTCCTTTCTCAGACCTAACCCAAGCCAAGAAGCGTCCTGCTTTAGTCATCTCGAAATTAGAGGGTGACGATATAATTCTTTGCCAGATAACCAGTCAAACCATTAAAGACAACTATGCGATCTCAATTGACGATAAAGACTTTGAAGCCGGAGGTTTAAAACAGCCAAGCAATATAAGACCTAACCGCATATTTACGGCGGACAGCCATATTATCCTCTATAAAGTTGGTAACCTCACAGCCAACAAGCTCAACGAGATCATTGAAAAGGTAGTTGAAATTATACGGAAGTAAAATCTTTTGCCCGCATCGGCAGATAACGAAACTGTTGAAAAAGTCTTTTAACCTACGAAACAGAAACCTGAGGCAGGAATTTTCTGAAAAGATCGAATTGAATTTTGTAATTCAAGAAGAACCCACGGGGCTTGCTGATGCGATTGCCCTATGTCATCCTGTTGTCGGCAAAAGACCATTCCTACTGTATATGCCTGATGGTTTCTACTGGGGAGACCCTGATCTCCTACCACGTCTGTTGAATTTATTTGATAAGACATGTAAGACCTCTTTAGGGATATATTCGATTACCCCAGAGAAGGCATGCCTTTATGGCTCTCTTTATTAATACAAACGCAATTAATGCATTAAAAACATGAGATTCCGAAACAAGTTCGGAATGACACTCTATTTTGTCATGCTGAACTCGTTTCAGCATCTATTTATTTAATGCGTTTGTATTAGTAGGAAGCAGCATCATGCGAGGATAATTAAGAAATGGCTAAACACTGCTATCTATCGCAAGCGAATCTTCTCTCAGAAAAGATTGGCAGAAGGTGAAAGGATGAAATGAGGCAGGGTTTTGAAATTTTAAAACTTGAAGTATGAGTTCAGTACTTTACCTTCTTTGTCAAATATCACCTTTGCTACAAAATGGTCCCCGGGTCTTATAGTGAAGGATAATTCGCGCCAAATGACTGTGGTCATTTTAGTATCCCTTCTTACCTCAGCATACGGATACCTCGCAAAATAAAGAAAGTTTTTTACAACCCTTTCCTTTTTCGACATCTCAATAAATGGATCGTTATTTGACATCTTATATATTTCATGCACACAGACCCTTCTTGTAAAAAGGTCTGCAAGACCTGCTTTTATCTCATCACCTGATCTTACAATAAACCACCATCTTAGAAAGTCGTTAGGCAGGGGGCACATCTTGTATGAGTGAGCTTCAAGGTTCGCCTTGAGAAAATCCATTGTTTTATTCTTGAGACAATATCTGCCACCTGTGTAGGCGAATAATAAAACTATTGCTATTGTTGCGATGGCAGGGGCCCTCTTTTTGTTATATACAGCGTCTTAAATAATGCAGCATAGTTTACGTAATGTTTCATTGGGAACATTCCAGATCGTATGTTGTTTGGACACAGCGTCGACCAAAGTCTCAAGTTTTTGAAAGTACGTATTATGAGTACAGAGTTTTCGGGTCAGTTTCCAGACCCTCTCAATCGGGTTCAATTCGGGACTGTATGAAGGAAGAAACTCCAAAGCCAACTTGTCGCGGTGACGCCTGAAAAAAGGTTGAAGCACCGCGGCGTGATGATATTTGGCATTGTCGAGTAAGATTACGATTTTCCTTGCTCTATGTCGGTGCTGGAGCAATATACAAAGGAAGTCTCTGAACGTGTTACGTCCCAGCAATCCGATACCGATTTTAGGGGTACAATTCCCACATA
>JASEEX010000027.1 GCA_030019415.1 Thermodesulfovibrionales bacterium
TAACATGGCAAATTATGAAGATGCAAAGGAGGCTCTTGAGAAGACGATAAAGTATTTTGAGAGGCTTAACCCATCTGCTGCGGCAAGCCTGAAGGAAGGTCTTGAGGAGACCCTTACTGTGCACCGTTTGGGCGTCACAGGGCTTTTAAGGAAGACCCTCTCGACCACAAACCCTGTAGAATCCTGCTTTTCCGTGACCCGCACCATCACTGGACGAGTGAAAAGATGGAACGGCGGGGATATGGTTCAGAGGTGGGCTGTGGCAGCGCTCTTACGGGCAGAGAAGAAGTTCAAGCGTGTGAAGGGTTACAGGGAAATACCAAAATTCATCGCTGCATTGCAGCAGAAGTCTCTTGAAAGAAAGGAGGTTGCAGCTTAAAATATGGGCAAGAGCGTCCTTCCTACTTCAACAAAAGGAAGGGACAACATCCTGTAGCAAAGTTCTAATTCAGATTTTCAATCTTACCTAATTGTTCCTTTTACATCTCACCTGTAACCCTTTTTTAACCCCAAATGCATGCCTCATCACAAAATATACGTTATTTGGTATTATATTGTCATACCATAAGTTATGATAGTAGGGAGGTATATTATGCCGACGAGAAAGAGGATTGCAATGACGATATCTATTCCACCTGATATTGCACGGGAATACGAGGCAATGGCAAGGATAAAAGGTGAAACAAAAAGTCAGTTATTCAGGGAGATGTTTAATTTCTACAGACAGGAAAGACTCGAAGACGAGTTTTTCAGGCTTCAGAAATATGGGGCAAAGAAGGCCAGAGGGATGAAATTAACAGAGAAGGATATTGAACGGCTTATCTTTGAGGGCCGTTAGTGCTAAAAGTTGTTTTTGATACGAATGTATATGTCTCAGCCTTCACCTCTCCCAATAGTAAAGCGGAAGATGCCTATCTGCTTGCAGTCAGGGGTAAAGTTGAACTCTATACATCGGTTTCGATACTTACTGAACTTGCAAGAAAACTGAGAGAGAAATTTCAGTGGGATGACAGCAAAGTAAAAGCTGCATTGAAGCATATAAGCAAGGTTGCCACGGTAATAAAGCCTGCTATTAAAATCACATTACTGCAGGATGAGACTGACAACAGGATACTTGAATGTGCTAAGGCATCCAACGCTAATCTTATAGTAACTGGGGACAAGCATCTTCTTTCATTAAAAAAGTATAGCGGTGTCGGAATCACAAGGATCGCTGGTTTTTTATATATCTTCGAAAATAAGGACAAATCAACAACGTGAAAAAATCCGGTATTACAATTCGAATAGATGTCATTATAGCTTGTCCGCCTGAGGCGGGCTTGTCTGGAATCTTTACGAAAAAAGAAGGATTCTGGACAAGCCAGAATGACAATGACAAAAAATAAAGACCTTGTGAGATAATTTCGCAGGCTAATCCCGAAGGCTTTCGGGACTGCGGCTACAAGGGTCTCACAATGATCCTTTTATAGTCAGGTTTAAACCTTTTCGCGCTGTAAAAAATGCATTTTTGTCACCCTGAACCTTGCCCTGAAATAAATTCAGGGTCTCTGATTTAAGGGTTTCATAACCTATTGTTTTTATTAGATTCTTAATCGAGCCTCCCCGAAGCGATGCCGAAACGAGTTCGGCATGACATATTAGACTATTTTGAAATTTGGAATTTGGTCATTGGTTATTACAATTTATATCCTATCTTCCTCAAAAACTCCTTTCTGTCTGCCTTATCTTCAGCAGACTCAATACCTTTTGGAGAAAGGCCATCAACCACACCAAGCACGCCGTTACCCTGAGAGGTAGAGGCAACAATAACCTCAACTGGGTTTGCTGTTGAGCAGAAGACCCTGCAGACCTCAGGGCAATTCTTTATCTGGTTAAGTACGCTGATAGGAAAGGCATTTTTCAGGAGAATGCAGAATACATGACCGGCACCCAATTCTTGAAGATTCCTGGCACAGATATTAATAAGTTCAATGTCATTACCCTCTGCCCTTACCAGGCATGGCCCTGACGACTCTGTGAAGGCAATGCCAAATCTTGCCTGGGGGAGAGTCGTTGCCATGATTTCGTAAAGGTCTTCTGCAGTCTTTATAAAATGTGTCTGACCAAGGATTATGTTGCAGCCCTCCGGAATCTCCATTTTTATCACATTTAGTTCCATACTTACCTCCTTTCCCCCCTCACCCTGCCCTCTCCCCTGCCTTTTGACTGTTGACTGATGACTATCGACTGCTTCTGCTATGCTATAATGAAAATAAATTTCTTAGAAGATGTCAAGTCTTAAAAGTCGGAATATAAATAATGGGTTAATAGTGGCAGGCAATGAAAAGGAATTTGGCAATAGTGGTCCATCGCTTGTTGTCTGTTGCCTTTTATTTAGTATCTTTCTATTCACTTGCAAGCGGTGCAGAAATAGTAGGTCCTGAGATGACTTTACAGAACAACGAGATCTATGTTACGACTTCTCTTTCTCTTGAGGAAAAACATCTTCAGGAGCTCAGAAATGGAATAGCAAAGGAACTTAGAGTTTACATAGACCTCTTCAGGGTCTGGAAGATGTGGCCTGATGAGTTTGTCCTTGGTACATCCTTAATAAGAACCCTCAAATGCGACCCGGTAAAGAGTGAGTTCATTGCAACCTCCTATGATGGAAGCACGATCACAGAGAAGAGGTTTAAGTCCTTTGAATCCATGACGAAATGGGCGCTCAGCATCAATGAGCTGAAACTCACGAATATAAGAGAACTCGAACCAGGAATACATTTTGTCAGGGTAACTGTGGAGTCGAAAATCAGGAAACTTCCTCCTGTAATAGGGTATTTTATTATTTTCCTATCAGAGAACGAATTCAAGATATCCAAGGATTCTCTATATTTCAGCATAGGGGCTGTTAAATGAAAAATCTCCCTCTCCCTTTTATCTTGGCAATCTTATTTCTCTTCATAATTGTAGCTTTTGGGGTCGAACTACACTATATGAGACTTGAGAGTGTTCCCTTCTTAGTAAAGTTAACCATCCTCATACTGCTGAACCTCACTATCGTTGCACTTTTTACCCTTATGTTTTTTGTTGTGAAGAGCCTCGTGAGACTCTATCTTGAGAGAAAAAATAGAATCCTCGGATATAAATTTAAAACAAAGCTCGTTGTTATCCTCGTTGTCCTTACCTTAATCCCTGCAACCATTTTATTTATTATCTCGAGTGGACTTATTACAAATTATATAGACCGTTGGTTTGCTCCTCAACTCAGACAACCTCTTGACAGCTCTGTGGAAATAGCGAAGGCCTTTTACGAGATTGAAAAACAGAGAGCTCTTGATTTTGCAAAGAGACTTTCTAAGGGCGAAGCAGCTACCGGCAATTACACTGTCAGATACCTCACAGAGATACCGAAAGACGCTGCCGAAACAGTAAGAGCTGCCTTTGAAGGTAAGGCAGGCGTAGAGGTCATATCAGAGGAAAGCGGAGACAGAGTAAGGGCCGTGGTGCCTGAACAACATGGGGGCAGGCAGGCAGGAGTAGTAGTCGTCGAGTCTTTCATACCGAAGAGGATTACCGAAAATGTAGAAAACATAAAAGATGCTTATGAAAAATACTTAACCCTCGAGTTATGGAGAGTTCCGATAAAGACAAACTACCTCCTGATCCTCGGTTTCCTTACGCTACTTGTCATTTTCATGGCTCTATGGATTGCCCTCAGGATTGCGAGGGGGATAACGGATCCCATACAGGGCCTTGCACAGGCAACTGAGCAGGTCGCTGCTGGAAACCTCGATATAAACGTGGCTCTAAGCAGAGAGGATGAGATAGGGCTCCTCGTGAATTCCTTCAACCATATGGTGAAGGAGTTAAAGGAGGGGAGGGAATCTCTCCAGTCTGCTTATCTCGAATCTGACAGGCGAAGACTCTTTATGGAAAATATACTCGATAACATAAACTCAGGCGTTATCATGCTCAACACTGCCGGGAATATACTGATGATAAACGGTGCCGCATGTTCAATACTTAACATAAAGTCAGAGGTGGTTATCAATAAAAGTTACAGGGAACTCATGTCTATGATAAAATCAGAAGAACTCCAGAACCTCATCAGGGAGATAGAAGGCCGGGAATTCAGAAGAGTCGAGAAGGAAGTGAAGGTAGTGATCGGGGAAAGAAGGGCTGTCCTCAGAGTCTTTATAACAGGTCTCAGAGATTCTCAAAAATACATTGGCCTCCTCGTTGTCTTTGATGATCTCACCGATATCATAAAGGCTCAGAAGGTAGTTGCATGGCAGGAGATCGCAAGGAGAGTCGCACACGAGATAAAGAATCCTCTGACACCTATTAAACTCTCAACAGAGCGTATGGTCAAGAAATGGGAAGGCAGAGATGCTGATTTTGACCAGGTCTTCGACCGTTCTACAAAGACCATAATAAAAGAGGTTGAGGGCCTGAAAATGCTGGTTGACGAATTTTCGAGGTTTGGCAAGATGCCAGAAATAAAAAAGACTCCAACCTCCATGCCGCCTGTAATAGATGAGGTGGTTAATCTATATAAAGGCTGCAAAGGTGTGGAGACAAATGTGTCTCTGCCGGAGGAAAACCCACCAGTAGAACTGGATGAAAAACAATTCAAAAGGGTTATGATAAATATATTTGATAATGCAATACAGGCAATGACTGACAGCGGCAGGATTAATGTAACACTCAACTTTGATATACCATCTAACAGGGCATATATAAACATCGCAGACAATGGGCCAGGTATAAGAGATGAGGATAAGGAGAAATTATTTCTCCCGTATTTCTCGACTAAAAAGGATGGCACTGGCCTCGGCCTTGCGATAGCAAACAGGATTATTGCAGAGCATAGAGGATATATAAAGGTCAGGGATAATGAACCAAGAGGGACGATCTTTACAATAGAGATCCCAATAAGGGAGAAGTAACTTGGATGGAATCAAAATGGCAGAGCCTGTGGTTCTTGTGGTAGATGATGAAGAGGGCATAAGGGAGAGCCTCTCAGGGATATTTGAGGATGAAGGATGTGATGTTTTGACTTCAAGTTCTGGTGAAGAGGCAATAGAGGCTATAAAAGAGCAGATCCCGGATTTGATACTGCTTGACATATGGCTTCCTGGTATTGATGGTATTCAGACCCTTAAAGAGATTAAGGCTCTAAAGCCGGAGCTTCCTGTAATCATGATTTCTGGCCACGGCAATATAGAACTTGCTGTGAAGGCAACAAAGATAGGTGCATACGACTTTCTCGAAAAACCTCTTTCCCTCGATAGGGTCTTGCTGGTTGCAAAAAGGGCACTCGAAAGACGGACACTCGAGATGGAAAATAAGGCTCTCAAAAAGGACTTAACAAAAAAATGCAGGCTTATCGGAAACTCCCAAAAAATGGAACTTTTGAAAGGACAGACAAACATGGCAGCCCAAAGCAATAGCAGGGTATTAATAATAGGCGAGAGCGGTTCGGGTAAAGAACTCGTTGCACGTCTACTTCATGAAAATAGCAGAAGGGCAGAGAAACCCTTTGTTGAGGTAAACTGTGCTGCAATACCGCAGGAGCTTATAGAGAGTGAACTGTTTGGCCATGAAAAGGGTTCTTTTACAGGCGCATTTGAAAGAAAGAAGGGTAAATTTGAGCTTGCTGATGGAGGTACATTATTTCTTGACGAGGTTGGTGACATGTCGCTTTCTGCTCAGTCAAAGGTGCTTCGCATTATAGAGACCCAGGAGTTTCAGCGTGTTGGAGGTAGCAAGAATATAAAGGTAGATGTCAGGATTATTGCAGCCACTAACAAAGACCTGAAAGAGGAAGTAAGAAAGGGCAATTTCAGGGAAGACCTCCTTTACAGGCTGAATGTTATACCTATCGTAGTTCCTCCCCTCAGGGAAAGAAAGGAGGACATACCAGCACTCGTTGAGTATTTCCTCGAAAATTTTGCTTTAGAATATGGAAAGAGGCCGAAAAAGATAACCCCCGAGGCATTAAAGATGCTTGAGGCCTATGACTGGCCTGGAAATATAAGGGAGCTGAGGAACGTAATAGAAAGACTTGTTATAATGACTTCTTCGGATACGATAGCACCAAAGAACCTTGTTGTAGCCGAACCAACCCGGCCAGACTATATTGCCTTCAAAACACTGAGGGAGGCAAGGGATGCCTTCGAGAAGACCTTTATAATAAAGGGGCTTGAGGAAAACAACTGGAACATATCGAGGACAGCAGAAATCCTTCAAATAGAGAGGAGCAACCTTCACAAAAAGATCAAGGCCTATGGTATAACGATACCATAATTTTTGAATAACCAATAACCAAATTCCAATAACCAAAAAAATCAAATATCTAAAACTCAATTTTTTACCTTGGAACATAAGCCGTTTTGGTCATTTGAATTTTGTATTTAGATATTGTTTAGGATTTAGGATTTTGAATTTTGGGTTTTTCTTTAGTATGTGTGGTTATTGGTACTTGGTTATTGGTTATTTAGGCTTACTCCCCTATCCTGTGGAGCTTCATAAAGTTTGTCTTTACAAGGGTTGGGAAAGGAGAACTCGCTGTAATTACGATTCCGTCACTCTTCTTTACAATCCCTTCCTCTATCAAGGACCTCTCCACCTCTCTTATCAACTCATCAATGTTTGCAGGTGGTTTCATAATCATAGGGGTAACCCCCCAGTAAAGGCACATCCTGTTTTTTATTTTTTCGTCAGGCGTATAAGCAATGATAGGGACCCTGGGCCTGAACTTTGACAGGAGCCCTGCCGTAAAACCTGAATGAGTGAAGGCGATAAGTACCTTTGCATCTATGTCCTCTGCAGCCCTGCATGATGCATCTGCTGTTGCCTCTGCAAAGGTATTCCCGCGTATATAAGATGGGGCTGTTTCTTTTGTTGATTCTGTATGCCGGATTATCCTGTCCATCATCTTCAGTGCCTCAACAGGATATTTTCCAGTAGCAGTTTCTGCAGAAAGCATCAATGCATCAGTCCCATCGATTACTGCATTGGCAACATCTGTCGTCTCCGCCCTTGTCGGCCTCAGGTGCTCGGTCATAGACTCAAGCATCTGCGTTGCTGTAATTACAATCCTGCCCCTTTTATTTGCACCATCAATTAGCCCCTTCTGTATCAGAGGAACCTTCTCGGGTGGAACCTCGACACCAAGGTCGCCTCTTGCCACCATAATTCCATCCACCTCAGACAGGATTTCTTCAATGTTGCCCAAGGCCTCAGGTTTTTCTATCTTTGCGATAATCGGAATCTGTTGCTCCCTTTCTTCAAGCCATTTCTTAACCCTTCTGACATCACTGGCCTCCCTTACAAATGATATAGCCACATAATCAACACCCATAGTTATTCCGAACTGAAGGTCTTTCTCGTCTTTTTCTGTAAAGGAGGGGATGGATATCTTTACGCCAGGCAGATTGACACCCTTCCTGTCCTTTAATACCCCTCCTTCAACCACCTTTGTTATCAGGCTTTCTCTTGTTCGACCAAGAACATGTAGCTGGATGAGGCCATCGTCGAGGAGGATTCTGTCTCCCCTTTTAGCGTCCCTGAGCAGGGCGGGATATGATATAAATACCCTCTCTTGATTCCCTACACCCTCCCCCGACATAAGCAGGAGTCTCCTGCCCTTTTTCAGTTCCACTGCACCGGCCTCGATAGCCCCAACCCTGATCTTTATGCCCTGAAGGTCCTGGAGGATTGCAACAGGCCTGGAATATCTCCTCGAGCCCTCCTTTATAATCTCTACAACCCGCCTGTGGAAATCGTGGTCACCGTGGGAAAAATTTAACCTCGCAACATCCATTCTGTTTTTTATAAGGGAGAAGATTATATCCCTGCTTGACGAGGATGGACCGATTGTACAGACTATCTTTGCCTTTCTCTTACACAACGACCTCATATAGTAATTCCTTACCTTCCTTCCTCCATGTAATATGCCTTTTCCATCCTTCACCCCTTTCAGGATAATCAGACCTATAATGGGCGCCCACACTTCCCTTTCTCAGGAGGGCTGCTTCTGTTGTCAGTCCAGCTACTGTGAGCATATTTTTTAGTTCGAGCTCTCGCCTTGTCAAAAAGGTCTCATCCAGGATAAATGACCATCCTGCAAGCCTCTCCTTTGCATATCTGAGGGATTTTTCACATCGGATAATGCCGACCCTTTCCCACATTACCTTCCTCAGTTCACGCCTTATCTCTTCATGGTCAGGGATTGAGAAGTGATGAGTTATGCCCGCCCCGCTTCGCGGAGCGAGGCCGGGGAGTGATGAGTTATGAGTTATTTCCTTACTACTCGCTATTAATTGTTCATTACTTATCGGAGAGCGCAATGCTACCCTTCCTGCCCTTGCACCAAAAACAAGGCCTTCGAGAAGGCTATTTGATGCAAGTCTGTTTGCACCATGCACACCAGTGCATGCAACCTCACCTGCTGCATAGAGTCCTTTTATGTTCGTGGCACCTTCTATATCGGTCCCTACCCCGCCCATTATATAATGAGCAGCCGGAGAAACAGGGATCAGTTCCTTTGTAATGTCAATGTTATACTGGAGACAGGTTGAATAAATCCTTGGGAACCGGCTCTTCAGGAATTCCTTTCTGAGATGTGTGAGGTCAAGATATACATAATCACTTCTTACTTTAACCATCTCTGAGATGATAGCACGGGATACAACATCCCTCGGCGCAAGCTCTGCCATTGGGTGGTAATCCTCCATAAATCTTTCTTTATTTATGTTCCTGAGTATCGCCCCTTCCCCTCTCATAGCCTCGCTGAGGAGAAACTGCGGCGCAAGCGGACAATAGAGACTCGTAGGGTGAAACTGTACAAATTCCATATCCTCAATTATAGCTCCAGCCCTGAAGGCCACCGCCATACCATCTCCCGTACAAACCAGCGGATTTGTTGTCCTCGAAAAAATCTGGCCTGCTCCCCCTGTAGCCAGAATCGTTGCCTTAGCAAAGAGGGAGATGAGCTCTTTACCTCTTAGTATGTACGCACCATGACATTCCCCGTCTCTAACAATAAGATCAATAGTAAAGGTAAAGGGGTATGTTTTAACTGATGGGAGAAAACTAACCTTTCCAAGAAGCACCCTCACGATTTCCCTCCCTGTTGCGTCACCATGTGCATGGAGTATCCTTCTTCTTGTGTGGGCTGCCTCTAAGGTGAAGTCAAGTTTTGTCCCCTCCCTGTCAAACTCTGCACCCCAAGAAATGAGTTCAATTATCCTTTCAGGACCTTCCTCAACGAGTATCCTTACAGCTTCTTCCCTGCAAAGACCGTCTCCAGTCCTCAACGTATCCTCATAATGGATGCCTATCTCATCCTCGTCGCTCAGAGCAACGGCAATTCCACCCTGGGCATACTCAGTAGTGCTTTCAGTGGGCCTGTCCTTTGTTACAACAAGGACACTACCATAGGGTGCAAGCTCTATCGCAGCCCTGAGGCCGGCAACACCACTTCCTATAATGAGAAAATCTACTATTTCCTTTTCCATTATAGAAGGATAGCGGATAGAGTTCGGGAAATCAAGCACCTTGCCAAAAGTGCTATAAATCTATTAAAATTGGTTTAGATTAAATTGATCTCAGGAGGGGCAGAGTGAAAGAAAAAATTCATCCAGCATATAAAGAGGTTACGGTTGTATGTGCCTGTGGTGAAACATTTACAACAATGTCAACAAAGCCGAAGATACGCGTGGATATATGTTCTAAGTGCCACCCTTTTTTTACAGGAAAGCAGAAGATCGTTGATGCTGAGGGAAGGGTCGAGAAGTTCAAGAAAAAATACCTAAAGCCGAAATCGACTCGTACCGAGAAGTAGACAAAAAAGTAGTCGTTAGTCTTCAGTCTCAGACTAACGATTTTTTCTGAAATTTCATGGAAAACATAGGTGGTCAGGCAGTTATAGAAGGTGTTATGATGAAGTCCCGGAAAGGCTGGACAGTAGCAGTCAGGGGGCCAAAGGGAGATATCCATGTAAAAAGGGAGGCTCTGAAACCAATACCAAAGATTCTCAGGCTTCCTCTCATGAGGGGTGCGGTAGCACTATATCAGGCCTTTTCCATCGGCATAAGGGCTATAGAGTTTTCTGCAAGAAAGGCATGTAAAAAGGAAGATAAAAAAAACTCAAACCCCTTTTCTACTGGCTTAACCATCGGGTTTGCCATAATCCTCGGCATAGCTATTTTTATACTGCTTCCTTTATATGCAACAAGGCTCCTGGGGGTCATATTCCCCTCCGTTTCAAAGAGCTCGCTTCTATTTAACCTCGTTGACGGTATTATCAGAATAATCCTTTTTCTTGCGTATTTAGCCGCAATCGGCACGTGGAAGGAGATGAGGAGGATATTCGAGTATCATGGTGCAGAGCATAAGGTGATCCATGCATACGAGAATAAAAAGGGGCTGATACTTAAAGAAGTAAAGGATTGCAGCCCCCATCACCCTCGCTGTGGCACAAGCTTTTTACTTATTGTTATGGTAATAAGCATACTTACTTTTTCCCTTATCCCCCAAGATTGGTCATATATGAATAAATTCTTCTCGAGGCTTATCCTCATTCCTGCAGTAGCAGGGCTTTCCTTTGAATTCTTGAAACTCTCGCTCAGGATGAAAAATAACCCCTTGATAAACATAATCATACAGCCAGGTCTCCTGCTTCAGAGGCTTACAACAAGAGAGCCTGATGATGACCAGATTGAGGTTGCTGTCAGGGCACTCGAAGAGTTATTTAAAATAGAGGAGGTAAATGCTCGAAAAACTTAAGGCAATAGAAGATAAATACGAAGAACTGACCAGGCTCCTGACGGACCCTGCGGTTTTATCGAAGCCAGCGGAACTCCTGAGGTACTCAAAAGAACAGGCAGAGCTTCAGCCCCTTGTCGATAAGATCAGGGAATACAGGAAGCTCCTCTCTGATATAGAAGGTGCAGAGGAGCTTTTAAAAAGAGGCGATGGTGATCTTCGCAAGCTTGCACAGGAAGAACTTGATGAACTCAAAGAAAAGAGGCCAAAGATAGAAAAGGAGCTTAAGATCATGCTCCTTCCAAAGGACCCACGGGACGAGAGGAATGTGATACTCGAGATAAGGGCAGGAACTGGGGGCGAAGAGGCTGCTTTGTTTGCCGCCAATCTATTCAAGATGTATTTGAAATACGCTGAGCATAAGAGATGGAAAGTAGAGATGATAGATATGAATTCTACTGGCCTTGGAGGAATAAAGGAAGTAATTGCCTCTATCCAGGGAAAGGGTGCATTCAGCAGACTAAAGTATGAAAGCGGTGTGCACAGGGTCCAGCGTGTGCCTATCACAGAGGCTGCTGGAAGAATCCACACATCGGCAGCAACAGTTGCCGTGCTTCCCGAGGCAAAGGAGGTTGACATTGCAATCGATGAAAGAGACCTCAGGATAGACACATTCTGCGCCTCCGGACCCGGAGGTCAAGGAGTTAATACAACCTATTCTGCCGTAAGGATTGTCCATATTCCAACAGGGCTTATTGTACGGTGTCAGGATGAACGCTCACAGCTTAAAAATAAAGAGAAGGCCATGAAGGTTCTTCGCTCAAGGCTTTATGAGACAGAGATGGAAAGGAAGGAGAGGGAGAGGGCCCTGGAGAGGAAGTTACTGGTAGGAACAGGAGACAGGAGCGAAAGGATAAGGACATACAATTTCCCTCAGAACCGTGTTACTGACCACAGGATTGGTCTTACACTCCATAAGCTCGAACAGGTTCTCGAAGGGAATCTCGATGAGATAATAGATGGCCTGATCACTCACTACCAGGCAGAAAGACTGAAGGAGCTGTAAAACTAATCTTTTATTCCTAAAATTTTTTCTTTTGATTTCATTCCCCTCAGGATAACAATCTGAGATTTTGGAACATTAAAATATTCTGAAAGGAGCTCTACCATCGCCCTGTTGGCTCTTCCCTTTTTTGCTGGCTCTTTCACATAAACTTTATAGATGTCGCCTTCTTTCTCAACCTTCTCTTCTTTCATATTCAGCTTAACCCTAACAGAAATTTTCATAACCTACCATGCCTTTTAGCCCGTATTATTCATAATATGGCAGATTTAGTATTTGTCCCAAAAATGTCATTTTAGCCTGTGTCCCCGTCTTGTATAGGATCAGTCCAGAATCTTGGTTTATTCATGTCATTCCAGCTTGCCTGGAATCTTTCTTCGGAAGGATTGCGGACAAGCCGCAATGACCGAACAAGCTTGAATGACAAATAAGGATAAACAATAATTTTTACTCGAATACTTATGGCCCAAGTCCTTTGTTATGCAAAACATTCAGGATATTTTGAATCTCTTTATTCTGCGATTCAATAATAGAAAGTAGCTCCTCTGGTATCCTTAAATCTCCCCTTTCCTTCCGATTCGGGTTAACCGCCTTAACATCGTAATTTTTTGATTCTATTTCTTCTATCGGCACACGCCATGAGCGTTCACTTATCCCTCTCTCTGGAAGTAGTTTAAAAAACTCATTAAAGTGCTCTAAAGTCAGGGGTTGTTTTTTGGTTATATTCAGGTCCGATAGATCGTAATACCAGATTTCCTTTGTGGGTTCTCCTTTTGTAAAAAACAGGAGGTTTGTTTTGCTGGCAGCACCTGCATTCACAAAAACCTTTGGCGGAAGGCTTACGATGCACCAGAGATTACACTCATTAAGAAGTTTTCGCTTGGTTTGAACGAAAGCAGTTTCATTCGTGCGAAATAGAACACCTTCATCCATTACAATTCCACATCTTCCACCTGGTTTGAGGCTGTCTATCACATGCTGGAGAAAGAGCACCTGAGTAGCAGAGGTTTTATAGGCGAAGCGAGTCTGGGCGTCCTTTCCTTCCTTTCCTCCAAAGGGAGGATTGGTGAGAACTACATCAAATAGACCCTGAGCGCCTTGAAAAAGCCCACCATAGACCTCTAAACCTGTTAGTGTGTTTCCATGCCAGATGTGTGGTTCATCTATTCCATGAAGAACAAGATTTGCCAATGCAATAGGATAAACTAAATTTTCTTTTTCTCTACCATAAAAAGTCCTGGTTTTGAGAATTTCTATATTCGTTCCTGATTTTGCTTTGTCTTTCATGTGATGATATGCCTGAGCTAAAAATCCTCCGGTCCCGCAGCAGGGGTCGTAAACCGTCTCTCCAATTTCAGGGTTAATCACCCTTACCATTACACGGATGACTTCTCTTGGCGTAAAAAACTGTCCACCATCATTATTTTTCTCTCCCATCTTCTGGAGCAATCCTTCATAGACCTGAGAGATAGGGAACATGTGGGTTTCATCAATTTGTTCCAAAGAAAGTGCGTGTATTTTATCGAGGATATCTAAGAGATTACGCTCTGTGTCCACGCCTGTTTTTTCGAAAGCTGAAAAGACCTCACTAATGACTTTCTGACAAGGTGTTACTCCAACTTTATTCTTAAGGTTTCGCAGATAGGGTATGAGTTCACCATTAACAAAAGACATAAACGCCCCAAGCGTGCTTTCTTGTAGTTCCTTTCTTTTTAACCCTTGAACTCTTGAACCTTCTGACTCTTGAACTTTATTTAGAGGTGGCGCTGCCCAGTCCCTCCACCGATAGGGATACTCTAAGGATGGCCTAAACTCAGCACCTACAGCCCTTGCCTGCTCCGCCTCCCTTTCTTCCCTCTCATCGAGAATCCGAAGAAACAGCATCCATGTAAGCTCCGGCACATACTGCAACGCCCCCGCCCGACCTGACCTCCGCATAATGTCACAGATGGATTTGATGTAGGAGTTGAGGGATTGAGGGGTTGTAATTTTGCGGTTGTTACTCTTCATGTGTTTATTTTTAATAAATTATCAACTTTATTCTTGGCTTCCTCTAATGTTAATCGAGTCGGATAATTTGCAAAAAATGCTTTTTCTATATCATCGCAAATATAATCCAGAAAATTTAAACCTTCTAGTTGTGTATCATATTTTTTAATAAACTCCTTTAATTCTTTTAAAACCTTTTCGAGATTTGAATAACTTTGTAAGGCTATGTTTTTCAATACATTAATAATCGCGCTATCGAGTCTATCAAATTCATCTTGATTTATATCTTGCTTATGTGTATAAGAAAACTTCAAAAGATCGAAAAGTATAGGCAAAGCTTTGATTGTATTTATTGTTTGAAGAATTGATTTCCCACGGAAGGTAGTTTCATATTGCTTAGTTCTTTTTATATAGTTTGCATAATATTTGATTGCCTTTAAATTTTGTTCTTTTTCAATAAGTAATTTAGCTGAATCCAATAAAATGTCCTTTTTATCTAAATTTAGATTTTCTATTAATTTTGTTCTGCACTTTTCGCTGTTTAATGATATAAGGACTCTGGCGACTTCAATGAATAACTTTGGTTCTTCAATTTCAAGTAATTTTTCTATATATTCTCTTGACTCACCAAAATCTACAAGAGTTTCAAGTGCCAATAATCTGTTCTCTATTTCAATTTTGCTGTCTTTCACTATTTTATGTAATGATTCCTTTGCTTCTAAAACACGATTTTTTTTGCAATAACTAACATGATTCTTTAGTACTTGATTAATGCTGATTCCATCCTGTAGATTTTTCAAGATTCTATCTTTAACATCTTCAGGCAGAAGACGATTTATCAAGTAATCTATGCCAACATATTTACTGGCTTCAATCCAATCAAAAGACAACATATCAAGTAAAATCTCCCTTGGATAGTCAAGATCAAATCTCCTCAAGAAGTACCATAATATTGTAGCTAAAGTATTTGCTGTAGTCGTTTTGTCTTCTTGCTTTAGTGAATTTTTAAAATCAACCTTTCCAATATTTTTAGAACAAAAATCTTTGATTAAAGTTTTTTGTTCCTCCGACAGTTCTAATTCGGTGCCATGATAAAGAAAATCAAAAGTGTGAGTTATAGTAAACCACTCATAATCCCAATTATTAATTTCCTTCTTTAAACTATCAAATGTCCATTTTTTATCTTTACCTTGTTCAAAATAATTTATGATCTTTTGGATGACAAAATCATTGTATTTTTCTTCATCCCAAATATGCTCCAAGTCTTCATAACTTAATTCTTTTATCCCTTCACCATCGAATATTTTTTCAACTTCTTTTATGAACTCATTCTTATCAAAAATTATTTGAATTTTCCGCTGTAGTTTTTCTTTATTCTCTCTTGCAAAATCTTTAGGCGGAGGCATATGGAATTTCCCTGTCTTCTCATTTATTATGCCTATTAAACGATTAAAATCGTCTCTATTTCTTGAAGATAAGAAATTTATGAAAATTTGAATATTGTCCTCTGATAATTTATTTTTCTGGTATTCATCAATCAAAAAATTAATACATTTTTCATCTGCAATACGTGCTAACAAGGGATAATTATTTCCAATACCTTCAACATAAATTTCTTTAAATAAGCGAAAAGTTGTTTTTGTCTGCTCAAAAAATGTAACAAATTTTGAAATCATTGCTCTCATATGATTTTCGTACAAAATTATGACTAATTTCTTAATATCATCATAAATAGAACTATCGGTTTCATATACTTTAGCTACATTTTTGATAATTTGATCTATAGACCTTTCTAAGTAATATTCCCGAAGTTCTTTAGGATTTTTTATAAAGTGGTCTATGATCTTTTTAATACCATCTATAGATTTGACTTTCTCTATCCCTTGTGAAATATTTAATTTCACATCAAGTAACGTTGATTCCCTGACTCGTTTGATTCCGTTTAACAATATGTCCACATACCTATCCGTAAAAGCGCTTTCTTTAATAAGATAGTAAAAGGCTGCTAATACCATCTCATCATTCGAATTTTCAAGTTCTCTAAGACTTTCAATTATTTCATAATCGGTAAATCTAAGCATTACTAAAGTATACAGACATAAATGACGAACACCCGAATTTTCATCTTCATTTTTAGCATATTGGATTAATAGATTATATAAAGACTTATCTGCTAATTCTTTCATTCTTCCTAACATATAGATTGAATTTAGTCTGTACATATGATGTTCTTTTGAACGTGCAAATTCTGATAAATAATCATATATCTTTTTAGTTTTAGCAAAATTTGCCATTTCATCATAATCAATTCTGTCTCTATCTATAGGAATTTTTCTTTTTGTATATTTATCAAAGATTATTTTAAATAATTTCTCTCGTTTTTCCTCATCGATTCTGTTTACTTCAAATTTCAAACTAAGCTCTGGCTCATTTTCAACTAAATATTCAAATAAATCATTTTCTTGTCTGAGTTGGCATAAGAAAGCAACTGTATTTATCCAAGAGGGATTTATCCTGTTAATCTTTTTATCTTTCAACCATCTTAATAAAACAAAAGCAACTTTCTCTGTCTTAATACCAAGTGGTTTAAATTCAATATATTTTAGAAGATCGACAATTTTTTCTAACCATGATAATCGCCTTATAACCGCAAATGAAATAAATTTTAGTATTGTATTTAATTTCTCATATGCTATCTTTTTTGCTGCCAAAAATTCCTGGAAGTTATTGTGTTGGAACTGATAAACATCTCCTTGCTTGAAAAAAGATTTCTTAAATAAGGAAAGTTCAGGTATAACTTGTCTTTTTTTTGTATCAGAGATAATTTTGTTAAACTCTTCAATAGAAATAAAATTTCTTTGGAGGTTCTCCATAATGATAGATACATACATTAAATCCTTTTCAATTTCTGAAGTTGGATAGGTTCGCTTCAAATCATATTTGTCTTTTAGTTTAGTTTCATCCTTTTCAAGTGAATGCGAGATAATCCTTGAAAAAATATCTGTACGATTCCCAGGGATTCTCTTATCTGTCTGAAATATCTCTATAAGATGACTGAGAAAAAATGGATTTTTGACGAGATCAAGGAGGGAATATTGATCTAACTGTTGTAAAAAATAATCACGCTCATTTCCAAGTATTCGTTCAGTATACTCCTTAATATCTTCCGAATTGAAGGGCAAAAGCACAAAAATTTTAAAATCTTCAAACTGACCTGTATAGAAATTAGTTCGACATGCAATTATGAATGTAGATTTGATATATTTTTCCATAAAATTCTTTATTTTTCTCTCAGCTTTACCTTTGTCCATAACTTGATCAAATTCATCAAAAAGGAAAACAAATTTTGGAGCTAAATTGTTATTTAACAAAGGTTCTGAATCTTTACCGATTTTTAATTTGATATAGTCTTCTATATCTTCATCAGTGTATGTATTCAATTCAATAAAGATAGGAATGAAATCTGGATTTTCTTCTTCAACAAATTTAGAAAAAACATTTTTTAATTCAGTGCTTTTACCATATCCTGCATCTCCAAGAATTATTATTTTCTTAGTTTCTTTTACAATCAAACTATAAAGATCAAAGGGGGATTCTTCTAAAAAAGGGAAATATTCTCCACCATATCGATAATATTCTTCTTTTTCTAACAGTTTTCTAGAAATATAATTTCTGATCATTTTTGAAATTTATCAATGACTCTCTTAAAATATGGAAGATTGTATATACTTTTTATTTGCACCTTTCTTTTTGCTTCAATTTTCTCTACTGCTGCCTTTGTTAGTTCATAGCTAATAGATTCTATGGTCGTCTGAACAAGTTCTTCTATCGTGGTATATTCTTTCCTCCAATGACCGCTATCAAAATCAGTTATTTTTCTCAAGAACTCTTCTAATTGAGGTTCCCTATTTGATGCATTTTTACATATAAGTATAATAATTGGAAGTTGGTTGCGTTTTGCTTCGTCATATTCCAATACTACAACGGATACTCCTTGTGGATTATTATTTTCAGGGATATACCCATATCTATCTTTAAAAATTCCAATATATATATGGCTTTTTCTGACCTCATCTAAACATACTTCTCTTGGAGATTCTGATCTTGCAACAAAAGATTCTGCATAAACTGCTTCCCAAAATCTATTCTGATTAATGGCTTGAACAAGAGCTACTCTTTCATCTTTAAGATCTTCCATAGTAGAACTTATAAATACCCGCAATTTTTCCATTTTTAAACTTGCCAGATAACTTTGAATTATTCAGAGTTCTCCTTTAAACACCTTTTTCAAAGTTGCCTCTGGTAAGGCTTCAATTGCAGATTTTTGATTCAGGATTGCGGACTGTAGATTTTCTACCTGTGCCATTTTTTCTTTAAGTTTGTTGGCGATATGTGTTTGTTCTCCGAGTGGTGGAAAAGGGACTAAAATGCTTTTCAGATCATCTTTTCTAATTGCATCAAATGTACTTCCCCGCCCTTTCCAGTTATTTTCAATACCCTTAAAGTAGAAGAATAAAAACCAAGAGTCTATGGCCTCTTTCCCTCTTAATGCTGTAAGTCCTCTACCTATACAACATTGTTGGTTTGCCATATTCACAGGGCCAACAGGAGCACGCACCGATATAAGAACATCATCTCTTTTAGCAATTCTTAAGGGAGATGAACACCATACTTGAGGGATAGGGAAGTAAACTCCAAAATCGGCCTTCCCCTGGAAAAATGGTAAACCGATCTTTTCCTTGTTATATGAGTCACTTGGAGGAGACTGCCCCATAACAATCTCACACACTTCTCCCAACCTCTTCCTCTCCCACTTCTTAGCCTCTTCGCTTTCGAAGACCTCTCTCAAATATGCGGTAGGGAGGGCTTTGGCTGCCTCCAATTGATTGCTGATTGCAGATTTTAGATTGTAGATTTCTTGCATCAGTTCCTGAATCTTTGCAGCGATAAGTTTTTGTTCGGAGAGAGGGGGAAGGGGAATATTCAAAGATAAAAGAGTTCCTTGATCAACATTGGTAATAGTTACCGTATCAGAATCACCAACTAACCTCTCTCTTGCAATAGAAGAGCGCAAATAATTAAGAAGATAAAAAGGCTCAATTTTTTCTTTATCAGGTCTAATTCTTATTAAAAATCCACAAAATACTACTGGTTCCTCGTCTTCTTCAAATAATGCTGGATATGCTACTCCCTCTCTTTTTAAAGAGGATCTAACTATGAGAATATCACCAGTTTTCAATCGATATTTTTCAACATTTTGATGCGATATATTTATTCTATCCAGCTTTGCAATATTAACGACCGATGGACAAAAAATATCTGATACGTTTACAAATTTAACACCTATCCCAAAACCTTCTTTGCTATAATTTAGACCGTTTTTAAGAGGTTCCTTCAATACCTCCCCCAGTCTAACCCATCGCCAACCCGCTGGTAATTCGGAATTCGGAATGCTGAATGCGGAATGTGAATTGCGGAGTTCGGAATGAGGATTATGAATTCCATTTCTATTCATTTTTTATTCCCGCGTACAGTTCTTATTGATGAAATTGTAATTGCAACGATTTCATTTGCTTCATCCATCAAAGAATTAACTGCATCTCGTTCAACGATTGCTGTATCCACTAATAATTCAAGCCAATATAAACTTTCATCGGCTTCTTCTTCAACAATTCCCATTTTGGCAATAAAATCAGCTTTAGATTTTGCACGGCAAGCTGCACGATAATTCGCTCCTACAGAAGTTCCTGACTTTAAAAGTTGTCTTCCCAACACATTTGTGATTCTATTTTCAGGCAGCTTTTCTACAAATTTAATTATCTCAATAGCGAACTGTTTTGTTCTTTTCTTTAAATCTTTACTTCCCGTATTCTGCATTCCGAAATCTACATTCCGCATTACTTATTTCTTTGCCTCTTTAATGCCCCTTTATGACCACTTTTTGTCCCCTTTGACCCCTTTGTTCTGTTTCATTACCTTTTCATTACTTTTTTATTACCTGAATGTTTATCCCTTTATTAGCCCTTAGTTAGCCCATTGATGCATTTAAGATGCAATTATGATGTAATTGATTCTTTTAAAATATGAAATCTTTGTCTTGCTTCGCTTTCAAAATATCTGTCCACAAAAATCGACAGTCTTGCCGTTATTTTGTCTTTGCGCATTTAGTGCGCATTCAATGCGCATTATGCTCATTTGGTGCGCTTTTCTTTAATCTGTAATGTGTTCCTTTCCCAACCCTGCCTATACGTTGAATAATGCCTTTTTCTGTCAAATCGTCCAACTCATAAGTCGCAAGGCGCCTTTTAACGTTATTTATATTTTGATAATCTTCATTAGTAACCTTCCCCTTTTCTTTCACATACATCACTGCCTTAATCTGTCGCTCATTCAATCCCCTCTTTCTCAAGTTCTCTTCCGTATAAATATCTTTATAGAAATAAACTGAAAATCCGCCAAGCTCCTCTTTGTATTCCGGCTCTGGTAACCCTGCCTCTTTCATCCATTCAACCATCCGAACGGTACCGCTGCCATATTGTTCGATGTAGCCAGCAAGGTAAAACACCTTTGCAATTAAAGGATTGCGCAAATATGAGCTATGAGGCTTTTTCAGGTCTTCAATGGTAATGCCTTCCAGAAGTTTACCCTGATTGAAAAACCAGATATGGTCATCGTAAACCTTTATTTGAATAAAGTTCGCCATATCGAAGTAATCTCGATGAATGAGGGCGTTAAGCACTGCCTCACGAAAGGTGGGAATGGGGTAATCCCAGATGTCTTCTCGCTCTACACCTTTTATTTCATAGCGAACACTGATGTATTGCTTTAATATATTCAGCGTGTCTTCAAATTGCTGAAAGAGATTTCCTTTTGCCCATTTGTCATCAATGATGGTCGTCTCTGTTTTAAAGCGACCTACTCGTACACAAAGATTAACGAAGTGTCTTTGAGGATTTTTACCAAAAAGCAGAATCGCTCCATTGGTCAGCTTTTTGTCTGTCAGAAGTTCAAGTTTTTTCAAAACTACTTCTGGGGACTCATTTAAGGAAACATCTGTAAGCCTGTTCTTTTCAACAGCAAAACGGATAAAGCGTCGAACAGTCTCATTGTCAATTTCGTCTAACGAAAAACCTCCTTTAATCGAATCCCAGCATTTTCCTTTCAAAAGCAGCATTTTTAGCTTTTCTGTATTCATTTCCCGTGTAGTATTCCCAACCCTCTCATAGTATCGGCCTTCATATGAAACTGGATAACTTGAGCGGGCAACTTTGACAGCAATAACCCGTTTACCTTTTATATCAATCGTTTCTATGTTTGGATAAATAGACATTTTATTTACTATGCGATTGGTTAAATCCTCTAAAAATCTGCTTGAAGGTTCAATGCCTTTGATATTTCCTTTTATATCAGCACCAAGAATAATTATGCCTCCCTTTGCATTAGCAAAAGCAGATAGAGTTTTATAAAAAGAATCATTAATGATTTCTTTGAACTCTACTGTTTCAGTTTCTCCTGAAGCTAATAACTTTTTCAGTTCTTTCTCGTTCATGCTGAAAACAATTTCTCTTTTGTCTTGTTAATAATATCTCTTGGCTCACCAAGGATTTTCAAAGCCTCAAGACCTCCAGCCTTGATCACATCAGGGGCATTAAAGACATAGGGGTTTTCTAATTCTTCTGTTCCACCCCTTTCAAACTGCCTGGCAAGGGCAAGTAGTGTATCTGCTGCCTTCTTGGGCAGGCTTTTAAGCCAGGCATCGTGCTTGTAGCGGAGAGCTTCTTCCCTTTCTTTGCGGCTCTTTGGAGCTACACCAAATCCAATCTCTGCCAGAACATCATAGAGGTCATATTCCTTTCGGCTAAGGATTTCCCTTAACAGTCTTATACCACGGCCACCTTCGGGAAGAGAATCTATAAGTCTCTTTCGTTCCTGTGGATTTATCCAGCAGTTGCGAAAGTCATCAAAGGTTTTTATCTCTTCAACCAAGCGTTCAGCAATTCTCTGTTTATACTCTTCTACTGTAACCATTGCTAATCTTCCTTCTTTTTCGGTAACTATATACGTCCCAGCAGGATTAACGTGCACATCAAACCCTTCAACTCGGACTATTTTTTCAGGAGGAGTAGGTGGCTTGGGAGATCTTGGTGGCGGAGCAGGTCTAACAATAAACTCTTTCCCTAAAAGACGGGTGGCATTTGTATAATCATAGACTCGAAACATCAATTTATTGGTTGGTAGATGAATTCTTGAACCACGCCCCATCATCTGTTGAAATGAAATAGGGGAACGGACATATTTGAAAAAGACTACGTTGCGAAGTATTGGGACATCAACACCAGTGGTTATTAAATCAACAGTTGTTGCAACAAAATGGCTACGCTCAGAGCCACGCAAATCAGCAATATACTGGCTTCCTCCTACTATAGCAGTACATTTAAAGGCATAAGGGTCTAATCTTTTATGGCCGTTTTTAGTACACCATTCAGCATAAAGATTATTCATTCCGGCTGCAACCGCATCTGCATGAGTATCACGAACACAGAAAATAACAGTCTTTTGATGAGGTCCCCCAATTTGGAGGAGCGACTCAAATAGGTCTTTGCACCACGTCTTTACTCTGTCAGGTAACTGGATAATATCTTCAAAAGAAGGTGCTCCATAATGCTCACGGGCTTCAGCAACCATGAGTGGTTGACCAGTTATGGCATCTATAGCACCCAAGCGTTCTATATCTTCGCTGTCAACTCCCTTTTCATCTAAATCAGTTGCGCGCCTTATGACCTCGCAGGCAGGAAGATAACCGTCTTCAATCCCTTGAGCCATATCATATTCATAAACAGGCTCACCAAAGTATTTAAGATTATTTGCGGTAATCTCTTCATCTTCCCGGCGCTCCTCTTGAGTCCCTCCTTCAAAGGAGCGAGGAGTTGCAGTAAGCCCGATTTGAACAGCATCCGGGTTCTGTCGTAAAACGATGCTCCACTTACCCCAGGCACTCCTATGGCATTCATCAATGATAATGTGGCTGAAATAGTTATGAGGATAGTTTTCGAGGAAAAATTTTGCATCTTCAGTTTCTCCAGCCACATTGAGCGTCTGATAAGTCGCAATCAAGATGCGTGCATTTTTCTGAGGGTTTGATAATGTTACTTCTGCTACATCAGCTCCAAAAACATTCTGAAAAGCACCGAGCCCCTGAGTGCGCAGTTCATCTCTATCACATACGAATAAAGCGCGGCGAAGCTGTCCAGCATCCGCAATCTTTTTCAAAATATGAACTGCGATAAATGTCTTTCCTGAACCTGTGGCCAAAAAGAGAAGTAGCCGCTTATCACCCTTGGCTATTTTTTCAATTGCTGCTCGAACTGCTGCATCCTGATAATAGCGTCTGCTTGCCTCTCCACCCGGATATGAAACAAGGAGTGGCTTGGCAACTTCACTTTCCAATGAAAAACCTACTCCTTGTTCATAACGCTTACGGAGTATCTCAGGAGTTGGAAATTCTTCGAGAGGATTTGGTCCTACAGTTTTACCAGTAAAGTGGTCGTATTCCACAAAGAGATGCCCATTCGAGGAATATACAAAAGGCACATGGTTCAGACGGGCATATTTCTTTGCTTGTTCAAGACCTTTATCGGCTGGCTCATTGCTCCGTTTGGCTTCAATTAAGGCAACAGTAACAGGTTGAGTGGTAATGTTAATTTCTACTCTTAGGAGGTAATCTATTCTCCCTCGTTCTCTCCGACGTGGTTTACCATCTACGATGTCAATCCCCCGCTCTGTCTCTTCACGCCGAATGAGGTTTTCTGTCCAGCCCTTTTTATGCAGAGCCGGGTCAATCAGCTTTGCCTTGGTATCTGATTCGGTTAGGATTTCCACTGAAATATCTTACAACATTATTAAATACCAAAACCTTTTTCTCTCAATTAATATACCCTGCAATAATCTCCATTGCCTTTTCTACAGCGCCCGTATTCTTCCTATATAATTGCTGTGCCTTTAATCCTATCTCCTTTGCCCTTTCAGGTGAAAGGAGAAGCTCTCTTAATTTCGGATAAAGACCTTCCTCATTAACCTCAAGGGCTGCACCTTCACTGTAGAAATCCTTGATAAAAGGGAAATTTTCCATGTGGGGTCCGCACAATATTGGCTTACCCCAGTATGCCGGCTCAAGGGGATTCTGCCCCCCATATCCTTTAAAGCTCTTTCCAATGATTGCGATATCAGTCATTCCATAAATCGCTGAGAGTTCGCCAACGCTATCAAGAAGGATAATAGTCCCTGAGAATCGGAGATCGGGAGTCATAAGCCGGGAAATTTCTGAACGTTTTACAAAGGACAAACCCTTTGACCTGAGCAATTCTTCAACCTCTTTAAACCTCTCAGGATGTCTTGGAGCAAGGATTAGATTGATATCAGGGAAATCTTTTTTAAGCTCACTATAAACAGAAGTCATTAATTCCTCCTCGCCCCCATGTGTGCTGCCTGCTACGATAACAGGCCCTTTTATCTTCTCTGTCCAGAAAGGAATCTCTGAAGGGGGTCTTGTATCGAATTTGAAATTACCCAAAACCTTTATCCTCCTTTCATCAACACCAAGGCTATTTATTCTCTCAGCATCTACCTCAGACTGCATACAGAAGAGGTCCACATGGGAAAGAACCCTCTTCATAAAGAAAGATATCTTTTTGTATCCCCTGAAGGAGTTCTCGGAAATCCTACCATTGAGCAAAATTACGGGAATCCCATATTTTTTAAAGACCCTGAAGATATTCGGCCATAGTTCTGTCTCTATAGTGATTAGAATCTCTGGCCTTACCCTTCTGAGGACTGCTTTAAAGATAAAGGTAATATCAAAGGGTAGATATAAAACTGTCGTGCCTTCAGGTGCCCCCTCCCTTGCTACCTTCTGCCCTGTGTCAGTTATCGTTGATAGTATAATGCCCTTCGATGGATATCCCTCCCTGAGCCTTTTAAGCATGGGCAGTGCCGCCATAATCTCTCCAACAGATACAGCATGAACCCAAATCAGTGAGGAGTGAGGAGTGAGGAGTGAGGAGTCAAAAAAGCCGAACTTTTCTCTAAACCATTGCCTCCTTAGTTCCTTTGGTCTTTTCAGATATTGAAAGGGCAATAAAAAAATCAGGGCAACAATATATGCGAGACTGTAAAGTAGATACATATCTACAACGACGCTACATCCACAGCCTGGGCACTAAACTGCAGTTCATACAGCCTTTTATAGATGCCGCCTCCCCTGATGAGTTCTTTATGAGTACCTGACTCAACAATCCTTCCTTTGTCGAGAACAATAATCCTCGTAGCACGTCTTATTGTAGATAGCCTGTGGGCAATCACAAAGGTGGTTCTGTTTTCCATAAGATTTTCGAGCGCCTTCTGTACCATCATCTCAGAGTAGGTATCTAAGGATGAGGTCGCCTCATCGAGTATCAGTATTGGAGGGTTTTTAAGGATAGCACGGGCTATGGAAAGCCTCTGTCTCTCGCCGCCAGAGAGCCTTACACCCCGCTCACCTATGACCGTTTGATATCCCTGAGGAAGTCCTATAATAAATTCATGCGCAAAGGCAGCCTTTGCAGCACTGACAATCCCATCCTCATCTGCACCAGGCCTTCCAAATACAATGTTATTCCTTACTGTATCATTAAACAGGATAACATCCTGACTCACAACCCCTATCTGTCCTCTGAGAGACTTGAGAGAGGCTGTTGATATATCAGCACCATCTAAATAAATAGCTCCAGTTGAAGGGTCATGAAACCTTGGCAAAAGGTCAACCAGTGTGGTCTTTCCTACCCCGCTTCTCCCCACGATAGCAACTATCTCTCCCTTTCTGATACCCAGATTTATATCCTTTAATGCCTCATGTCTGACACCTGGATAGGTAAAAGAGACATTTTTAAATTCTATATTTTCTTTTATATATGGAACAATCACATTTCCATCTTTCTCTCTTTCCTTATTCTCTATCTCAGATATCCTTTCGAGGGATGCCCTTGCCTGTTGTATCCCGTTGTTGACAGCTGCAAGCCTCCTGGCTGGTGTATAAACCATAAATATTGCTGCCAAAAAAGAAAAGAATTCACCAGGGGTAATTGCCCCCGTTATAACAAGCCTTCCACCATACCAGAGGACAAAGGCAATACCAAGCCCTCCTACAACCTCCATCAGCAGGGAGGTAAACTCTATAAGCCTTGCTGACCTCATAACCTCTCTGTAGAAGTCCTGGTTTTTATTTTTGAATTTACTGACAGTGTCGCCTTCATGGCAAAAGACCTTTATCATCTTGATACCGCCAAAGCTCTCTGTAAGGTATTCTGTTATTAGTGAGATCTTCTGCTGTGCCCTCTTGCTTACTTTCTTTAATCTCTTCCCGAGCCTTCCTGCACCATAAAATGCCGCTGGAAGCACCGTGACTGCCATAAGGGCAAGGTCCCACCTCCTGTAAAATGCGACTGCCAGAAGCACAACCGCTGTCGCACTCTCAACAAAGAGGTCCTTTATTGAATGGGCAAGCAAACCCTGCAAGGTGCCTATGTCATTCGTTATTCGAGAAAGGGTTGAACCTGTGGATTCCTTCTTATAGTGCCCCACAGGTAGATACATCAGATGTCCAAAGAGTCTATTCCTCATATCCCTGACAACCTTTGCTCCAGTTGATCGCATAAGATACGACTGGAAAAAAGCAAATAATCCCCTCAGAAAATAGAGCATTAAGATAGCAAGGGGCAGGATAGCCAGTAATGTCTTATTTTTTTCAAGGAAAATACCATCGAGGGCAGGTTTTACAAGCCATGCAAGTCCGCCATTAATTCCGGAGACAATAAGACTCATTAGGCCAGCGAGGACGATTCTGCCCCAGTAAGGTTTGATCAGTCCTAATATCCTCTTTATTGTTTCTACCGTTCCCACCCTGCCATCTCCACTATTATCTCAGCGACCCTCTCTGAGGCCCTTATCCTTAAAAATGGTTCTTTGATTAATTGGTAATACCTGAGCATCTTTTCTCTATACTGTATATCAAACATGATCCTTTTAAGCTCTCTTAATATATCCGCAGGGTTAGCCCTTTGCTGAAGGAGCTCAGGTACAACCCCTCTGCCTGAAAGGAGATTGACCAGCGATATGTATTTGACATCCACAATAAGCCTTCCAAGCTGATATGTCAGGGGAGAGAGTTTATATATCACAACCATCGGAACCTCGATGAATGCAGCCTGAAGGGTAGCAGTTCCTGAGGCAACAACTGTCATGTCAGATGCAGCGAGTGCCCTTATCGTTTCACCCTTTTTAATGATCGCCCCTTCCTGCCTGAGGGCATCAAGATAATAACTGTATGTCCCCTCATCTGTATTCGAGGCAAGGGGAATACAGAATTGGTAATCCACGAATTCCATTTTAAACTGCCTGATAACCTCTATCATCAAGGGAAGGAGTCTTTTAAGTTCATGGGGCCTGCTCCCGGGAAGGAGAGAAAGGAGGGGTCGATCTGGATCAAGACCAAGAGCAGTCTTACAACCCCCCCTCTGCCCCCCCTTACCAAGGGGGGGATGGGGGGGTAAGACATCTTCAATCTCTTCAAGTATAGGATGTCCGACAAACTCACATGATACCCCAGCTCTTCTGTATATCTCTGCTTCAAAGGGTAGTATAACAGCCATTCTGTCCACAAGGCCCGCTATCTTTTTGACTCTGCCCTTCCGCCATGCCCATACCTGGGGACTTACATAATAGAGTATCTTTACACCGAGGGCCTTAGCAAACCCTGCCACCTTTATGTTGAAATCAGGATAATCAATCAGGACAAGGACATCGGGCATGAACTTTTTAATCGCCTCTGTTGTCTTTTTGAATGCTGCCTTTAAATCTCTTAATGCAGAGAATACCTCTGTAAGGCCAAAGGCAGCAGATATACCCGAGATGAGTTCTACTTCGGCCTTACTCATCCTATCGCCGCCTACGCCAATTATTCGGAGTTCAGGCCACTTCTTCTTCAGGGCATTTGTCAGTAGCGCTCCATATAACTCCCCTGAACTCTCACCTGTTATGATAATTACAGTACCCATCTTAATTGAACCACTGCCTCTTATTATATCTGAAATAATCCAAATTGCCTCATCAAAAAACTACATTTTCATTTTTTCTGACCTATATTTTTGCTATTTCATGCTTTCAGAAATTAGGTTATGCAGTTTTTAGCAAGAACCTTTAACTTTCATATATAATTTTGATAACAGGTAAATCCTGATGAAAGGGAAGAAGTTAAGAAAGAAGATAGAAAGTCTAAGAGAACAAATTAAGGAACATAAAGAGGAAATTGAGGCTTGCAGCGAGGGGAAAGACTTAGGTAATTATTCTTGCTGTTACGTCCCAGCAATCCGATACCGATTTTAGGGGTACAATTCCCACATAAAC
>JASEEX010000028.1 GCA_030019415.1 Thermodesulfovibrionales bacterium
ACATGAGGCAACGAATAGTCATTTCGTGTAGATTTTTACGTGAGGCAACAGGGTTACATCTTTTCAGGTGTACTTACCCCGAGTATGGTGAGACCATCCTGGAGAACAATCCTTATAGCCTCACATAATGCAAGCCTTGCCCTGGTCATTTCGACATTGTCGTTGACAACTCTGTATTTATTGTAATAAGGATGGAAAAGACCTGAAAGTTCCTGGAGGTAGAATGTGATCCTGTGTGGCTCAAGTGAATTTACAGCCCCCTCGAACATCATCGGGTACATGAGAAGTTTCCTGATAATTCTAAGTTCCTCAGGGGTGGATAACAGCCTGAAGTCTGCATCACAAAGCCTATCTGTGTTGATACCCTTTTCTTTTGTATGGGCGAAAATGCTGTTTATTCTTGCATTTGCATACTGCACATAAAACACAGGGTTTTCTGATGACTGAGACTTTGCAACCTCAAGGTCAAACTCGAGGTGGCTATCAGGCCTTCTTGTAAGGAACATGAATTTTGTTGTATCTACGCCAACCTCCTCTATTACCTCCCTCAGGGTCACAAATTCACCTGCCCTTTTTGACATCTGGACAGGTTCCCCACCTCTCAGGAGGGTAACCATCTGGACGAGTAAAATCTTTAACTTCTCTTTAGGGTAACCAAGTGCCTCCACAGCTGCCTTGAGTCTCGGTATATAGCCGTGGTGATCAGCTCCCCACATATTAATGAGCTCATCATACTTTCTTTCTATCTTCTTCCTGTGGTATGCGATATCAGAGGTGAAGTATGTATATTCTCCATCCTTTTTTATGATAACCCTGTCTTTGTCATCTCCAAAAGGAGTTGACTTGAACCAGATGGCGCCATCTTTTTCATATATGAGACCCTTTGTTTTTAGGTCATAAATAGCCCTCTTTACATCCCCTTCTCCGTAAAGTTCTCTTTCGCTCTGCCATGTATCGAAAGTGATACCAAAATCTTTTAAATCTTCTTTGATGCGGGATAGCATTATCCCATAAGAATGGTCAATGAAAAAATCCGATACCTCATCAAATTCTGCCTTAATGTACTTCTCACCCTTTTCTTTAATTATTGTACTTGCTATCTCCTCGATATACCCGCCTCTGTAGCCTTCCTCTGGAAAGGGATATTCTGCTCCGAGCAATTGCTGATAGCGAGCGAAAACGGACAAGCCGAGGAGCTTTACCTGCTTCCCTGCATTGTTTATATAATATTCACGTTCAACCTTATAACCTGCAGCTTCGAGAAGATTTGAAAGGGCTTCACCTGTGGCAGCACCTCTCCCATGTCCGAGATGGAGCGGGCCGGTTGGGTTTGCACTGACGAATTCGATCTGGACCCGTCTGCCCTTCCCGATATCTTCTCTCAAAAACTTCCCTTTATCCCTTAATAAATTTTTAATCTCTGAATACAGGTATTCCTTTGAGAAGGTAAAGTTGATAAATCCCGGACCCGCAATACCTATCTTCTCGAAGGCAGCTTTATCCCCAACCGAATTTACAAGTTCCTCTGCTATCTCCCTCGGGGATTTCTTCAGTGTCCTCGAAAGGGACATTGCTACGGGAGTTGCTAAATCGCCTAAAGACTCATTAGGAGGAACTTCTACTTCGATAGTGGGAATAGCCTCGATGCCGAGGGTTTTTAGTGAATCTTCAATTATCTTTATAAGCTCTTTTTTCATAGAGTTTAAGTTTAAACATCGCTTGTCTTTAAAGTCAACGGAAGGAACTTGTTCTCTGAGCGCTCTTAGTTGGTTAGACAGAAAAGATTCCCAAAAAGTTCCCGAGGAAGATTTATTACTTTCCTTGACATGCTTTGACATGCTTTTCGAAAAATAAGGAAAAGGGGTCAGGTCTTGGATTTTGACATTGATAGAATACGAGAAATGTTATACAAATCCCTCAAGGGAAATAAACGAATGCTAAGGAATGTCAAAAGTAAAGACCTGACCCCCAAACTCAACTCCACGCAGCCAATACCAAGACACAAAGAAATCAACGATAGTCTCGCCAAACATATAATTAAAAAATTGACATAAAGACCTAACAACAGCATCAACCTGACGCGGATTAAACCTGGTGTGATTTTGACATAGGTGGTTGCCCGTGCCAAGGATGGCGAGGGTTTTAGTTCCTAAATGTACCGATAATACCTAATTTTCTTAATCCCTGTGAGCCAAGAAAGGAAAAAGCTCACTATGCTAACAATTAAAGCTCCCCAGAATGCAGGCCAGAAGCCATTTATTTGGAGGCCGAGGTTTAAAGGACCAGAAAGTTTTGCAGTGATTACCAACATCAGAGCATTAACTATGAGAGTAAAAAGGCCCAGCGTGAGGATAATCAAAGGAAATGTAAAGAGAGTCACAAGGGGCTTTATAAGTGAATTAACGATTCCAAAAACCGCCCCGATGATAATCATTTTCCACCACTCTCCTGAGAATGTTATCCCATTTACAATCTTAACAGCTACTGCGATAGAGAGGGCATTGATCATTATCCTTAAGATCAGATAGGCCATATCGTCTGTTCTTTCCCCTTCATATAATTAGACAGATCAGAAATAAGATTTATTCTTGATTTTAAAAGAAAGCCCATAGGAAGTAAACCCCGTTAGAGGTTTTGGAAGGGGCTTTAAACCCCTCCCAAAAACAAGGTTTTTTTCATTTGTACTGCCATCTCCACCTTTACGGACGGAGCCTTCTAACGGGGTAAACCGAGATTGTCATTTTTGTAGATTTTTTGTTGAATTTTCGCTCTAATGCTATAATAAACAACTTAGGAATATGCTAAGCGGGGATTAGGAATTTGCATCCATGTCAGGATACACTGCAGAATTAGAAAAATGAGGACACTTAGGATTGCCCTTGCACAGATTAATCCTACGGTTGGAGATTTTGAGGGTAATGTTTCAAAGATTACTGATTATATTGAGAAGGCAGAAAAAGCCGGTGCTCAAGTAGTAGTTTTTCCTGAGCTTTCGATAACGGGTTATCCACCCGAAGACCTCCTCTTGAAACCCAAGTTCATAGAAGATAACCTCAATGCCCTTAAAAAGGTTCAGGAGAAGGTGAGAGATATAATAGCAATAGTTGGCTTTGTTGACAGAAAAAAGGATATCTATAATGCTGCTGCAATAATTTACAACAAAAGGCTCATCGATATCTACCACAAGATGTATCTCCCGAATTATGGCGTATTTGATGAGTTTCGTTATTTCCAGGCAGGCACGAGATGTCCCATATATAAGGTTGGTGATGCCTGTTTAGGTGTCAATATATGTGAGGATATTTGGTATCCAGAAGGGCCCACAAGGATTCAGGCCCTTGCGGGAGCTGAGATGATTATAAATATAAATGCATCGCCATATCATATCGGCAAGGGAAAATTTAGAGAAAATATGCTTTCCGTAAGGGCCTCAGATAGCATAGCCATAATTGCTTATCTGAATACCGTTGGAGGACAGGACGAACTTGTATTCGACGGTGACAGCCTTATCCTTGACCAGAATGGTAACGTAATAGCAAGGGGAAGACAGTTCAAAGAAGACCTGATCGTTGCCGACTTGAACCTCGATGCCGTGAGTATGAGAAGGCTTCATGCTCCTCGCAGGAGACAGGAGGTGATTAAACTTGAGAAAGAGGCTGTTGAAGAGATCAACATTCCTGTTGAAAAGAGATTACATGAAGAAAGAACAATGCCAGGTCCTGCACCAATGGCTTATAAGCTTCTGGAACCATTAGAAGAGGTCTATGAGGCGCTTGTACTCGGTACATCTGATTATGTCAAGAAGAATGGGTTTAAAGGTGTTGTTATAGGTCTAAGCGGTGGTGTTGACTCTTCTCTTGTATCATCTATTGCAGTGGATGCGATCGGTAAGGAGAATATAACGGGTCTTTTTATGCCTTCTCTATATACGTCGAAGGAAAGCAGGGAAGATGCTTACTCCCTTGCAGTTAATCTGGGAATAAAGGTAATAGAAGTGCCTATTGATGGTATATTTCAGGGTTACCTCGATACCCTTAAAAAGGAATTCCAGGGTTTGCCAGAAGATGTAACAGAGGAAAATATTCAGGCAAGGATAAGGGGTAATATCCTTATGGCATTCTCTAATAAGTTCGGATGGCTTGTCCTGACTACAGGTAATAAATCAGAGATAAGTGTTGGGTATGCAACCCTTTATGGTGATATGGCAGGTGGTTTTGCAGTAATAAAGGATGTGCCAAAAACAATGGTATATGATCTCTGCAGGTGGAAGAATAATAAAGAGGGAAGGGCTGTGATACCCGAAAGGGTTTTACGGAAAGAACCTTCAGCGGAACTGAAGCCCGAACAGAAGGATACGGACACACTTCCACCTTATCCTTTGTTAGACCCAATACTGAAGGCATATATTGAAGATGATAAAGGTTTTGAGGAAATATTGTCTTTGAGCTGTGATGTTGAATGCGCACAGAAGGTTGTAAGAATGGTTGATACGAGTGAATACAAAAGAAGGCAGGCACCTCCTGGAATAAAGATAACCCAGAGAGCCTTAGGAAAGGACAGACGCTTTCCAATAACGAATAAATACAGAGGCTATTAATAGTAGAAATAAGGCTTTCGACGAAATAATGACCAATGATTCAATCATCAATAACCAAACATAAAAAATTTTTTCTTATAATAGTTCTATCTATCTCTCTTATTATCTTTAGTTCTGTTTTCTCTGAAGATGCTAAGGACTTCCAGTTCAAGAAACAGCCTGAAATCCAGCAAGTGAAACCGAAAAAACCTGTTAAGATTAAGCTCAGACGCTCAGCAGAGGATAAATATACATGGGAAATCACGGGTGACGATGTGGATGAGATTGTCAGAACTGACAGGCGACTCAGGAGACTGTTGAAGATAGAGTGAAGGGCACTCTTTATATAGTCTCAACTCCTATAGGTAATCTTGAAGACATTACCCTGAGAGCTTTAAGAGTTCTCAAGGGGGCAGATGTCATTGCAGCAGAGGACACACGACACTCACGCAAGCTCTTAACACATTATGGCATTTCGAAGCCATTGATTAGCTACTGGGGCGAAAAAGAGAAGGTTAAATCAGCAGAGATCCTCGAAAGACTTCATTCAGGACAGTCTGTTGCCCTTATCTCAGATGCAGGGACCCCGGGAATATCTGACCCGGGTGCGGTGCTCATAAAAAAGGCAGTAGAGGAAGGCATTAGTGTTATCTCTATTCCTGGCCCATCAGCATTAATTGCCGCACTGTCTATATCAGGACTTTCGACACAGGAATTTACGTTTATAGGATTTCTTCCACCCAAAAAGAGCCAGCGCCAGAAGGTCCTAAGGGACCTCGGTCTTGAACCGAGGACACTTGTTTTTTACGAAGCACCACACAGGATTCTTGAGACACTTTCAGATATGGAGGAGATATTTGGAAAAAGAAGGGCAACCCTTGTAAAAGAGATAAGTAAAATTCATGAAGAGGTTTTGAGGGGCAGTATTTCGCAGATATTTAGCAGTATTGAAAAATCAACGATAGCAGGTGAGTATGTAATAGTCGTAGAGGGAAGGACAGAAGAGGGGAAGCTCACAACTGAGGATGCCCTCTCAGAGGTAAGTGCTTTAATGAAAAAAGGTCTTGGGAGAAAAGAGGCTGTCAAGAAAATTGCTGAGGCATACGGGTTGAGCAAGAAGGAGCTTTACGATAAAAGCCTTGACTTTTTCAGCACTTAGCAGAGACAATGATTTCGAAAGAGATAGAAAGGATAAGGTCAGAATTTTAGAGAAGAGCTACAATCCGAGAGGCATAGAAGAAAGGTGGTATGAATATTGGGTCTCAAAAAACTATTTTAAACCAGACCCAGCTTCAAAAGGTAGTATCTTTTCTATAGTTATACCACCGCCAAATATAACAGGTTCTCTTCACATGGGTCATGCCCTTAATGCAGTCCTGCAGGACATCCTCACCCGCTGGAAGCGCATGTCAGGTTATAAGGTCCTATGGCTACCAGGGACTGATCATGCAGGTATAGCAACCCAGAATGTTGTAGAAAAGCAGCTCGCAACTGAAGACCCTGGGTTCCGGGTTGCCATGTATGAGGTCCAGACCAAGGATGTTGTAGAAAAGGAGCTTCCATCTGAAAGGCTTTACAGGCATAAGCTCGGCAGAGAAGCCTTCATAGAGCGGGTCTGGAAATGGAAGGCAGAATATGGGGAGAAGATTATTCACCAGCTTAAGAGGCTTGGCGCTTCATGTGATTGGTCGAGGGAAAGGTTTACACTTGACGAAGGACTTTCGAGGGCTGTAAAGGAGGTTTTTGTAAGGCTATATGAGGAAGGGTTGATATATAGAGATAATCGGCTTATAAACTGGTGTCCACGTTGCCACACAGCACTTTCAGACCTCGAGGTAGAGCACGAAGAATTAGAAGGAAAGTTGACTTACATAAGGTATCCACTTTCAGATAGCCGTGGGCATATAATTGTAGCAACCACAAGGCCTGAGACTATGCTCGGCGATACTGCTGTAGCAGTTCATCCTGATGATAGTCGTTATAAGGATTTTATAGGTAAGACCGTGGATCTCCCTCTTACAAAAAGAAAAATCCCGATTATATCTGATAATGCCGTTGATCCTTCATTCGGGACCGGTGCTGTTAAGGTCACCCCGGCACATGATTTTAATGACGAGGCCATGGCAAAAAGGCAAAGCCCAGCATTAGAGTTTATAACCGTAATAGGGAAGGATGGCCTCATGACAGAGGATGCAGGAGGCAGATATGCAGGCATGGGCAGATATGACTGCAGGAGACTTGTCCTTAAAGATTTAAAGGAGAAAGGGCTTATAGAAAAAGAACAGAGATACACACATGCTATAGGACACTGTTACAGGTGTAAGACTGTCATAGAGCCTTTATTAACCCTTCAGTGGTACGTAGATGTAAGGCCTCTTGCTAAAGAGGCGATAAAGGTGGTCAAGGAAGGACGTATTAGACTCATCCCGAGGCCATGGGAAAACACCTATTTTGCATGGATGGAAAATATCAGAGACTGGTGCATATCCCGACAGATATGGTGGGGACACAGGATACCTGCATGGTACTGCCAAAAAATGCAAAATGCAAAATGCAAAATGCAAAATGGAGTCACAGTATCGAGAGTCATACCCACAATATGTCCTTACTGTGGGTCAGAAGAATTGATTCAGGATGAGGATGTTTTAGATACATGGTTTTCATCTGCCCTCTGGCCTTTCTCTACCCTTGGTTGGCCCGATAAGACGGTTGATCTTGAGACCTTCTATCCCACGACTGTCCTTGTAACTGGTTTTGATATCATCTTTTTCTGGGTTGCAAGGATGATAATGATGGGTCTCAAATTTATGGGAGATGTGCCTTTCAGAGATGTATATATCCATGCCCTTGTCAGGGATATTAAGGGTCAGAAGATGTCCAAATCAAAGGGCAATGTTGTTGACCCTCTGACAATGATGGATAGGTACGGTACAGATGCCTTCAGGTTTACCCTTGCTGCCTTTGCTGCACAGGGCAGGGATATTAAGTTTTCGGAAGAGAGGGTTGAAGGATACAGACATTTCGTAAATAAGCTCTGGAATGCAGCAAGATTTATTACAATGAATTTAAAGACAGTAACGAGTAACAAGTTACAAGTAATAAGTGAAAATGAAGACTCGTCACTCGTCACTCCCTGGCCTCGCTCCCCGGCCTCGCTCCCCGGCCTCGCTCCGCGAAGCGGGGCAGGCCGCGAAGCAGGGCAGGCCGCGAAGCAGGGCAGGCGTCACTCGTCACTCAGCTTAGCAAGCAGGTGGATTATGAGCAGACTTGCAGCTACCGCTGACGATATAAACAGGGCACTCGATGAATATCGGTTTAATGATGCAGCATGCAATATATACCAGTTTGTATGGCATGAATTCTGTGACTGGTATATCGAGATGGCGAAATCAGATACCAGGGATCCGGAACTAAAAAATAGTGTTATAGGGTGTCTTCTTTATACCCTTGATGCCTCCTTGAGGCTCCTCCATCCTTTCATGCCCTATGTTACAGAGGAGATATGGCAGAAGATTCCGCATGTCAGAAGAGACAGAGAAGAAATTCGAGATAGTATCATAATTTCTGAATATCCGAAATCCTTACCAAGAGACTATCAAGCAGAAGAAGATATGTCCTATATTATTGATGCTGTGACGGGGATAAGGACCATCAGGGGAGAACTAAACATCTCCCCATCCTTTGAACTTAATGTGTCAATAAAGACATACTCTCGAAAGACAGAAGAGATATTGAGAGAGAATGTGCAATATCTCAAGAGACTTGCAAATGCTAGCGAGATAAAGATAGGGATGGAAGTTGATAAGCCAGAGGGCTCAGCAACATGCGTTAAGAGTTCGATGGAGATCTATGTTCTCCTTAAAGGGGTCTTGAATATCGAGGCAGAAATAGATAGACTTAAGAAGGTTGAGACAGAGGTAGAAGGTTCTATCTCCTTCCTGAATAAGAAGCTCCTTGATGAGGACTTTCTCCTGAGGGCACCCACAGGGGTTGTTGAGAAGGAAAAAGCAAGATATGAGGAACTCATACGGAAGAAGGAGAGGATTATGGAGAGTATAAAAAAGCTTAAGGAGGCCAGAGGTGAGAAATGATGCCTAGGGAAGAAAGAGAGATTGAGAAAAAGGATATCGAATTTATTGAGGGGGAATTTGTCAACATAAAACAGAGCACTATCAGGGCTGTTGAAGGGGGTCATATCGAACTCCAGCAGGTAGGAGCACTCAGTATAGATGGTGAAAAGTTGGAGGTTACACAGGGGGCCTCTGTCATCCTCAGGGGAAATGATATAAGCCTCAACCAGAGTATGAGTGCTGTTACTGCAGGTGAAAATGTATCTATAAATTTTTCATTATCTCCCATGTCCATCTCAAGAGGACATACAGCAGTTAATAGATCCGCTGTGGGCTTTTTGGCAGCAAAGGATGTGAAGTCAGAGAACACCTCAGCACTCCTTGTCGTTGCTAATAAGGTCGAGGGAAGCGTAACAACACTTCTTGACTGGCGTTCTGCCCTTGCTTTAGGTGCTGTTTTTGGGGGAATATGGGGTTTCCTTTCTTTATTCTTCAAAAGGAGATAGGGTGGATTTTCCTCCGAGCGTGATTGATGTAATTCATGGTGCCCTTGAAGAGGACATCGGTCATGGAGATATCACTACATCCCTCTTGATACCTGAAGAGAGTGAATCGAGGGCACAATATATTGCTAAAGGAAATTTTGTTCTGGCAGGGCTTCCTTTTGCGCGAGAGATTTTTCAGACCCTTGACCCTTCAATAGTATTTAAGACCTTCTATAATGAGGGGGCAAAGGTCATGATAGGAGATGTGATTGCTGAGGCTTCCGGAAGGACTTGTGCCATTCTTGCAGGAGAAAGGGTAAGTCTCAATATACTGCAGAGGCTCTCCGGTATTGCAACCCTTACCAGTTTATATGTTGAAAAGATAAAAGGGCTAAAGGCAAAGATTGTTGATACAAGAAAGACAACCCCCTGCCAGAGGTTCATGGAAAAGTATGCAGTAAGGGTAGGTGGGGGAAGCAACCACAGATTCGGCCTCTTTGATGGTATCCTTATAAAGGATAACCATATAGAGGCTGTAGGTAGCATTAAGGAGGCTGTGAGGCTCGCAAAGAGGGGTCATCACCTTTCGAGAATTGAGGTGGAGGTTAAGAATCTTCAGGACCTTGAGGAGGCAATAGAGGCTGGTGCAGACATAGTGATGTTAGACAACATGTCGGTTCATGATATGAAAGAGGCCGTGAAGATTGCAAAGGACAGAGTCATACTCGAGGCATCGGGGAACATTAAACTTGAAAATGTAAGAGAGATTGCTGAGACAGGTGTTGATTTAATCTCTGTTGGTGCCCTTACACATTCGGCAGTAGCTGCCGATATCAGCCTGAAAATAGTAAAATAGAGAGATAGAGAGTTCAAAAATTAGAAGAGTCTTCCCTGTCCTTTTATCTCTTTCCTTTCCACCTCATTAAAGATCTTTATCTTCCCGTATTCTCCATCAAACCCTGGTACGATATATACATTGCCTGCACGCATCCTCGATATTGCCTCTGAAAGGATGGCTGAACCTGCTTTTTCAATATCTGAAAGAGAAGACTCCATGAGTATTCTGAATTCATTGCCGAGGCTCCTTAGAAGTCCAAAGTATTCTATCTCTACCGCTTTGCTGCTGATACCTATCTTCAAGGTCTCCGAAATAATCTCAGCCAAAGGGATTACAGAATGATACAGTGGTGCACCTTCTAGCCTGGAACTATCTGCCCTGTCAGCAAGTTTCTCAACCCTGTGCATGACTCCTACAGTCACCTTTCTACCGCAGATAGGACATACGTAATTATTTCTTATCGTCTCTTTTGGAGAAAGTCTTACGCCACAAAATCTGTGTCCATCATAGTGATACTTCCCCTCCTGGGGAAAGAATTCAATAGTCCCAACAAAACCGTTTTTTGTCTTAATTGCTTCTATAATGGCTTCATAAGAGACTTCTGTATTAATTCCCCCCTTATTATCTAAATCGAAGATATTCGCCTCACGTCCGAGCTTTGATGGTGAATGGGCATCCGAATTTGATATCAGGGTGATACGGTCAAGGCTCGAAAGCCGCCAGTTCATAGGTGGGTCTGAGGAAAGCCCAGTTTCTATAGAGTAGACATTAGGAGTTAATTCCTCAAAACATTCTGAGAGCGAATCAAAACCCGACTCTGCACCAAAGATCGAAAAATGTGGTGTCCACGCATGGGCAGGTACAAGCAACGTATCAGCAGATATATCAAGGGTAATCCTTAATAGCTCCTTTGCATCAAGTCCGACTATTGGTCTTCCATCAGACGAAAGGTTTCCAATCCGGGATAAAACAGTATTTATTCTCGCAGCAGTAGAAAAGTTTGGGGCAAAGATGAGGCTATGGATCTTTCTTGTCCTTCCATTCTTGGTGTAGATGCTGCTTATCTCTGCGGTGAGCATGAAATAGACCTCTGCTTTGCATGATGTCGGGATATCTTCCTTTTGAAAATTTTGTTTTAATTTAAAGAGATTATTATCGATAGGTTCAAGTTTTTCTTTCATTTCTTGAAACCACCTCGGGTGGGTGAAGTCACCCGTACCGAGGACTGTTATCCCTTTAAGTTGGGCCCATTTCCAGAGGCTTTCTAAGAACATACCACTACTTGTAGCACGAGAATACCTTGAATGGATATGTAGGTCAGCAATAAAACGCATTTATCTATTACCAATAACCAAATTACAATAACCAAACAGAAACATGATAACCAAATTCCAAGTTTAAGACCTGTTTGGTTAATTGGTGCTTGGATATTGGATTTTATTTGGTGCTTGGTTATTGGTGCTTGGTTATTTGACTATATTTCCTTTTATGCCAGAAAATGTAGGCTACGACCAGCAATGCACAACCTACGAGGATGTACAGACCCCACTGTCTGCTCACCTCCATAACCCTTTCCCTGTTGTTACCGACAAAATAGCCTATACACGCCAGCACCCACACCCATATGCCTGCACCGAAGGCAGTATAGAAACAAAATTTTCTCAAGTTCATTCTGGCAAGCCCTGCAGGAAAGGATATGTAGTGCCTAAGGCCTAATATAAGCCTTCCTATAAAGGTACTTATATTTCCATGTCTTAGAAAGAAATTCTCTCCTTTTATGAAGTGCTTCTTTGAAATACCAAAATATCTTCCATACTTAAGTATGAATGGCCTGCCAAGATAAACGGCAATGGCATAATTAAAAAGCGCACCCAATAAACTACCGGCTGTACCCGACAGTATCACTCCTGTCCAGCTCATGTGGTTCTGCGAGATGAGATAGCCTGCAGGAGGGATTACGAGCTCTGATGGAAGAGGGATAAAGGTGCTCTCGATGAACATCAAAAAAATAATACCAGGATAGCCCATAGAACTAATTGTATTTACAAGCCAGTTTAAGAAGGTATACATTTCTTACCCCTTTAGTCTCTGGTCGGGGCGAGCAGATTTGAACTGCCGACCACTCGCACCCCAAGCGAGTGCGCTACCAGGCTGCGCCACGCCCCGATTCTTAATTAAGCTGACTGAGGATTTCTCTGAGTCTTTTCTTGACGTGTTCGATTACCTTGGCAGGGTTTCGAATTTCTGCTGTCTTAACCTCAGGCTCGGGTTCAACAGCACGAATAGAGCCACTGCCAAGCCTCTTTCTGACCCCTTCTATTGTATATCTTTCCTGATAGAGAAGCCTTTTAATATCAAGCAGAAGCTCTACATCCCTCTTTATATAAACCCTCTGTCCCGACTTATTTTTCCTCGGCTTGAGAAAGGGAAACTCCGTCTCCCAATACCTCAGGACATAGGGTTCGACACCGACAATCCTGCTTACCTCTCCTATCCTGTAAAAGAGTTTATCTGGGAGAGGGCCTTCAGATTTCGGTCCTGAACTTAATTCAGGATCAGAGACGGATTTATACATGACCTTTTCCTATAACTGATTTTAATTGATTGCTCACCTTGAATGTAATCACCTTTCTTGGAGTTATCTCAAGGTCTTCCCCTGTCTTTGGATTTCTACCTCTCCTTGCCGTCTTTTTCCTCACATTGAAAGTGCCGAAGCCAGATATCTTAACTGACTCGCCTTCTACAAAGGTCTGCTTCATAGTAACAAAGAGTATCTCGATTATCTCCTGCGCCTCTTTTTTTGAGAGTCCTATTTTCTCAAATATTGCATCTACTAAATCTGCCTTGGTCATAAAAAACCTGTGAATTTTTTAAATTATATTAAGGATATATACACTTGTCAAGAAAAAATTAGTTTAGGTTCCAGGATTTATGACTCTAAAATACCATTGTATAAATATAGATTCCCTGTGTTAATATAAGGCCAATCCAGAGCAGGTTTCATGGCTTATAAAGACCTCAGAGAGTTTATAAGATTACTGGAAAAGAAAGGACTTCTTAGACGTATAAAGGTAGAGGTTGATCCCGTCCTCGAGATAGCAGGGATAAATGACAAGGTCGTGAAAAAAAGTGGGCCTGCCCTCCTCTTTGAGAATCCCAAGGGTTCGAAGATTCCCTGCGTGGTAAATCTCTTTGGCTCCTATGAACGGATGCAGCTCGCTCTTGAAGTAAATAGCCTCGATGAGATTGGTACACGGATGCTTGAGTTCCTTGGGCCTGAAATCCCCACAAATATCATAGAAAAACTTAAGGCCCTTCCAAAATTAAAAAGGCTTGCAGACTTTCTCCCTAAATATGTTAGCTCAGGCCCTTGTAAAGAGGTAATCATCAAAAATAACCCATCACTCGATATCTTTCCTATCCTCAAGACCTGGCCTGAGGATGGCGGAAGATTTATCACACTCCCCATGGTCTTTACAAAGGACCCTGAAACAGGCATTCGGAACTGCGGGATGTATAGGATGCAGGTCTATGATGAGAAAACTACAGGCATGCACTGGCATATGCATAAAGATGGGGCAAGACATTATAGGAACTCAGAGAGGCTCGGCAAGAAACTCGAGGTTGCTGTTGCAATAGGTTCAGACCCGGCAGTAATATATTCGGCTACTGCACCTTTGCCAGAAGGAGTGGATGAGATGCTTTTTGCAGGATTTTTAAGGAGGTCTCCTGTGGAATTAGTAAGATGCGAAACGGTTGACCATGAGGTTCCTGCAAATTCGGAGATCGTTCTCGAGGGATACTGTGAACCTTATGAGAGGAGGGTTGAGGGCCCCTTCGGAGACCACACAGGTTACTATTCACTAAAAGATGAATTCCCTGTATTCCATATAACATGTATAACTCACAGGGAAGATGCTATATATTCTGCAACGATTGTTGGAAGACCACCAATGGAAGACTGTTATATCGCAAAGGCGACGGAGAGGATTTTCTTACCTCTCATTCAAAAACAACTCCCTGAGATTGTAGATATGAACCTTCCTATCGAGGGAGTTTTTCACAATATTGTAATTGTCTCGATAGATAAGCGTTATCCTGGACATGCCAGGCGTGTGATGTATGCCCTCTGGGGTATGGGACAGATGAGCTTTACCAAGATGATTGTCGTGGTGGACAAATGGGTTGACGTCCAGAACCCAAGCGAGGTTATATGGAGAATCGGTAATAATGTTGATCCAAAAAGAGATGTCGTAATTGTAGAGGGACCTCTCGATGTCCTTGAACATGCCTCGGATATTCCTGCCTATGGAGGAAAGATGGGTATAGATGCCACAAAGAAATGGGAGTCCGAAGGTTTTCTGAGGGAATGGCCCAATGAGATAGTCATATCAGAAGAGATAAAGAGGCTCGTGGACAGAAGGTGGAAGGAGTATGGATTTTAAGAAGTCAGGGCACAGCATTCTCGCCCCGCACTACGGCATAGTGCGGGACTCCGAGGTGAATTCTGTCAAAGACAGAATTCAAAACCGCTCGAATGCTGTGCCCTGACTTCTTTATGAGGATGTTGGTAAATCATGGGAACATACACTATAGCCATTACCGGTGCAAGCGGTAGCATATATGGCGTAAGGCTTTTAGAATACCTCCTAAAAAAAGGGCATAAAGTATATCTGACTATAACCAAAGAAGGCAGTTTTATTATGAAAGAAGAGGTAGGCTATGACTGGCGGGGTTCTGAGGAAGATGTAGAGAAAAAGATAAAGGAGGACCTTAATATGCACGGAGCCAGCCTTTCCTTCTTCGATGAGGAAAACCTTTCTGCACCCATATCAAGTGGCTCAGCTAAGGTTGAAGCCATGGTCGTCATCCCCTGCTCGATGAAGACCCTTTCAGGGATTGCCCACGGCTATGCGAATAACCTCGTTGAGAGGGCAGCAGATGTAATGATAAAGGAAGACCGCCCACTCATCCTCGTTCCAAGGGAGACGCCTTTGAATTCAATCCATCTTAGAAATATGCTTACCCTATCAGAAATAGGAGCAAAGATTATTCCCGCAATGCCTGCCTTTTACAGCCATCCCGAGAAAATAAGTGATCTTATTGACTTTATGGTTGGAAAGGTTCTCGATTCTCTGCGAATAGAGAATAGCCTTTTCAGGCGCTGGAAGGAGAAATGACTGGCTTAAATATTAAGACAGATAGAGGTGGAAGGGTGATATTTATCGAATATGGCCTTCCCTGCCATGGGATATTTTCTGCCCAGGCGCCTCCAGCATTGCCGAGGTTGCTACCCCAGTATATTTGTGAATCGCTGTTCAGTATCTCTTTGTAAAAACAATTCTCAGGGACACCAAAACGATACCCCATTCTCGGAACCGGAGTAAAATTACATACAATAACGAGAAAGTCTCTGGGATCCTTTGCCTTTCTTATGAAGGATATGACGCTCTGGTCTGCATCGTGAAAATCTATCCATTCAAAACCTTGGTGATGGAAATCTACCTCATAGAGGGCAGGCTCAGATCGATAAAGGTGGTTCAGATCCATAACAAACTTTTGGAGACATCTGTGTGGCCTAAACCTCATGAGGTGCCAGTCAAGGCTTTTATCGTGATTCCATTCATCCCACTGTCCGAATTCTCCACCCATGAATAAAAGTTTTTTCCCGGGATGCCCGTACATATAACCACAGAGAAGCCTGAGGTTTGCAAACTTCTGAAACATGTCTCCTGGCATCTTGTTTAACATCGAAAGTTTTCCGTGTACAACCTCATCATGCGAAAAGGCCAGGACAAAGTTTTCTGTAAATGCATAAAGTAGACTGAAGGTAAGATTGTTATGATGATACTTCCTATGTACAGAATCCCTCGACATGTATTCGAGCATGTCATGCATCCAGCCCATATTCCATTTCAGGCTGAAGCCGAGACCACCCAGATATGTCGGCCTTGAGACCCCAGGCCATGCCGTCGATTCCTCGGCAATGGTGAGCACGCCAGGGTAATTTTGGTGGGCTATCTCATTAAATCCTTTAAGGAAATCTATAGCCTCGAGGTTTTCCCTTCCACCAAATATATTTGGTACCCATTCACCCTCTTTTCTTGAATAATCGAGATAAAGCATTGATGCAACCGCATCTACACGCAGACCGTCAATATGGTACTTCTCAAGCCAAAAGAGGGCATTTGATATGAGAAAGTTTCTCACCTCGTTCCTGCCGTAATTGAATATCTTAGTGCCCCAGTCAGGATGGAACCCTTTTCTCGGGTCCTCATGTTCATAAAGACATGTGCCATCAAAAAAGCCGAGTCCATGTCCATCTGTGGGAAAATGGGCAGGGGCCCAGTCAAGTATTACCCCTATGTTGTTCTGATGACATTTATCTACAAAGTACATAAAGTCCTCCGGAGTACCATATCTGCTTGTCGGTGCAAAATACCCAATCGTCTGGTATCCCCATGATGCATCCAGAGGATGCTCTGTTACAGGCAAGAGTTCGATATGGGTATAGCCCATCTCCTCCACATAGGTGGTCAGCCTATCCGCAATCTCTCCATAAGTAAGATACCCATCACCTTCCTCAGGCATTCTCATCCATGAGCCTAAATGTACCTCATAGATTGAGATAGGGGATTTAAGCCAGTTCTTTTTCGAACGCATCTCCATCCACTCCCTGTCATTCCATTTATATTTATTGATATCGTAGACAATGGACGCACTCTTTGGCCTTAATTCAAAATAAAAGGCATAGGGGTCTGCCTTTACGGTAATATACTTATTGAATCTTGATTTAATCTCGAATTTATAAAGCTCCCCTTCTTTGAGCCCGGGGATAAATATTTCCCATATCCCTGATGAACCGAGCACTCGCATTGGATGCCTTCTTCCGTCCCATTTATTAAAGTCACCAATAACACTTACGCACTTTGCATTAGGTGCCCATACAGCAAAATGAACACCTTTTATGCCATCAATTTCCATCACATGTGCACCGAACTTCTCATATTTTTTGTAATGCCTTCCTTCACCCATGAGGTAAAGGTCAAAGCCTGTAAGAACAGGCATAAAGGAATAGGGGTCATAAAACTCTGATATCATTCCGTCAGAGGACTTTGTCCTGATGTAATAAGGGAATACCTCTTTCCTTTCAACAAATATTGCCTCGAAAAAACCAGCCTCGTTAATCCTTTCCATCTTATATGAGTTCCTCGTATCTACATCTACTACCCATGTCTCTTCAGCCTCAGGTAGAAATGCACGGACTGTGACTGCCTTTCTGCCTTCTTTCTCAATAATATGAATGCCGAGCACCTGAAATGGATCCCAGTGGTCAGCGTTCACAATAAGCCTTATCTGTTCTTTTAGATCCCTTTTTGCCATCTCTTTTGGATCACCTCTCAGAGTCCAGCATTATTGTTACCGGACCATCGTTGATAAGATATACATGCATGGAGGCACCGAATTCACCTGTGGCTACCCTGAGGCCATATTCTCTTAGTTTTTCTACAAATTTCCGATAAATATCTTTTGCCTTTTCTGGTTTTTCAGCATTGTCAAAGGAAGGGCGGTTGCCTTTTTTGCAGTCAGCAGATAGGGTAAACTGCGATACGACAAGAACCTCACCTTTGATGTCCTGAACAGAGAGGTTCATCTTTTCCTGAGCATCTTCGAATATTCTCAGGTGAGAGACTTTCTTAGCAAGGTATTCGAGATCTCTTTCTGTATCGCCCTTTTCAACCCCGAGGAATAAAAGCATACCGTTTCCAATTTTGGCAACAGTATTTCCCCCTATATCAACCCTTGCCTCTGAAACACGTTGTATTAACGCCTTCATCCCCTAATACCACATCATTGCCTCAAATTCAGGCGTGGGAACAGCAAGTGTGATGTATCCTCTCCACGGGTACCTTTCCATCTCCTCGCCATCTTTAATGGTAGAAATAAACAGGTTCATCTCATCCTTTTCTTTTGCCTTTACTTCATTGAAGGGTATCTTTATCTCGAAGATATCCTGAATAGCAAAATCAGTAATATCTTTTATCTTTACCCAAATCTCATCGTTCTTTTCAAGAAGTTCTGCCTTTGAAGAAGGTGGTTTGATGGGGACGACAATCTTAAACTGTGAAGGTTTTAGAATATGAATGGAAAATTTTGTATCATCAGGGAACTCACTAAATGGAATCGCCGGATCTATTCTCAAAAAAAGGTAATCTTTATTGAAGCCGTAGTAAATGCGAGACAAAATGCTCTCTGCCCTGTGCATGCTCCCGCCAGATTTTTTGACATCCACATAAGCGCCCTGGTACCACTCATAATAGCTTGTCACAATACCATCAATCTTTGGTTCTATGAACCCTCTTATCGTGATCGTCGGAGGAATAATCCTGTCTTCTCTGAGCACAGGAACAAAGAGATGCAGCGGGACATCCCTTCCTATCTCCTTATAAACCTTTATAAGATTTAATCTGAAGAGTTCATCGAAATCCTGCTGGGTATCTGTTGTGTGTTCATCGCCATACCACCAGTTCCAGTCACTTCCCTCTGCGACATATATCGCTTTCCATGCCCCGGATAGGTTTTTCTCAGGATTCAATTTCTGGGATACCTCAAGGTCATCCCTTGTCTCTGTGAGGTAATCCCATGCCCTATTGTCTTCCTCATGACCGATCCATACGCTATAATTTGCATTGATCCATGAACCTGCATAAAGCCTATTCAGAGGCTCACCTTTATCATGCCCATTGAGGTATTCCGAGACTGTAACCGTCTTTAATCTTTTTTCTTTGGACAGCCCTTCGTATAGATATCTCAAAAAGTCATGTCCATCGTTTTTATAGTACTCCCATGTATTCTCTCCGTCGAGTATTATGGACAGGAGGTACGGTCTATCCTTTGGCATTGAGGCTTGTGCCTTTATGAGCCTGTTGAGCAGATCCTCAGCAGCCTTTTTTGGGTCCCACCTGGAATAAACAAAGCCAATGAGGTCTGACAATTTGTGGTCTCTGAAGATGATCGAGACATTCTCAAACATATATGGTCTGTAGAGGATACCTGGCTCGATAAGGTTACCTGATTTATCCCTGAGTCTTTTACCTATAGAATTCGAGAGGATATCCTCATCAGTTCCGATCCATCGTATTCCCTCCTTTTTCGCAATCCTCACGACCTCTTCACTAACTGAGCCCTCCGAGGGCCACATCCCGGCAGGCCTGTAGCCGAAGAGTCCATCAAAATAATCTAAACCCATTCTGATCTGTTTTTCAGCATCTTCGGGATAGGAGAATCTCCTACGTGGGAGCCTTACATCAGGCATGGCAATCCTCGCGGAGTTTGTATCGCAGAGGAGAGGGAGGATGGGATGGTAAAAGGGTGAAATGGAGATCTCAATCTGTCCCTTTTCTGCCATCTCCTTATACCTTGGGATTATTTCTTTTAAGATTGAGAATTGTCTTGAGATGAGCATATGTTTATCTTCTTCTGTGTAGTTTCTACCCTTCTCGACAAGTGCCTTGAGGAATGGGTCTTTTTTTCTGAACATTGGATCTACCCAGCAGAGGTTGAAGAGGACCTGCAGGTCGAGAAAATCGTCAGTGTCGAAATATCTTACCATTCGCATGAGGGCACTTTTTATTAGGTGAAATCCTCTCCTCACGAGGAGTTTATAGTATCCTGGAAAGGGCTTTATCATGTTGTCCCAGTTTGCGAGGAAAAAATTCTCAAGTATAAACAATTTTTCTTCTGTATCCAGTTCGGATGCCTTCTTGAGGGTAAGCTCAAGGTGTCTGTCAACAGCATTGTCTTCTGTATAGCTTAAGATCTGCTCGAGGAGAGAAGGGGTGAGATTAAATGTCTGTTTTATATTCGGAAACTCCATGAGTATTTCTACCATATCGAGGTAGTCCTTCGTGCCGTGAAGCCTTACCCACGGAAGCCTGTATACTCCTGTCATGGGGTCTCTGTAAAATGGCTGGTGCATATGCCAGAGAAAGGCAATATAAAGCGGCTTACCTGTCATCGTAACGGAAGATATACTCATCAGGTCTTGCTAATCCAAATTCTTCTCTCGCGTGTTTCTCTTTATAGAAGGGGTCTTCCTTGAGTGACTTTATCTCTGACCTGAGCTGTTCATTCTCTTTCTCCATCTCCTTTACCTGTCTTTCTAAATGGGCCTTTTTCTTATTAAGTTCCACATACCTCAGGAGGCCCATATCCCCGAAGATAAGGCTTATAGCAAGGTAGATAAATCCAAGAAGAATAACTGTAAAGAATATCAGCCTCCTCTTTTTAACCTCCGAGACTACCTGTTTCCTTAATAGGTTATTTGAGACCATCACTTTAGATTATAAAACGCTTCTCTTCCTTTGTATAGAGCAGAACCCAGGAGTTCCTCCTCAATCCTTAGAAGCCTGTTGTATTTTGCTGTTCTTTCACCTCTCGATAGAGAGCCCGTTTTTATGAAACCGGTGTTACATGCGACTGCAAGGTCTGCGATTGTCGTGTCCTCTGTCTCTCCAGACCTGTGTGAAATTATAGCAGTATATCCTGCCCTTTTAGTCATCTCGATGGCATCAAGCGTCTCTGTTAGTGTACCTATCTGGTTAAGTTTTATCAGAACGGAGTTTGCAATACCATGTTGTATGCCCCTTTTTATTATCTTTGTGTTCGTGACAAATATATCATCACCCACAAGCTGCACCTTTCTGCCGAGCCTCTCTGTCAATATCTTCCACCCATCCCAGTCATTTTCTGCCATTCCATCCTCTATTGATAGGATAGGATATTTTTCTAACAATCTCTCATAGTAGTCAACCATCTCAGAAGATATTAACCTCTTGCCTTCAAAATTATATCTGTCATCCTCGTAGAATTCTGATGATGCCGCATCTAAGGCCAGTAATACATCTTTTTCAGGAATATAGCCGCTTTCAGTAATTGCCTGAATGATTATGGAAATTGCCTCTTCATTTGTATTGAGGTTTGGTGCAAAACCTCCCTCATCACCAACAGATGTATTCAATCCTTTCTTCTTCAAAATGGATTTTAAGGTATGGAATATCTCTGAACCAGCCCTGATAGCATTGGCAAAATCACTGAAGCCTGTTGGCATTATCATGAACTCCTGTATGTCAAGGTTATTGTCAGCATGGGCTCCTCCGTTGAGTATATTCATCATTGGTACGGGAAGCTCCCTTACATCGCATCCCCCTATGTATCTGTATAAAGGTATCCCTATTTCTATTGAAGTTGCTTTGCATACAGCCATTGAGACTCCGAGTATCGCATTTGCGCCTAACCTGCTTTTGTTCTCTGTGCCATCAAGCTCTACCAGGAGGTTGTCTATAAAAACCTGGTTTTCAGAATTGAGGCCTCTCAGCCTTGGTGCTATCTCCTTGAGGACATTCCTGACCGCATTCTGCACGCCTTTCCCATGAAAGCGCCTTCCCCCATCCCTGAGTTCGAGTGCTTCTTTTTCGCCTGTTGAAGCACCTGACGGGACAGCAGCCCTTCCAGTAGCACCACTATCGAGTAACGCCTCGACCTCAATTGTTGGATTTCCCCTTGAATCGATAATCTCTCTTGCGATTAGGTCTATGATCTCTCCCATCTATATCTCCTTTACATTTACTTTAGCATACGTATTCGCCTCTTGCTCACTTTTTAGGCACGTGGATGTTTCGCTATAGACGCCCTCTGCTGCCTCCATCAGGGCCTCTGAGAGGGTAGGGTGAAAATGGATCATCTCAGCAATATTTTTTGTCTTGAGGCCGGTCTTTATAGCGAGGGCTGCTTCATGAATGAGGTCTGAGGCGTGAGGTCCTATTATATGTGCACCCAATATCCTGCCAGATGTCTCATCAGAGACTATCTTTACAAAACCAGTGGTCTCTCCTATTACATGGGCCTTCCCAAGGGCCCTGAACTGGAAATGGCCTGTCTTTACTTTTATCCCCTTCTCTGCGGCTTGATCCTCCCTGAGTCCTACAGAGGCTATCTCTGGCGATGTAAATATTGCATAGGGAACTACGCCATAATCCATCTTTTCATTTCCACCCATTATATTCTCTGCGGCGATTTTCCCTTCTCTTGATGCAACATGGGCAAAGAGTAAGCCGCCTGTAACATCGCCAACGGCATATATGCCTTCTATGTTTGTCTCCATCTTTTCATTGACCAATATTTCTCCCTTTGGCCCTTTTTTAATCCCTACCGCCTCAAGGCCTATGCCCTCAGAGTTAAGTGTCCTGCCAACGGATACCAGTAATTTTTCCGCCACAAGCTCCCTGTCTCCCTCAAGGTACACATGGATCCCGTCATGTTGACATTTAACCTCTGTCACTTTTATTCCAGCCATAAGTTTTATCTTTTTCTTCTTCAGTTCTCTCTCAAGAATTCCAGATATTTCAGGGTCTTCTGTATAGATTGCCCTCGGCATTAATTCCAGCATTGTAACATCTGTGCCGAGCTCACTGAATATACACGCAAATTCACAACCTATTACTCCAGCTCCTATAATGATCAGACTCTTTGGAATAGACTTTATGTTTAATACATCATCATTTTCCTCCCTCTTCAACATATTCCTCATATTCAGAGGCATCCATCAGGTCATCCAGTTCAGACATATCATCAATCTCGAGGATGGCTATCCATCCCTTACCATAAGGGTCTTCATTTATAATCTCCGGAGACTCTGGGAGCCCCTCGTTTACCTCTATAACCCTTCCACTCACGGGAGAGATTATGGATAAGGTTGCCTTTGTTGATTCTATCTCACCAATCTCGCTACCGGCCTCTACACTTATATCCACCTCTGGAAGATCAATATAAACAATAGCACCAAGCGCATCCTGTGCATAATCAGTGATGCCGATTGTTGCCTTCCTGCCCGATGTTCTAATCCATGTGTGTTCTCTATGGTATTTGATATCCTCTGGATTCATCGGTTCCTCCTTTCGAGAAGCCTAAGACTGTGATTTCTTATCATAGGTTTTTCTTCTTTGTCAAGGAAGTAATAAAATAGGACAATGCCCTTTGCCTCTTCTGGATCCTCCATCTGTTCGCATATCCTACTGCAGATGTCAGGATACAGAATTTATCGTGATTTAGTATTATAATTTTCTAAGTCGGGGAAGAACCTGATGCAGGGAGGAACAAGATAAGTCTCAAGGGTGTCTTACACAAGATTGCCTGGGTCAATCTGAACACTAAAGAGGTAAGGATCGAGGAACCAGTAGATGAGGTGTACGCAGGATATCTCGGAGGCTACGGCCTTGGCGCCTACTATCTCTTTACGCGGCAACGAGCAAGGGTTGATCCTATCGGACCCGAAAATACCCTTGGATTGACTACAGGTCCGCTCACGGGAACCCAGGCGATCACCGGGAATCGCTTTACCGCTGTCGCAAAATCTCCCAAAACGGGCGGTTGGGGCGATGCCAACTGTGGCGGCAAGTTTGGGCCTGCACTGAAACAGGCTGGACTCGACGCAATCTTTTTCACGGGAATCTCTGAAAAACCAGTTTATGTATTGGTCGAAGATGGCAAGGTCACGCTTCACGATGCCTCATTTTACTGGGGACTAACATGCTCAGAAGCAGAGGAGAAATTTATGGAAGCATATGGTAAGGAGGCTCACGCAGCTATTATTGGTCCGACTGGTGAGCGTGTATCCGCTCTGGCAGCAATTATCAGTGATAAAGGCCGGGCTGCAGGCCGCTCAGGTCTAGGGATGGTCATGGGATCAAAGCGACTCAAAGGCGTTGTTGCTCTGGCCACAGGCATGGTGCAAGTAGCAGAAGAAGAAAAACTCAAGGGGTTGCGAAAAAGGATTCTGAGTGAATACTACCAACAATCAAACCCGTCTTATGAGTTTTTCCACATCTATGGTACGCCAGGGGCTCTTGAGTCAGGTGTGTTGGAAGGAGATACACCTGTTCAGAACTGGAGAGGATGGAAGAAGGATTTCCGTGGTTATAAAAAGATCAGAGGAGACGCCCTCCTTAAGTTCAAGATGAAGCCTTACGGATGCTGGATGTGCCCAATTGCCTGCGGTGCCTATGTCAGAGTTCCTTCTGGGCCTTACGCAGGGGAAGGGCATAGGCCAGAATATGAGACACTCGGAGCATTTGGCTCCATGTGTCTCAATGATAACCTTGAGTCTATCTGCCACTTAAACAACATTTGTAATGATTACGGCATGGATACGATCTCGACAGGAGCTACTATCGCATTCGCTATAGAATGTTACGAAAAAAGCATCATCAGTAAGGAAGATACAGGAGGCATTGAGCTTACCTGGGGGAATCATGAGACTATTGTCAGGATCACTGAGCAAATGGCAAGGGGCGAAGGCTTTGGCGGAAAAGTCCTTGGCGATGGTATTAAGAAGGCTGTCGAAAGACTCGGGGAGGCTGCTAAAGCCCTTGCCATGGAATGTGGCGGTGAGGAGCTGCCCATGCATGATCCGCGTTTTCAGCCTGGGATGGCCACAGTCTTTGTGGTGGATGCTACGCCTGGTCGGCACACTCAGTACGGCTCCGCAAATGCTGAAACAGACTTCGTTCCGTCCGAATTGGGCCATCCAGAGATCAAAGACAAGTATACCTATTCAGGTAAGGGAGAAACCCATAAATATTTATCGTCTTTTGGTCACGTCGTAAACTGCGCCGGTCTATGCATGTTCGGTTCCACTGTAACTCCTGCCACGGCTGTTCCTGAGTATCTGACATTAGTTATGGGGAAGAATTTCACAATGAGAGATATCCTTGAGATAGGTGAGCGGATTGCAAATCTCCGAATCGCCTTTAACCTCCGCGAGGGCATCCGAAACAAGGAAATGTATAAACTTCCTAAGCGAGTTCTCGGGCAACCCCCTCTGTCAGTCGGTCCCACAAAAGGGGTCACGGTAGACAATGAGATACAGATCCGGGAGTACTATATGGCAATGGGATGGAACCCTGAGACAGGTGTTCCTAAACGTGCTGTTTTTGAGAGGCTCGGGTTGGATTTTGCCTTAGAGGTAACTGAACCTTGGTATTGATTCTTGTAATTTTTGAGGAAATAGTAGGGACGCTATTGCGGAGGAAAATTTTCCTATCTCGTTGAAATCTTCCGAGGTTAATCTTTTACCCAAATCCAGCGATAAATTTGTCGTAATGAAGCGATAATGTCATGGTGAGCCAGTCGAACCATGACATCAGTGTCACCCTTCGACACGCTCAGGGTGACACAATAGCAATGGTTTGCACGTTTATCGCTGGATTTGGGTTTTATATATATAGCCTGCCATATATGTATCCCCGCATCCTGTAGGATCAACAATACTTGCTACAAACGACGGTATAGAATAAAATTTTCCCTTAGCATAATAAGATAGCACTTCTTTTTCTTCCCAATCTTTCGTTTTTACATTATTCCCATCAATTTTTCTCAAAAATCCCTACACATCTAATGCTACTCTGGCATTTTTTAAAAAATCTAACATATCCGCAGGAATATCACTCTTTGTTAAAGAACCGATATAAGAGATGCTCGGGGTTATGTCTGGTAAATCTCTTATTGTGAATGGTGAGGCAACGGACATAACTCTCGGGGTTCCAAGATCACCTTTATAAACGTTCTCAAAGATTGTCGTCCTTTCACTCTCTCTCAGAAAAATAGTAATATCATTCCTTTTCAAATCCTCAAGCAAATATTCGTCGTTTTTGTGAAGTTTTGTGATTACAAATGGTTTCAGTCCAAGACTCTTTAATGCCATTGACACATAATATGCAGAGCCTCCGGGCAATTCCTTTCTTATATTACCGATTCTTATTATGTCCTTTGTTATATGTCCGATAACACAAACATCACATGTAAAATTTCTCATCTTTTACGCTTTAAAAAATATCTGGTTTATCACTCGCAATGCCGTCAACGCCTTTGGCTATGTATTCTTTAACTTCCTGTTTTGTATTTATTGTCCATACAATTACCCTGAGATTATTTTTGTGCGCCTTTTCAATATCTTTGGTATGAGTAAATCTGTATAAAGGAACGAGATACTGAGCATTTAGTTTTAAAGCGACATCGATTGGATTTTTATATTTTGAATAGATTAAGCCTGTTTCAATTTCTTTATCTAATTTTCTAACGTTGAAAAGTGCCTGTTCGCGAAAAGAAACAATAATTACCACGTCTTTTAATTTTTCTTTTTTGATGACCTCTAAGACCTTCTTTTCATAACCGACTTCCTTTAATTCCACCAGAATTTTTTCAACTTTTTTGCCTATGAATTTTAAAGCCTCCTCAAGAGTTAGAATTTTATTTTCGGTTAATTGTTTTAATTTTTTTAATGTCGCCTCGTTCACCTGGATGTCTTTGCCAAAAACTTTCTTTAAATTATCATCATGAATGATAACTAATTTCCCATCCTTTGATTTTCGCACATCCAATTCAACGGCATTGACACCTAATTCAATCGCCCTTTTAAAACTTTCTACGGTGTTCTCAATTTCGTATGCCCTTGCCCCTCGATGCCCGACTTTCAAAAACATTTTCAGTTCCATTCAAATATGAATAATCGAAATATCAATAATCAAGTCTGACCCCAATTTCACCCTCCGTTTCTCAATGGTATAGTCATATATCTTCCTCATTGTTGATTCATCAATGTATCCTTTGA
>JASEEX010000029.1:5000-26626 GCA_030019415.1 Thermodesulfovibrionales bacterium
CGCATGAATGGCGTAACGACTTGGGCGCTGTCTCGGCGAGGGACTCGGCGAACTTGAGATACCGGTGAAGACGCCGGTTACCTGCAACTAGACGGAAAGACCCCGTGCACCTTTACTACAGCTTGGCAGTGAGCGTTGGTGATGTATGTGTAGGATAGGTGGGAGGCTGAGAAGTGGAGACGCTAGTTTCTACGGAGCCGTCGTTGAAATACCACCCTTACCTTACTGGGGCTCTAACCTACTCCTGTTAGCCAGGAGAGGGACACTGTCTGGTGGGTAGTTTGACTGGGGCGGTCGCCTCCTAAAAGGTAACGGAGGTGTCCAAAGGTTCCCTCAGGCTGGACGGAAACCAGCTGTTGAGTGCAAAGGCATAAGGGAGCTTGACTGTGAGGCTGACGAGCCGAGCAGATGGGAAACCAGGGCTTAGTGATCCGGTGGCACTGAGTGGAAGGGCCATCGCTCAACGGATAAAAGGTACGCCGGGGATAACAGGCTTATCGGGTCCAAGAGTTCACATCGACGACCCGGTTTGGCACCTCGATGTCGACTCATCGCATCCTGGGGCTGAAGCAGGTCCCAAGGGTTGGGCTGTTCGCCCATTAAAGCGGTACGAGAGTTGGGTTCAGAACGTCGTGAGACAGTTCGGTCCCTATCTGTTGCAGGCGGAGGAGACTTGTGGGGATCTATCCTCAGTACGAGAGGACCAGGATGGACAGACCTCTGGTGTTCCGGTTGTCATGCCAATGGCAATGCCGGGTAGTTATGTCTGGATGGGATAAACGCTGAAAGCATCTAAGCGTGAAGCCTACCCCAAGATAAGGTCTCCCTTCCGCACTTTCTAAAAAAGTGCGGGACTGAAGGTTTGTGGTAGACTACCACGTTGATAGGCTGGAGGTGTAAGTGCAGTAATGCATTCAGCTTACCAGTACTAATAGACCGTGCGACTTGACCCTTATCTTTTCCCTTGTTGTCAAAGAAGAAAAGAGCGAAATCTTAGAAAAGGGGCGAGAGCCCCTTTATATTATTTGTGGTCGAGAGGTGAAATGAAAGAAAGAGATATATTTGAAGAGATAATCGATATAGGGAAGAGGCGTGGAGTCTTAACCTACGATGAAATAAATGAAGCATTGCCTTCAGAGTTTTTCTCGCCTGATGAATTAGAAGACCTAATGGATATCCTTCAGGATATGGGAGTTAAGGTTATAGACCATGAGGAAGCTGAGGAAGAAGTAGAAGAGGAGTTAGAAGAGTATGAAAGGGTGGAAGACCTTGTACAGGCATATTTCTACTCAATGGGGAACATCTCCATTTTGAAAAGGGAAGAGGAGACAGAGCTTGCAAAAAGGATCGAGGAGGGGAAGAAAATCATAAAGGAGATAGTTAGTACCCTACCTCTTTACAAAAAAATTGAGGCCAGTCTGAATGAAGAAGAAGAGGAGTTAGGTCCGGAGGAGGAAAGAGCCGAGGTAGCCCTTATAAAGAGTGTGGAAATCCTCGAAAACCTTATGAGGGAGATTGAAATTGCTGACAAGAAGATTGCAAAGTATGGCTCATTGAAGGAGCTTAGAAAAGTTATCAACGAGAGGAAAAAAAAGAATATTAATGCCAAAAATTTACAGGCTTTGGCAAAAGAAGTAGAAAAGGCGTATGAAAAGGTTGAATCAGAAGTAGGAGTTAAGGTTGATGACCTTAAGGTAATGTGGGATCGTATTTTAAAGGCAAAGACACTTATCGAGACTGCTAAAAATGAGTTGATAACACGTAACCTCAGGCTCGTTGTTAATATCGCAAAAAATTATGTGGGTAGAGGACTTCCTCTCCTTGATCTCATACAGGAAGGAAATATAGGCCTTATGAAGGCTGTTGATAAATTCAAGTACGAAAAGGGCTTTAAGTTCAGCACTTATGCAACGTGGTGGATCAGACAGGCTATAACAAGGGCTTTAATAGACCAGACGAAGACCATCAGGGTTCCTGTTCATATGATGGAATTTTATAATAGGGTTACAAAGGCCTCGAGAGAATTAACACAACAACTCGGCAGGGAGCCTACTAATGAGGAGATTGCCCAGAAACTCGGAGTTCCAACTAAGAAGGTTGAAGAGGTTTTCAGGGCAATACAGGATCCTATAGCGCTTCAGACACCTGTGGGTGATGAGGACACGGAGCTCGAGGACTTTATAGGGGATAAGACCAGCCCCTCACCTTATTCTGATGCAGAGAGGATCGAAACTTCTGAGCATATACAGGGGGTGTTGAAGACCCTGACACCCAAAGAGGAAAAGGTTATAAGAATGAGGTTCGGTATAGGTATGGATAGAGATCATACCCTCGAAGAGGTTGGAAGACATCTTTCTATAACAAGAGAAAGGGTCAGACAGATAGAAGCAAAGGCATTAAGGAAGCTTAAACATCCGAGCAGGCTTAGGGTTTTCAAGACACTGATTACTACTTCTACTTAAACCCTAGTACCTCATCCCCATTTGTGACCATATCGCTGCTTTTCCTGATAACAGCAGTTGTAGTTGATTCTCTGAGGTTTATAATCTGTATCATGCCGTTTATTATTCTATGTTTACCCAGCGTAGTTATAAGTAAGTCACCAACTTCAAGGCCTTCCCTCCTTCCTTTGTCAAATATACAATATCCCACATTCCGTTAATCATGCATAGCTCTTTTGTAGCGACAATATAGCCATTGATATCAGGCTTCCGGCGAGTTTCGGTCTTTCACTTTAAGCAGTTTTACAAATTCTGTTATATTTACTCATGAAACACGTAAGGTTTTTTCTGTTATTTACTCTTTTATTAATCCCCCTTACCATCTTTGCCGTAGAGGTAAAAGAATACAAACTGGAAAATGGAATTAAGGTTTTGATTATTGAGGAACACAAGGCTCCAGTGGCTACATTCCAGATATGGTACCGTACCGGCTCGATAGATGAACCTGCTGGTAAATCCGGCCTTAGCCATCTCCTCGAGCACATGATGTTTAAGGGAACCCCTGAATATGGTCCCAGAGCATTTTCGAGGATTGTTCAGAAAAATGGCGGGACGGATAATGCCTATACGACGAAAGACTATACTGTTTATTTCCAGATTCTTTCTTCAGACAGAATAGGGATTTCGATTGACCTCGAAGCTGACAGGATGCAGAATCTAACGTTAGACCCGAAGGAGACGCTCTCGGAAAGAAGCGTTGTTATGGAGGAGAGGAGGCAGAGATATGATGATGATCCTGAGAGTTCCTTGTTCGAAGAGGTTGTCGCCATAGCTTTTAAGATCCATCCTTACCGGCGGCCCGTAATCGGATGGATGTCTGATATCCGGGCAATGGAGAGAGAAGACCTGTATCATTATTACAAAACCTATTACTCACCTGACAACGCAGTAATCGTCATTGTGGGAGATGTGGATTCAGGTGAACTGATTAAGAAGATAAGGCTCTCGTTCGATGAAATCCCGTCAGGACCGCCTAAGGTTCGCATCGCATCGATAGAACCTGAGCAGATAGGGGAGAGGAGACTGTTTCTCAAAAAGGAAGCGAAACTTCCACATATGATTGCAGCTTTTCACACGCCCAGTTTTCCTCATGAAGACAGTTACGCACTTGAAGTCCTGAGCTTGATATTTTCGGATGGAAAGAGCTCAAGACTTTATAGCTCTCTCGTTTACAAAAAAAAACTGGCGCTTGAAGCATCCGCTTATTACAGTGGCTTTAACAAAGATCCTTATCTTTTCTTCTTCTTTGTCACTGCCTCTCCCGGCAGGGACATCAAAGATGTCGAGGATGCTCTCTACACAGAAATTGAGAGAATTAAGAAAGATCCGCCTTCTCAAGAAGAAGTGCAGAAGGCGAAAAATCAGCTCGAGTCTGCATTTATAATGGATCAGGACTCTATCTTTATGCAAGCCATGAAATATGGAACGTTCGAGATGCTGGGCGATTGGAGGTTTATTGACAGATACCTTGAGGGTATAAGGAGGGTAACACCTGAGGATGTGGTAAGAGTAGCAAAGAAATATTTAAAAGAAGAAAACAGGACAGTAGGTATATTAATCCCTACAAAAACAGTAAGGGTGAACAGTGAACAGTAAACAGCGAATAGTCAGAAGTCAGTGGTTATATTTTAAACTCATCAATCGTCACTCGTTACTTATTACTGTCTTTACGCTGTTAACCATTTACTGTTTACTGGCTACTGATGTTTTTGCCCTCGATGTAAAAAGGACTGTTCTTCCAAATGGCCTTATAGTCCTTCATTCAGAGAAACATAGTCTCCCCATTGTGATGGTTACGCTCCTTGTAAAAGCGAGTCCGCTCAATGAACCAAAAGATAAAGCAGGGCTTTCCAATCTTACTGCAGAACTTCTTACAGAAGGCACAAAGCATCGTAATTCCCTTGAGATAAGCGAGGAAATAGATTTTATCGGAGCATCTTTAGACGCATCTGCAAACAACGATTATACAACCCTTACTTTATCGGTGCTCAAAAAACACGTCGAAAAAGGATTTGACATTTTTTCCGATATCTTGCTTCATCCGACTTTTCCGCAGCAGGAGATTGACAGGAAAAAGGAGCGAATCAAGGGTTTTCTGATAAAACTTGAGGAGGCTCCCGCTTTTGTTGCAAAGCGAGTTTTCAAGAAAGAGGTATTCGGAGAACATGCCTATGGAAGGCTCACAGAGGGATCCCTTGAAACTATTGACAATATTAAGAAACAAGATATGGAGAAGTTCTATTCAGAATATTTCTTGCCGAATAACTCAATATTGTCGATCGCGGGCGATCTGACACCTGCCGAACTCAACTGGTTGATCGAACGTTATCTTTCCGGGTGGAAGAAAAAAGATCTGCCGCCAAAAGTCGAGAGGGCGATCGATAAGGAACGGTTAAAGAGGGTTATAAAGATAGACAGAGACCTGACACAGGCAAATATCATACTCGGGCACCTCGGTATCAGCAGGGACAACCCTGATTATTATGCCGTGTCTGTCATGAACTATATACTCGGTGGGGGAGGCTTCTCATCAAGACTCATGCAGTCCATAAGAGATGAGATGGGCCTCGCATACGATGTGCATAGCTTTTTCACGGCTAACAAAGAGGTAGGAATTTTTCAGGTAGGTGTCCAGACTAAAAACGAGTCTGCAAATACAGTTATTGATGAGATACTCGGGCAGATTGACAGGATAAGAAAAGAGAAGGTTTCAGATGAGGAACTATCAGATGCAAAATCGTATCTGACAGGTAGTTTCCCGAGGAGGCTTGATACTAACAGAAAGATTGCCGACTTCCTGGCCTATGTTGAATTCTATAACCTTGGTCTTGATTATATAGAAAGATATGTTGGTTATATAAATTCGGTAACAAAAGACGATGTCCTCAGGGTTGCGGGTAAATACCTCAACCCTGAAAATTATGTCCTTGTGGTTGTGGCAAACCAGAAAAAGGCAGCTCTTAAATATTGATGTATGTGCGGAAGGAACTAAAGGAAAAATTCATACGGGATCTGAACCCTTCAGAGAAACTCTTTTTCCTGAAAAAGGCCAGAGAGGCTATTATGCTGAAGGGTTATCCGGCCTGTGAAGACCTATTTCACTATTGCTATTTTCTCACGCTAAAAGAACGCTTTCATGGTATCAGTCCACAAAGGGGTGAAGGATACCTGAGATTCCTCCTTGTAGAAGGAACAAAGGATGTAGAAGAGGCGATAAAGTTATATGAGGAGAGATTGGAGAAAAAGAAACTACCTATACCTGATACAGAGGGCTATAAATTCATAGAATATTTCTCTGAATAGACTTTAATCCCTTTACCCTCTCTCTTAACTCATTCACAAAAAACTGATACCCATCCATACCCTCAGGCTTTCTGGACATGTCCACGTCTGCTGGATAGAGGGGCTTTCCAAAGGTGATGCTTATCTCGTGGAACTTAGGCCACATCCTTCCCCCTGGGAGTGCCTCAAAGGAGCCTTTGATATAGGCTGGGATAACAGGTATATTGAGTTCCAAGGCAAGGATACCAACTCCCTTTTTGAACTCCATAAGCTCTCCATCATAAGACCTTCCCCCTTCAGGAAATATCATGAGGGATTTCTCCTTTCTCAGTACATAAAAAGCCATCTGGAGTGCCTTCTGAAGATAGGTCTCCCTGTCTATGGGGATAACATGGGCAAGCCTGGCGAAAAAGCCCAATCTGCCTGTAAAGAACATTTGCAGACCGATGGAATATAAATCCCAGAATAATTTTAAGGGTAGGGCAGCAACAATGGCAAACCCATCGATATAGCTTACGTGGTTCGGTGCAATGATGTAGGAACCTCTTTCTGGTAAATGCTCGAGGCCTCTGACCTTCAGACGGAAAAAAACTCTCAGAATACCCTTAGCGACTATTAATATGAACATAACTATCAACTTTTGTAGAAAGGTGTGGTAGAGTCCAACCTTTTTCTTATCTTCAAGGCAAGGTTCCTCCTTTAGTATGCCCTTCCACATCGGCAGCTTTTCAATTTCCCCTTCTCCTCGAATCCCATATCCCTTAATCCTTGTGAGAAGCTCCTCGACAGTCTGTATCTCTGATGCAAGGCTTTCAGGGAGTTTTATCGAGAATGCCTTTTCAAGAGAAACTAAGAGCTCTACCCGGGCAAGAGAGTCGAGTCCAAGGTCAAGCTCGAGATTGTCCTTTGCCTGAATACTAATCCTTTCTTTCAATAATGGCTTGATGCACTCAACAACCTTTCTGCCGATCTCATCCTCTGTAAGTCTTTTGTCTTCCTCTCTCTTTGCTTTTAATTCTTCTCTTCTAACCTTTATCAGATCCTTAATCATAAACCTCCTAAATTTTCCCAAGGGTGTTTTCGGCAAAGGTTCAGGATAAAGAGTAAATCCCTTTATCCTTAAATACTGGGGCATGTGAAGGGAAACATTGTTGATTTCCCATTTCAAGGACTCCAGCAGATTCCCTATTCTTGCCTTCTTTGCATACTCGATGTCAGGCACTATTACTGCATGAAGGGATTCAACAATACCTTTTTCATCAATACCGACTACGCATATCTCCTTAACAAGGGGAATTTTCGTATATTGTCTTTCCACATCCTCGGGATAAACACTCTCTCCCGAACTCAAAACGATTACGTCCTTCAGACGGCCCGTTATAAACAGATAACCATCCCCATCTATGTAGCCCAGGTCTCCGCTCAAAAACCATCCTTCTCTCATCACCTGCTTTGTTAATTCTGGATTTCTGTAATATCCCTTCATTACCATGGGGCCTTTTATTGTGATCTCCCCCTCCTGCATCGCACCCATAGTCTCACGCCCTCTGGGGTCTGTTATTTTCATCATTACGGATGGTAGGGGCTTGCCTGCTGACCCTGCCTTTCTCTTTATGATAGGGTTAAAGGTAACAACAGGCGAGGTCTCCGTAAGGCCATAACCCTCAAGGACTGTAAAACCGAGTGCCTCAAGGTCTTTCATCACCTCTGGATCAAGTTTTGCCCCACCACTTGTTGAGAATCTGAACTCCCTGCCGAATGGCCTGTGAACAGACTTAAAGAGTATCTTACCGAGATTTATCCCTGTCCTTTCCCTCACATTGCCGCAGATCCTTAAAACGCCCATGAGCACCTCGGAAACAGGAACAGGTAGTTGCCTAATTTTGTTCATTATTCCGTTTCTTATAAGCTCAAGAAGCCTTGGCATACCGACAAGTATGCCCCCCATTTCTTTAATAGCTGCCATAAGTTCAGGCCCTTTCAAACCTCCTGGATATGTGATAGAAGCACCCAGGAAAACAGGTACGAGGAATGTGCACATAAAGGGGTAGGTATGGTGTAAGGGCAGTATGGAGAGCACATTATCCCTGTGTGTAACAATGCCGGCCTTAATAATGGCCTCTGCATCAGAGCAGAGGTTTTTATGGGTGAGTTCTACGCCTTTTGGTATACCCGTCGTGCCCGATGTATATATAAGGGATGCAACATCTCCTTCCGAGACCTCCGGATAATTATAAACTTCCGGTGTCCTGCATATATCCTTAAATTCAGGCGAATCGAAGTTTACCTGAGTAACGAGATCGTTTAATGCCTTTTTAATATTCTCTCCCGTCTTTAAACTATGGAATACTACCTTCGACTCAGAGTCAGCAAGGAGGTTTCTTATCTCCTCCGGCCCAAGCTGGGCATCTATGGGAACGGCAACCCCACCTAATAAAGATATGGCGAGGTATGATGCACACCACTCTGGCCTGTTTTCAGAGATAATTGCAATCTTGTCGCCTTTTCTTATTCCATTCTTTATGAGATAGGATGCGATGCCTTTTGTGCTTTCAAGAAGCTCATTGTATGTAACCTCTTTCCAATTCTGGTCAAAATAGTAGTGGAAGGCGATTCGGTCTCTGTATGTAACTGCCGTTTCAAAAAAGAGATTTTGAATGACAGCTTTGTCCATTACTATTCATACCTCATGATGAATTTCTACCAAGTGTTATTCATTATCTGAAAATTAATGTGAAATAGCAACGCTCTCGATAGCTTCTTACGAGTATCTAGATGTCCTAAACCTGAGCGAGCTAAACATTTGCCTGAGAGCCACTTTTCGTGTATAGTTTTACTAAAAAGTTGATCGGATTTCAGGCGTTAAAACTTGACTAATTTGGCTGGATGAGTAATCTAAAATAAACTTAGTACTCTAATTTACAATTACGGTGACGTATTTTTATTGGTTTGGTATTAAGACTCTTCACTTCGTTCAGAGTGACAAATGCTGTCATTCTGAGTCCGCCAGAGGCGGACGAAGAATCTCCTATAATCAGGTTACGCCATAATATTTATGAAAACGTGTACTTAGTGATTGAGAACTGCTCAGTGAGAGTTTGAAAATATATTGCGGTAAAGAATGAGAGTAATTGGAATCGATATAGGCAAAGTAAGTTTTAAGGCAGTCTGGTTGGATAACGGTCAACAGATTAAAGAAACTTTCTGGCAAGTCCATCAACAGAAAGTCGAAAAAATCTGGCAAAGACTTAAAGCTGAATGGCAAATCACAGGAAAAGACCAGATAATCGTCACTGGTCGCTTGCGTCAAATCTTAGATTTTCCTCAGATCGTTGAAAAAGTGGCACAAGAAGAAGCAGTGCGATTTATCTACCCCAACCAGGATGTATCGGTTGTCAGATTAGGCGGTGGAGGCTTTTCCGTACTCAAGGTTAAAACATCGGGATCAAGCGAATTTAGACAGAATCCTCGCTGTGCTGCTGGAGTAGGTAGCTTTTTAGATCAAATTTTTGCCCGGGTTGGTTTAGATTTTCTCAAGGCTGATCAAAAAGCGGAAGTACTCAAAGGTCTGGAGATTACCTCGCGTTGCGGGGTAACGATGAAGACAGACTTTACCCATCTTTTAAATCAAGGTCATAAGATTGAAGAAGTAGTCGCTGGGTTGTTGGATTCTTCAGCTAAAAATGCCGTGGCTTTGGCTTTGAAAACCGGAATCTCTTCTCGGGTCCTCATTATCGGAGGGCTTTCAGCCTCCAGGCGAATTGTCAGAACTGTTCGAGAGAGTTTTGAAGGTCTTTCTCAAGGAGTCGAAGTGGAAGTGCCGCCTCATGCCTTGTATTTTGAGGCCCTGGGTGCAGCCTTAGTTGGGGCAAAGATATCAAAAGACAAAGGTTTTTCTCTGCCTCAAACTAAGGTCAAGGTCTCGCCTTTGGTTTTTTTCCCAGGCCTTAAAAATTACTTGAACCTAGTGAATAAAATTAAATCTCCCGAATTTACCCCGTTAGAAGGCCCCATTCGTAAACCCTATTCAAACCTTCTAACGGGGTTTAAAGAAGATTCGTTGGAGAATCTAATTATGGGTTTAGATATTGGGTCGACAGGTTCAAAGTTGGTTATCCTCAGCCTTAAGGGGCCGATTTTTGAGGCCTATACAGAAACCAGAGGCCAACCAGTTCAGGCTGCCAAAGATCTAATCCAACAAATTCCGACTAGATATTTAAGCGGGATTAAAGTGATTGGCTGTACCGGTTCCGGTCGTGAGATTGTAGGTAATCTCTTGAGGAGTTCCCTGCCTGAGGGAAACCAAGGGCAGATCTTCGTTCTCAATGAAATTGCCGCCCATGCTCAGGGTGCCTTCTATTATGACAACGAGGTTGATACAGTTGTAGATATCGGAGGGCAGGATGCCAAATTTATCCGTTTAGAAGCTGGTCGGGTAATTGATTCCTGTATGAACACTGTTTGTTCAGCCGGGACTGGTTCTTTTCTGGCCGAACAACTCCAACTCCTGGGTATCAATGATGTAAGGCGGCTTGGTCAGATGGCCTTAGAATCTCCCCGTTTAGTTGAGCTTGGACAATACTGCGCCGTTTTTATTTCCGAACAGATTGATGATGCCAAAAGAAAAGGGGCGACCCCGGAGGAGATTACTGCCGGGCTCTACTACTCAATTATTCTTAACTATAATAATCGGGTGAAAGGCCTCAGGGATTATGGTCAGAAGATATTCCTCCAAGGCAAGCCAGCCGAAAACCTATCCCTGGCTTGTGCCCTGGCTAAGGTAACAGGCAGGAAAATTATTGTCCCTCCATCGCCGGGCAGTATGGGAGCCCTGGGGATTGCCATTTTGGCTAAAAAAGAATTTGGCGAAAATCTGGTTTATCAACCTCAACCTTCTTTAGATCTGGCGAGATTTCTTGAGAGTCATGTTTTAGAGAGAAAAGAATTTCGTTGCCGCTCCAGAGAAGGTTGTCTTGAGGGCAATCTCTGTTCCATTCAAGTGATAACGGTAAGAACTGGTAAGGAAGAGAAAAAATTTTTCTGGGGCGGAGCCTGTGATAAATATGAGAAAATCGGAAAGAGTCCGATTTTAGCTCAGGCTTCCCAGCCATTCGTGGAAAGAGAAAGGCTGATTTCGAGATTAATCGCTGACTCTAAGAAATCAGCCAAAACTATTGGTATTCCTCGGGGTTTGGAAACCGAAGAGATTTTACCTCTGGTCATTACCTTTTTCCAGGAGTTGGGGTTTAAAGTTGAACTGGGAGAAACGGCTGGCTTGCAATCTCTGGAAAAAGGAGCAAAACTCTGTCAGTCAGCATTCTGTGCGCCCCTTCAGCTTCTGGCTGGTGAAACAAAATTTCTTGAAGATAAAGATTTTGTCTTTCTGCCCAAGGTCATTGAAATCGCCGGTCAAGAGGAAAAACGGTGTTATGTCTGCCCCCTCTCTCAGGCAATGCCAGATCTCTTTTCTCCAAAAGTTTCTACTCGGGTTCTTCAACCCTTCTTGAATTTCAAAGAAGGATATGAAAAGACCCGATGGGAATTTTTAAAATTAGGTCTTCGACTCGGCTGTTCTCCCCTCAGGACTCTTTCTGCTTTTGAAAAGGCAGTGAAGGCACAGAGAGAGTTTGAGGAACATCTTGTCAGGATTGGAGAAGACAGCATAAAGCTTGCGAGAGAAAATCGATTACCAGTGGTTGTTATTCTGGGACATCCCTATATTGTCTATTTCCCTTTACTGGCTGCTGGTATTCCCGAGACTATTCAGGAAAAAGGAGCTATAGCCTTGCCAGCTGATTGTTATCCTTTGGCTGGTCAAGGTCCGGTCCTTAGAGATATCTACTGGGGCTATGGCCATAGACTATTAAAAGTAGCCCATGAAATAAGAAGACAACCAGGGATCTTTCCCCTCTGGCTTTCGGTTTACTCCTGCGGGCCTGACAGTTTTCTAATTCATTTCTTCCAGTATCTCAGCCAGGGTAAGCCCTATGCGGTTTTAGAGACAGATGCCTATGCCGGGCAGGCTGGTTTTAAGACCCGGGTGGAGGCCTTTTTATATGGCATTAAAAATTATCGGCAGCCGCAAAAAGAGCAACTTTTTGATCTCCAGCATTTTGAAATCAGAGGCAATCTGCTGACTGAGATAAAAGGGACCAAAAGCAGGATTATATTCCCCTGGATGGGGGAGGGGACAAGAATTGCCCCTGCTTGTGTAAGATCTATGGGAATCGATAGCAAGGCTCTGCCAATGGCCGATGAGGAATGCTTGAAAATAGGCAGGCTTTATACATCGGGTAAAGAATGTCTACCTATGGTTGTAACCTTAGGTTCTCTTCTTAAGTATTCAAAAACTCATCAGGATGGCCTTTACTACTTTATGCCTCGGGCAGGGGGGCCCTGTCGATTCGGCCAATATCAATTACTGACCAAAATAATTCTTGAAAAGTTAGGGCTGTCTGAAAAAATCAAGGTAATCTCCCCAACGTCGGAAACTGGTTACCAGCTTGGGGAAAAAATTGGTGGAGCAATTACGGCCAGATTTTGGTCAGCCGTCGTTTTTACTGATCTCCTCAAAGATGTCCTATTTGATATTCGACCAGAAGAAAAAATCCCTGGTTCAACTCGAGAGGTCTTTGATCGCTATCTGGAAATAGCCGAAGAGATGATTTCGAAGGCTTCCAACAATTGGTCTGGCCTTGGTGATTTGTGGGGAATGAGGTCTCTGGCGGCTCGGGCAGTCGGTGATTTCCAGAAGATATCCAGAGACAAAACAAAAAAGGGAATGCCAAAGGTTCTATTAACAGGCGAGATTTATGTCAGATTGGACGATTTCTCTAATAATAATATAATTAGGGAATTGGAAGACCTGAATGTTAAGGTGAAACTTGCTCCCTTTAGAGAATGGATCAATTATACTACCTGGCAACGCTTAAAAAGATTAACTCTTGCCAAAACCAAGCGTCGGAAAATCTATTTAACCTGGTTCCTTCAGAGAATGATCGAACAGAGGTTATACAAGATCTTTGCTGACTCGCTGGATTGGCCTCACGACCACAAAATTGAAGAGATTCTTAAGACCGCTAGACCTTATCTGCGGAAACTCAGACCCCTGGGTGAGGCTGCCCTGACCATCGGTTTGCCCTTGTTGCTTTGGAAAAAAAAGGAGATCGATGGAGCGGTAGTTATCGGCCCATTTGAATGTATGCCAACCAGAATTGCTGAAACCCAACTAAGCCTAATTTCTCAGCAGACTGGCTTGCCAGTACTAACCCTTTCTTTCAATGGGGAACCTCTAGAGAAGGATCTGCTCGAAAGTTTCATCTGGGATTTGAGGTAGAAGAAAAGGGCACAGTTCTGTATAATTACAGCTTGAGGCATTAATTTTTAATTTTTCTTTTTGAATTTCTAACGGAGGTGAACCAGTTGGGGAGTGTTGTAAAATGGCGGAAAAAGAAGATGAGCAAGCATAAGCACAAGAAGCTGAGAAAGAAGACAAAATTCCAGAGGAGAAGCAAATAAGGTTAATGCCTTAGTCAAACCTGCTCACCCTTATCCCTATAAAGGGCATTGAACCGATATAATCAATGAGTAAAACTTTTTCAACTACTCCTCCCTTGTTTTTGGTACCACTGGCATGAATAAGGTATAAGATACCACCCTCCTCTTTTACAATACCGACGTGTCCGACAATCTCATCTGCAACCCGTTTATCAGGGGATTTAATGAAAAAAAGCATATCGCCACTTTGAAGGGATGAGACACCTGTATTAAGCAGGGCTTGCATAGTATCTTTTGAGATAATTCTTACCTTATCCCTCCCTCTTGAACCCTTTATCTCCGTGATTGGGCCTATCTCTTCCGTAACTTCCCTGCCCCACTTACCGCTGTCGAGCATGTCTTCACCGTATTGAAACCTGCTCTCATAATTGACGACCTTACCATCTAGAGTTCTGCCTTTGTTAATGAATCTCTTATCCAGTGCAATCAGTATAGCCTCTGAAGGAGTCTCACTGAGGCTCAGTTCAAGGGATCTAAAGATAAGATACATACAGTCAACCCTCTCATCAGCAACAATCACTTTCTTACTGACATACTCTCCGAGTGGGTCAGGATCATAAGGAGTACCAACAAACCTTTCAGCCCAGAATGAAATACGTTCGCCAATAGGCTTTCCTTCAAGCTCTATTTGAAATAATGCAATCTCATTATCCGAGATGAAAGGATAGGCAGGCATAGAAACAGACAAAAAGGCTATTATTAAAAATGCCCTCAGCATAGTCTTTTATAGCTCTATGCAGCCATTCAAAATTCTTAATCTCTGAGCGACTGTTGAGCTTTAGCTATTGACTAATAAGCTCATCAATAGAGTATCATCTTACAATGTTTGCACCATTTACGACGACAGGCATCGGTAGCCTCCCTCATACAGATCCGGAGGAGGCTTGCAGGCTTGTGCTTGAGACATTTGATGTACCCTTCTGGCCCCAACTTCCGAAATTATCATTCCGTGAATCAATGATATCCCAGTTCTCTGAAGGCATGCCATTCATAAAAATTGATGAACAGAGAAAAAGCATATGGGTGGAAAGGGACAGCAGTGGTGTCCTTATAAGATTCTATGAAATCTATTCTGAAGACTGGAGGTCTGCAATTTCTGAGGACTATGCAAGAGGACTTCATACATTTATAAAACCGATTAAAAATAAGAGGTACAAAGCCCTTAAAGGTCAGATTACAGGTCCCCTGACCTTTACCCTCGGAATAAAGGACCGGGGGGGAAGACCGATTTATTTTGATGAAGAACTCTGTGAGATATCCCTTATGCTCCTTAAGGCGAAGATTAGGTGGCAGTTAGAGGTGCTTAAGCCCTATGCTGATAAGATAATTATTTTTATAGATGAGCCCATTCTCTCCGCCTTAGGCAGTACAAGTTATCTCGGCGTGGAACCAGAAGGAGCCCAGAGATTGCTGAAAGAAACAGCAGATGCCATTAAGCATGCCGGCGGTATTCCCGGGATCCATTGCTGCGGTAATGCTGATTGGCCAATGGTGATAAAGTGTGAAATAGATATCATCAGTTTTGATGCCTACGGGTATATCGAGACAATCTCAATATATCCAGCAGAATTCACGGAATTTCTCAGGGGAGGCGGATACCTTGCCTGGGGTATAGTGCCTACAACGGAGTTGATAAGAGAGGAAAATACTGATTCGATAAAGAGGCGATTTTATGAAGGCCTGGAGAGATTATCAAAGTCAATACCTGCAGATCTTCTACTATCACGTATGCTCATAACACCCTCATGTGGCACAGGCTCAAGGAGTATAGAAGAGACATTAAAGGTTTTTCATCTCCTGGTAGGTTTAAAGGAGTCACTGTTGTGAAGGGCATACTTATATCCTTTGAGGGAATAGAAGGTACAGGTAAGACAATTCAATCGAGACTCCTTTACGAATATCTCGCAAAAGAAGGATGTAAAGTCATACTTACAGAAGAGCCTGGAGGCACTCGAATAGGACTCAAGATTAGAGATTTACTCCTCTCTGCAGAAAATAGGGGGATGACACCTGTCTCAGAATTGCTGCTTTATAATGCCTCGCGTGCACAACATATAAAGGAGGTTATCCTACCTGCACTAAAAATAGGTTCTGTTGTTATAACAGATAGGTTTATTGATTCGACTGTAGCTTACCAGGGTTATGGAAGGGGAATAGATTTAAAGCTTATAGATTTCATTGAAAGAATAGTAACAGAGGGCTTAAAACCTGACATTACACTACTTCTTGACCTTGATGTAGAGATCGGGTTAAAGAGAAACAGGGGTATCAATAAGACGGATAGATTAGAGCTTGAGGATTTAGAGTTCCATAAAAGGGTAAGAGATGGTTATCTTGAGATTGCAGCAAAAGAGCCGGAAAGAATAAAATTAATAGATGCCTCAGAAAGTATAGAGGAGGTATATAATAAAATAGTCAGTATTGTTACAGACGTGGTAATAAACAAAATGGGGAATAACCAATCACCAAATTCCAATAACCAAAAATCATACAAGTTTGGTGATTGGTAATTGATTATTGGAGCTTATTTGGTGTTTGGTTATTGGTGTTTGATTATTTGATTTTTTTGGAGCTTATTGGGATATTGGAATTTAAGATAAAATGGCATTTAGAGATGTTACAGGACAAGAAAGGGCAGTAAATATGCTCCTTAGAACCATTCAGAGAGGGAGGATACCATCATCATATCTATTTGTAGGAGAATCGGGAATAGGCAAGAAATTTGCGGCCCTCAATCTCGCAAAGGCGCTCAATTGTCTAAAGACAGTCAGCAGTCAACAGTCAGCAGTCAGCAGTCATAAAAAGTCAAGAGTCAATAGTCAAGAGTCAGAAGTCATAAATAAAAGATTCCAGACCCACGACCCACGACTCATGACTCACGACTATAGAGTGATAGACTGCTGTGATGAATGTTCTTCCTGCAAGAAGATAGATTCCGGGGTACACCCTGACTTTTTGCTTATTTCACCCGAAGGTGGGCAGATCAGGATAGAAGAGATACGGGCTATTGATCGCGCACTCGCATTCAAGCCCTTTGAGGGCAGATGGAAGGTCGTGATTGTTGACGAAGCAGATACCATGAACCCCTTTGCAGCGAATGCCTTCCTTAAGACCCTTGAAGAACCTCCAAAGGATAGCCTTATAATTCTTATATCATCAAATCCTGACCGCCTGCCCGACACAATAAGGTCGCGATGTTCACGGGTAAACTTTACACCACTCTCCCATGAGGCTTGTAAAAGGGTGATAGAGACAGTCAAAAAACAGTCAGGAGTCAGGAGTCAGGAGTCAGGAGTCAAAAAGAGACTCTCGACTCCTGCCAGACTTTCCATGGGCAGGCCAGGCCTTGCGATCTCAGCAGACCTAATTAAAGAAAGGGCATGGTTTTTAAAACTTCTTCATGGGATGCTAAAAGCGGAGAAAGACGGCTGGACTTCAAGAGAAGAGATGGAAAGGTGGTTCGACCTTATAGTAATCCTTCTCAGAGATGCGGCCATAATAAAGATAACTCAGGATGAAAAAAATCTTATTAATATAGACCTTAAAGACTATATAAAAAAGTTCAGCAGTTCTATGGATTTAAAGGTTATAATAGAAAATTATCAGAAACTTAATACCCTGAGGGGATATTTAAATTTTAATCTGAACAGATCCCTCACATGGAACTACACAGGCTCTATTTTAAGGAAATTAAAAACTGAAAATTAAGAGCGCGAAATCAGGGAATTTTTGAATTCTGCTTTGAATTTTATGAGGTAAATAAAATGCCTGAAGTAATTGGAGTACATTTTAAAATCTGTGGAAAGATATATGAATTTGAGTCAAATGATGTAGATGTTAACAAAGGTGACCTTGTGGTCGCAGAGTCTGAATTCGGCCTCAGCATAGGTAATGTAATCATAGAGCGCCATACGGTAGAAACTCCTGAGAGAGAGCTGAAAAAGGTCATTCGTAAGGCTACAGAAGAAGACCTGCTGCAGAGACAAGAAAACAGTAAACTCGAAGCAGAGGCGTGGGATTACTGCCTCGAGAGGATAATAGCGAGGGGGCTTCCGATGAAGCTCGTATCCACAGAGGTGACCCTCGACAGAAAACGTATTATCTTCTATTTCACTGCTGAAAAGAGGATTGATTTCAGGGAGCTCGTAAAAGACCTTGCAACAAGGTTCAGGACGAGGATAGAGATGAGGCAGATAGGTGTGAGGGATGAGGCAAAGATATTAGGTGGCATGGGAATATGCGGTAGGGAACTATGTTGCACAAAATTCCTGACATCCTTTGAGCCTATCTCCATCAAGATGGCAAAGAGGCAGGAGCTAGTCCTTAACACAGGAAAGCTATCTGGTGTCTGTGGAAGGCTCATGTGCTGCTTGGGCTATGAGCATGATGAAGCATCCTCTGAGGAAGTTGCCCTGACAGAAGAAAATTCCATATCCCTTTCGGAAGATGCAGAGGTGTTCGAAATGATTGCTGCCTCGGGCGACTCATCAGGAGAAGTAGATGAGCCCGAGGCCCAACCCTCACTACAACCTAAAGAGCAAGAATATAGAGAAGGCTTCAGGAGGTTTATAGGACGCAGAAGAAAGCGCAGAAAAAGGTCCCGTGAAAAGTGAGCGGTAAGTTCTACGTTACCACGCCCATATACTATGTAAATGATATCCCCCATATTGGCCATGCATATACAACTCTGGCAGCTGACATCCTTGCGAGATATAACAGATTAAGAGGCAGAGAGGTATTTTTTTTAACAGGTACTGATGAACATGGCCAGAAGGTAGAAAAGGCAGCACAGGAAAAGGGCAGGACACCAAAAGAACATGCTGACCTGATGGTCATAAACTTCAAAAATCTCTGGGCGAAACTGAATATCAAAAATGATGCCTTCATACGCACCACAGATGAGGAACATATAAAAACTGTTCAGTCCTTACTCCAGAGGTTATACGAAAAAGGTGAGATAGAAAAGAGGCTCTACGCTGGTTGGTACTGCACTCCCGATGAACGCTTCTGGACAGAGAAGGAGGTTGTAGATGGTAACTGTCCTGAGTGTAAAAGACCCGTTGAGTATATCTCGGAGGAGAATTACTTCTTCCTGATGTCGAACTATCAGGAAAGACTCATAAAATACATTGAAGGAAATCCACATTACATACTTCCTGAGACAAGGAAGAATGAGGTTCTTGGATTCTTAAAAAATCATGCCCTCGGCGACCTCTGCATTTCAAGGCCAAAGGAGAGGCTCCCCTGGGGTATAACACTTCCTTTTGATGAAAACTTTGTAACCTATGTATGGTTTGATGCGCTCCTGAATTATTACTCAGCAACAAAGTACCTCGCACCCCCTCTCTCAAATCTCAAATCTGAAGACTGGTGGCCTCCGGACCATCACCTCATAGGAAAGGATATCCTCACAACTCATGCTATCTACTGGTCAACCATGTTAATGGCACTCGAAATGCCTCTTCCCAGAAATATCTTTGCCCACGGATGGTGGACTGTCGAAGGTAAAAAGATGTCGAAGTCTCTCGGCAATGTGGTTGACCCGAATGAGATAGTCAATAGATACGGGACTGATGCCTTGAGGTATTTTCTTTTCCGAGAGGTCCCTTTCGGAGCAGATGGTGACTTTTCCGAGCAGGGTATTATAAAACGCATCAACACTGACCTTGCAAATGACCTCGGGAATTTATTGAGCAGAACACTGGCAATGATTGAAAAGTATTTTGAAGGAAAAATCCCTCAGCCTCCTCCTTATGATATTGGTGGACAAATTGATGTTGTTAGAGAAATCCAACTTAAAAGTCTCGTAGAAAATATCAGGGCAGATTTGGATGTTTTAATGGAAAAATTATCTTTTGGCCATGCCCTCGATAAAATCTGGTTCGTAATTAAAGATTCAAACAAATTAATCGAGGACGAAGCTCCATGGAATTTGTGGAAGACAAATCAAATTGATAAGCTCTCAGGTGTGCTTTATGCACTTGCTGAGGTGCTGGGAATCATAGCAATCTATCTCTTCCCCTTTATGCCATCCGCAGCAGAAGAAATGTGGAAACAGCTCAATATCGAAGGAAAATTAGGGGAGGTAAACCTTGACATCGGGGGGAAGTGGGGTATGCTCAAACCCGGGAGGGAGATAAAAAAGGGCAAAGCCTTATTTCCGAGGATAGAGACAGGAAAAAAATCCTAAATTCGAAATCCTAAATCCTAAACAAATCCAAATGTTTCAAATCCTAAACCTGTCGGAGTCGACTCGCAACGAGTTTGAGGAATTTGGGATTTTGAATTTGTTTAGAATTTGGTGCTTAGGATTTAGAGCTTTGCTTTTAGGAGATATCAGCAAGTGAAAATACTATCTCATTCTTAAAAGATTTCACAAGGTATATGGCTTTCCTCAAGTTTTCATCGAGAACATCAACCATTGCAGCATCGAGACCTGCGCCCGAAAAATAACAGAAGAATGCGGCTTCCACTTTTTTTCTGAGGGCTGCAGGCATTCCAACAGAGACGTTCGAAATCCATGCAATAGTTTTTATCGGGGGCTCTATCAAATCCTTAAGGACTTTAATACATTCGGTGGAGTTTGCGAGATGCTCCTGGCCTACCCCTCTTCCTATGTGCACAACAGAAGGGTCTGCAAATAACCTCTCATTTGGTATATCTGCAGAGTTTGCCATTTCCAGAAGCTCCTCTATTATCAGTAGCTTTGCCTCTAAAGTTGTGGGTGGAGTGGCCCTTGACGCCCTTATGACGAGGGAAGCACCTGAATCAGATACGAGCTGGAGCAGCTCCTCCTGTTCCTCAGGTTCTGTACCTGAGATATAGTTAATAAGAGGTGGCCTTTTACATAAGGGAATGGAATTTTTAAGGGCCTTGATATTTCTTGAATCGAGACAGATATCCTTCTCTGTTGTTTCAAGGACGACACCAACCACCCAGGGAAGGTCTTCCTCGTCTCCTGAGCCATCTAAAGAACACTGCACATTTATCATATCTGTATGGGAAAGCCTCTTAACAAATTCTGAGAGGGCCTCCATATTTCTCCTTTTGACTGCTTCCATGTAAGCCTTGTTCCTCGTATTCAGATTATCTGCAATAACTATCATTTAAACCTCCGTATAAAAGTCAGCTTCAATTAATAAGATTATATCAGAATATCATGGAACGTTCACAAAATTAATTCTCTTTAATAAAAAAACAATAACCCAAATTTTAGAGTCTTCAGAGTTTGTCTAATCAGGATACATCGCAAAATTTTTCAGGGGCTGCAAACAGTATATTCTAAGCAACTTTTCAGGTTCTGATTTAACTTACTTCTCAATTTCGAAATATTTTAACTCTGCGACAACCTTTCCGATGGGGACCTTTGTTTCGACCCTTACAGGTATCCTTTTTTCATCGTCAGTAAGCCAGATCAGTATGTCACTTTTCTTATGGAATGCCCCTTCAGATTTGGTCTCTGGCTTCACGACCACTGTAACTATTTCGCCTCTGCCAGAAATCTCGATCTTCTCCTTTCTCAGGACATTAACCTTGGTCTTGTAGAACTTATTGCTGTCAAAGACATCAATATAAATAACCTTCCCAATCGTGAAGGGCTGAGCTCTCAGGTAATAAAAACCGGAGATAACATCCCATACAACTCCATTAATAATATGTTCCTTCTTTTTACCTTTTAGGTAATCGAAGTATATAACCCTTCTGTTACTTACATCAAATATTGTCTCTTTATCGCTTCTATATCTGCCCTCACGCTGTTTAATCCTAAAATTAACAGCCCTTCCATTTATGATCAAACTTTCTGCATAGTCCTCTACTTTATAAAAGGTAGATATAAAAGGAGCGGAATGAGCTCTTGAAGTTATTCTCAGAGCACCACTGTCATTAACAGCTTCAAGAGCTGCTTCTCCCGCATAGATACCAAGCCAGTATATATCAAAGTAGAATTTTTCCTTGTTAAACCTTGCTATCTGAAAGGATTCTCCTTTAGCTATGAGTTCTTTGGCCTTAATTTCCACATCCTTACCTTTAACCTCTGCAGCCTCTTTCGATGGACTCAGAGAAGCAAGACTTTTGAGACCCGAAATCCCAAAGAGGAGACTGGTATGAAGCATGATGGATAGAATGAAGAAAACTAGAAAGGGCATCGATTTTTTTCCGAAGTTCACCATATGAGTTTTATCTTATATGAAAATTAGAATCTTTTCACAACTCGCAAAGCGTAAATGTAGGCCTGTTGCCTCACGTAAAAATCTACACGAAATGACTATTCGTTGCCTCATGTAA
>JASEEX010000002.1 GCA_030019415.1 Thermodesulfovibrionales bacterium
CTATATTACGGAAAATTTAGCACTATGAGTGGTACTAATTTTGGGGGAGGGTACAAAGTTTTAGTTGGAGATTTATTTGAATCCGAGTGTCAGACACTCGTAAATACGGTAAATATTGTTGGCATTATGGGTACCGGTGTTGCGCTTGCTTTTAAAAAACGTTTTTCTGATATGTTTGAAGATTATGTGAAGCGTTGTAATGAAGGTAGAGTCAAACTCGGTGAGCCCTATTTGTATAAAAGACTTGTGCCACCATGGATATTAAATTTTCCAACGAAAAAACGCTGGAGATCTGTATCAAATCTATCAGACATAATTCGTGGATTGAAATATCTTGAGCAACATTATAAAGAGTGGGGCATTACTTCTATTGCTCTACCTCCACTTGGGTGTGGTCATGGACAGCTCGAATGGAATGGAAACAACGAAGAAAACCTGCTTTTGATAAAGCCGAAGTAGCAAAAACAATCCGAAAACTGGCATCTTTAGGGTTGCTCACAGTAAAACCGAGCAAAGACTTACCTATACAAGAAGAAATTTTGGTTTAAAGCATCAGAAAATTCTGTTTCCTATTTATTAATTACCTTAATTGCCTTTTTATCGTCAACTGTTTTAAAGACACAGGTTGAAGATTTACCAGCACCGGCAGTTCCGTACATATAGTTGATATTAATCTCTGCATCAGCAATCTTTTTTGCAGCCTTCTGCAATTCCCCTATCTTATTAGGCATCTCTACAGAAATAACATCCTCTTCCTTGATCTCAAGCCCTAATGGACCAAGGGCCCTCTTTGCCTTTGCATTGCTATCAGTGATTAGCATGAAGCATGCCTTGTCTTCCGCCTCATATGCGTGGACAGCATTGATATTAACCTTTGCGTTTGCGATTGCTGTGCTGATTTCTGAAAGCAATCCAACCCTGTTCGGCATGGTGAAACTAAGTTGCCTTGATTTTTTTGCCTTTGCCATAACTCACACCTCCTGAAAGGTTTTTTAGAATATTTTACAACATGGGATGGGAAAGTCAAGAGCTAAAAATACTTACTCCTCTGGAATTTTCATATGCCTTATTATCTTTCCTTCGCACATGTAAATGACCATCTCAGCGATATTGGTTGCATGGTCTGCAATACGCTCAAGATACTTTGAGACATAGCTAATCCTCATGGCTCGGGATACTGTTTTTGGATCCTGGATCATATAGAAGAGGAGCTCATTAAAGACCTGGATGGTCAAATTATCAACCTCATCATCTCTCTTCATAACTTCATAAGGTAGCGTTGAACATCCCTTTACAAAGGCATCGAGAGAATCTCTTACCATGCCCTCTGTAATCTTGGTCATCCGGGGTATATCTATATAAGGTTTTAACTGTGGTTCCTCATTTAATTCTATCGCCCTTTCAGCAATGTTTTCAGCAAGATCTCCCATTCTCTCGAGGTCTGTCGTTATCTTCATGGCAGTTGTTATGAATCTCAGATCTCTCGCCTTAGGCTGCCTAAGGGCGATAAGTCTTATGCATTCCTCATCTATCTCAACATCGAGGGCATTTATCCGGTGGTCCCTTTCAATAACCTTTCTTGCAAGGTCACTATCCCTCTCAACGAGAGATCTCACAGAATCGCATATAGCCGTTTCGACCATGGAGCCGAGTTTCAGAACCCTCTCCTTTAATGCCCCTAACTCATCATCAAAGATAGCCATTATCTCCTTTTAAGAAGAAATCCAAATTTCAAAATCCCAATGCCAAAATATTTGAACTTTGAGCTTTGACATTTGAACTTTCTCCTATTAGCCTTCGGTAATCTCCATATGCCTGATTATCTTTCCCTTACACATATAAATAACCATCTCAGCAATATTGGTTGCATGATCTGCAATTCGTTCGAGATATTTTGCAACATACGTCCTCTTTACAGCTATGGGAATGATCTTTGGATCCTGAATCATAATGAACACCATCTCATTGAAGTTCTTGACTGTAAGAGCATCTATCTCGTCATCTTTCTTTATAACCTTGTAGGGTAGTGTTGAACACTCTTTTACAAAGGCCTCGAGAGCGTCTCTCACCATTTCCTGTGCGATCTCCGCCATTATCGGGATGTTTTCATAAGGCTTCAATAGAGGTTCTTCGTTGAGCTCTATCGCCCTTTCAGCAATATTTTCGGCAAGGTCTCCTATCCTTTCAAGGTCTGTCGTTATCTTCATTGCGGTAGTTATGAATCTCAGGTCTTTCGCCATGGGTTGCCTGAGGGCAATAAGTCTTATACATTCTTCATCTATTTTCACATCGAAGGCATTGATCAGATGGTCTCTCTTAATGACTTCTCTTGCAAGGTCACTATCCCTCTCCACAAGGGATTTTATAGAATCGCGTATAGCGGACTCAACCATGCAGCTAAGTTTCAAAACATTTTCTCTTAACGCCCTTAACTCCTCATCAAAAATAGCCATTACCCGAACCTTCCTGTTATATATTCTTCCGTAAGTTTATTCTTAGGATTGACAAATATTGTGTCTGTGTCCCCAAACTCTATAAGCTCTCCTAAGAGGAAAAATCCTGTATATTCTGATACCCTTGCTGCCTGCTGCATGTTGTGGGTGACAATAACTATTGTATACCTCTCTTTCAAGTTTAAAAAAAGTGCTTCAATCTTTAAAGTAGCATAGGGGTCCAGGGCTGAACAGGGTTCATCCATAAGCAGGATGGTTGGCTCTACAGCCAGAAGCCTGGCAATACAAAGGCGCTGTTGTTGCTCAAGGGTCAAATTGAGGGTTGATACATCAAGCCTATCTTTTAGTTCTTCCCAGAGACCAACAGCGGAAAGTGATTTGGCTACTACAGCTTCCAGGGCATCTTTTGTCTTAAATAAGCCATGAACCCTCGGCCCGTAGGCTACATTGTCGTAGACAGAAAGTGGAAAGGGATTTGGTTTCTGGAAAACCATGCCAACTTCTTTTCTTAATTGGATGAGATTGATACCTCGACCGTAAATATCCATACCATCAATCAACACCCTCCCGGTAATGCTCACGCCTTCGATGAGGTCATTCATCCGGTTCAGACACCTCAGAAGGGTTGACTTCCCACACCCCGAAGGTCCGATCAGGGCGGTGATTTTCTTATCTTCTATGGTGAGATTGTTGTTCTTTAAGCAATGGAAATCGCCATAAAAAAGATTCAAATTCTCTATGGTAATCTTACTCAAAGGTCGGTCTCCGAATTAGCCGAATCTTCCTGATATGTAGTCATCGGTACGCTTATCTTTGGGGACGGTAAAGATTTCATGTGTGCTCCCGTACTCCACCAGTTCACCCATAAGAAGGAAGGCCACATTGTCAGAGGTTCTAGCCACCTGCCAGGTATTGTTGCTAACAAGGACGATGGTATAGTTTTTTTTCAAGCTTTGCAAGGCTTGTTCTATCTTTAATGTGGAGATAGGATCAAGCCCATAAGTAGGCTCATCTAAAAGGATGATTTCTGGTTCCATAGCCAGTGTTCTGGCGATGCACAGGCGCTGCTGCTGTCCCCCGGACAACTTCATTGCCGATTCGTTGAGTCGATCCTTAACCTCATCCCAGAGTTGAGCTAACCTCAGGCTTCTCTCCACCAACTCTTCTAACCTCCTTTTGTCTTTCATGCCATGAATCCTGGGGCTATAGGCAAGATTTTCAAAAATAGAACGGGGCAAGGGGACAGGTTTGTCAAATACCATTCCTACCTTTGTTCTCAATGTATCTATATTGAGATCAGGCCGTAAAATGTTTTCACCATCAAGAAAAACCCCTCCATCAACTCGAATATTAGGGATAAGATCACAGAGACGGTTAAAAACCCTCAGGAGCGTTGTCTTACCGCTCTTGGCTGGCCCCATAATCCCGAGGATGCTATTCGTCTCAACCGTTAGATTGAGATCTGACAGCACTTTGTGATTGTTATAATAGAAGTTGAGGTCTTTGACCACAATCTTTGCTGACATGACTCACCTACATACATTATCACATTTTTCTGAGAAATTGCCGCATGATGTAATAAGCACTGAGGTTAATAAAAAGAATGGAAAGGATTAAAATAGCTGCTGTCCCGTAAGCATTGGGCATGGATATTCCCTCCCTGGCCAGAATATAAAAATGGACAGCCATTGTTCTCCCGGAATCAAGTAACGATTGTGGAAGCCTGAGCGAAGAACCCACGGTGAAGATAATGACAGCTGTTTCTTCGATACATCTTGCAACGCCTAAGACTATCCCGGTTACGATTCCGGGAAGGGCACTGGGTAAAACTACTTTAGTAACAGTTTGCCATTTAGTTACGCCTAAAGAAAAACTTACCTCCCTCAGTTCATGAGGGACAGCCTTTATGGCCTCCTCGCTGGTCCGAATAATTGTGGGCAGAAGCATAATAGACATGGTCATACCCCCGGAAAGGATAGACCACCCTAAGCGAAGGGCCATTACAAAGAAGGCAAACCCAAATAACCCCAGGATAATGGAAGGGATACCGGCCAGACATTCGGTTCCGAAACGGATGATGTGGGTAACCCGGCTCTCTCTGGTATACTCAGTAAGATAGATAGCTGCACCAATACCCAGGGGTATGGCGATCATAAGGGAGACGAATATAAGGTATAAGGTGCACACGATAGTGGAAAAAATTCCACCAGAACGGCCCATATCTACCGGATTTGAGGTCAGAAATTCAAGGGTTATCTGTGGTAGCCCTTTGACGGAGATAAAGCAGATGATAAAAACTAATATACCTATAGTAAAACCTGTAAGGCCCCAGAGTTGTGCCTTGATCACGCGCTGTATCAATACTGGGTTTATTCTCTTCGCCATCTCTTTGTGATGATATTTGCAGTGACATTAAAGATCATTATAAAAATGAATAAGACAATCCCTGTGGCAAAGAGGGCAGCCCGATGGTCACCTGCTGCGTAACCCATTTCTAAGGCTATATTGCTTGTCAATGTCCGCACCGGGCTTAAGGGGGAGCTGGGAATCTTAAGGGCATTGCCGGCCACCATGATCACAGCCATGGTCTCCCCGATGGCCCTGGCCATTCCAAGCATGATAGCAGTAATAATCCCCGAACGGGCTGCTTTTAAAATAACCATGCGGATAGTTTGCCAGTGAGTAGCCCCTAAGGCAAGGGAGCCCTCTTTATAACTGTAAGGAACCGCCTGGATGGCATCTATAGAGATGCTTGTGATGGTGGGTAAGATCATAATGGCAAGGATAATCGAACAAGCAAGAAGGGAAAGCCCTGGCCCTCCTAAATAATCCCTGATTAAGGGGACTAAAAGAACGACACCCAAAAAACCATAAACAACAGAAGGGATTCCAGCCAGAAGCTCTATAGTTGGTTTTAAGATAACCATTAATCGCTGAGGAGCGAACTCTGCTAAGGTGATAGCACAGGCTAAGGCCAATGGAACGCCTATAATCAGAGCCCCTGTCGTCACAAACAAAGAAGAGACAATCATGGAAAAGATCCCGAAATAACCCTTGGTCGGAGCCCAGTGGGTACTGAAAAGGAAATTCTTTAACCCTACCTTGAATATGATGGGCATACCTTCTTTAAAGATAAAGACTGCCATTAAGAGCAGGGCTCCAATAGCTGAAAAAGCCAGGAGCATTAAAATCTTTTCAATTATCTTCTCTTTCATAGTTCTTTACCCCGTTAGATAATAAATATCTAATGGGGTTTACCGGATACCAACCAACCCTTCCCTTTCCAATATCCCCTGACCTTCAGAACTCAATATGAAATCTATGAAATCTCTGGCTAATCCATGTGGTTCTTCTTCGGTCACAAAGAGGAAAGGGCGGGTAAGTTCATATCTTTTTTCCTTGATCGTTCCCAGGTTGGGTTCTACCCCGTCAATAGATAAGGCTTTGACCCGCTTGTCTACAATGCCATATGAGATATATCCAATGGCATGAGGATCATGAGCAACGATCTCCCTCACAGAACCGTTTGAATCTTCAACTAAGGCTTCATCAGAAATAGGGACATCGTGCATAACCATCTCTTCAAAAGCATTTCTGGTTCCTGAACCTTCCTCTCGGGTGACAAAATGTATACGTTTATGCACCCATCCCAATTCAGACCAGTATCTAATTTTACCTGCAAAGATATCTCTGAGATGGGTGAGATTAAGGTTGTGGATATTATTCTTTGGGTGGACTATAATTGCTATGCCGTCCCAGGCAATGACAATTCTTTTTAGATCTTTTTCTTCTTCCATCAATTCACGAGAACATGTACCAATATCAGCCGCCTCGCCTCTAACTGACCTGATGCCCGCTGTCGAACCCCCTCCTTGAACATTAATGATTACTCCCCGATGATGCTCCATATAAATCTCAGCCAACTTCTCGGCAAAGGGCTGAATAGAGGTTGAACCAGCAATAGTAATAACTACTCCCTCTTTGTTTGAAGGCCTGCAGCCTAAGAGGGCTATTAGAAAGAAAAAAATCAGATAAAGGCGTAGAAATATCATCAATCTCCTATCTTTATAAAATACTATAAAATACCATTTCAATTATTAAAGTTATGTTATAGTTTTGTTAAATTTCTGTTACATATCCCATCTCCTGCATCTTGAGATTAATAAGCAACCTGCAAAGTTAGCTGCACTCTTTTATCGTCCGATTTACCGGACTGCTTATAATCCACAGTATCATAATCAAGAAGAACCATATTTTTATGCTGTTTGTCTATATGATAAGCAACACCTGCAATATACCTTCTATTCTCGTCATTTTTTATATCATCATTTGGGTCAAAGAAATCATATCGGCCGATGATGCCAAACTTCTTATGAGGTTTTAATTCGGCAAAGAAGGAATAACCATCTTTATCATTCTTATCATTACCTTTTTGATTACCCTTGCCCCAATAATATTGGCCTGTTAAGGTAATATATCCATGCTCAAAGCTCGCAAATCCAAGGTTCACTCTCCAGTCAGGATCGGTGTCCTTATTTCCTTTTCCGGTTATCCCGAAGTAAGAGAACTGAAGTCCGGGAATAACGCCAGGTAGAGGCCTTAGTGTCAGTCTGCCTTCTAGGACCTTGTTTTCATTCTTTTCATGTGCATGGTATCCACCACCATTATAAATTCCTAAAGACATACTTCCATAACGACCAGGATAGTAACTGCTTACCTTGTTCTTATAATCTTCGTTCATCTCCCCTCCAAACAAGGAGACAAATGTTAAACCTATGTCTGCTGAATTAAAGGTTTCATTCCGCTCGAGGAACATGGTGTCCTGACAGCGGTAAAAATTCACATGCTCTTCATAGTCGAGCCACGGCATGTGAACGACTCCGACTTCGATGAAAGGTTTTGTGAAGAAGGCAAGATCCGGAAGATTAAACTTTCCATAGAGGTATTTAATCCTTACACTGATAGACCCATCCAGACTGCTTCCGGCATCGGATACAGTTGTTATATCTGGAGTTATGCGGGCGCTAAACCAAGGGGTAAACTCTTTATATACGTTTAAGTACCCCCGTTTCGCAACAAACTTACTGTATCCATCACCACCCGTGGTATTCCCAGTTTCTCCGTCCTGATAAGAGAGATACCACAAGTATCCAAATTTCCAACCTTTAAGTGCCTTAACTAATTTTCCGATTTCCTTCCCCTCTACAGGAACCGCCTCCTTTACCTTCTCTACAATCTTCTCCTCAATTTTCTTCTCCTTTTCGACTTTTCCCCTCTCCATTTCCTCCATTACTGATATTGCGTCTTCTTTAGTAAGGACACCCCTTTCTACCAGTTTTTTGAGTATAGGGTTTGTGATTTCCGCAGCTATTGCAGTTTCCGTTAACCATAGAAAGCTGCAGAGCCCTAAAACCAAAACTAACAGTTTCATCATAATCTGTCTTCCCTTCGATGAAATTATTAACACAACCCCATTAAATGTCTTACGCTGTCACGCATGACTCGCCACTAATTTAATATTTGATTGTTAAAGGAGTATTAAGGCGAGATTAAATTTTGGTTACGGATGGAATTATGATTTTTACCTTGGTCTCCCCGCCCTGAGTGCTTTCGATCTCCATCTCCCAGCCGTGTGCCTTTACGAGATGTTTGACAATTGCAAGGCCGAGGCCTGTACCACCAAGCTCTCTTGAACGTGCTCTATCGACCCTGTAAAATCTCTCACCAAGGCGGGAGAGGTGTTTCCTGGGGATACCGATTCCCGTGTCCTCTACTGATATAACGAAGACGTTTTTCTCTTCTTCACTTTTAATTTTTAACTTTTCTCTTTTCACTTTTACTGTTACTCCTCCTTCTTCTGTAAACTTAATTCCATTATCCACAAGATTGAGGAGTATCTGAATCAAGCGATCCCTGTCTGCTTTGGTCTCTTGTGCGTTGGGAGATATCTCTTTTTTCAAGTAAAGCCCCTTGTTTTTTGCCTTCCCTCTTAGGGTTGCAAATACCGTATCAACAACATTGTCAAGATTCACATCCATTTTTTGTATTTTTATATCACCAAGCTCTATTCTTGAGAGCGTAAGTAAATCACTTACAAGGGAATTCATGCGCTCACTGTGGGTTCTTATCGTCTCAAGGAACTTGCGTGCATTTTCTTTATCATCAATCGCTCCTTCGAGAAGTGTTTCAGCAAAACCTTTTATTGCGGTAATAGGTGTCTTTATTTCATGAGAGACATTTGCTACAAAATCCTTTCTCATATCCTCAAGTTGTTTTAGCCCTGTAATATCATAAAATGTTAAAACTACCCCTGATACTTCCCCTTTTACTGAAAAAGGTGCTGCAGTGGCCACCAGATAAAGTTCTCTCGGGTGGGTAACTTCGATCTCTAAGGATATCGTCTCTTCGGTTTTAACCACCCTATCAATTACCTCCATAAGTTCTGCCTTCCTCAGGGTCTCCATCAGTGTCCTGCCTTCGATATTGGATTCGACACCGAAAAAGTTCTTGATAGCTGAATTACTTAAGAGTATCCTGCCTTTGGTATCTGTCAACATTAATCCGTCAGACATGTTCATGAGGATAGCCTCTATCTTATATTTCTCCTCCTCACCCTCTTTGAGCCTCGTCTCGAAATTCTGAGCCAGATCATTGATATTCTTTGCAAGTTCTCCAATTGCGCCTTTTCCCTTCAAGAAAAGACTTTTTCTGAAATCTCCTGATGTTATCGAACCTGAGAATTCTGCTATCTCACTTATAGCCTTTTCTACCCGCTTGATCTCAAGAAGGCTAATAACGATGGTAGCTAAAAGTGCAGACAGTAAATAATATTCGATACCTGCCAGCAAAAAAGGAGAAAATATCAGATAGGCTAAAAGAATACTTTTTAATAATCCAGCCTTCACATCTTGCCTTCAAAATAGTAGCCTATTCCGCGCAAAGTCTTGATATACACTGGGTTAGCCGGGTCTTCCTCAATATGAGCCCTTAACCTCCTGATATGCACATCAACTGTTCTCAGTTCAACAAAAGCCTCATCACGCCATATCGCATCAAGGAACTGATCCCGACTGAATACCTTTCCTCTCTTTTCAGCAAGATAAAGAAGGAGCTTAAACTCTGTTGCACTTAGTTTTACAGGCTTTCCTTTAATAGAAACTGTATATCTCTCTCTGTTTATTTCCAATTCTCCAATTTTCAGTATCTTCTCGGTTACAGGTTTTTCTGCTGACCTCCTGAGGACAGCTTTTACCCTTGTTACGAGTTCCCTGGGACTGAACGGCTTTATCATATAGTCATCGGCCCCCATCTCAAGGCCGAGTATCCTGTCGACTTCTTCTCCCTTTGCAGTAAGCATGATAATGGGCAATCCTTCTGTTTTTGGATCGTTTCGTAGAATTCGACAGAGTTCCATACCCTGTAGCCCCGGGAGCATGAGATCGAGGACGATGAGGTCATATCTACCCTTTTTTATCTTATTGATGGCAACCTCACCATCTAAGGCTGAGTCCACAATAAAGCCTTCTTTCTTTAGATTATATGATACAAGCTCAACAAGGTCAGCCTCATCATCAACAACGAGGATATGTTCTGGTGGATCCATTACTTTTCAAAAGCTTGTTCTTGTAACAGTTTCTTTATCATCTTATTATCAACTCCTCTATAGATTCTTACACTTCCGATCTTTTCAGGCAAAATAAACTTCAACTCCCCTGCAACCGCCTTTTTGTCAAGCTCCATGGATGAAAGGATGTGCCTTATGTCTATATCTGCTGGCATTTCTGAGGGTAGACCATATGATTCTACAAGAGACTTTATCCTTAATACCTTATTATTGTCAATAAAGGTGAGCATGCTGGAGAGCCTTGCCTCAAGGCACATCCCGATCGCAACCGCCTCTCCGTGAAGATATTTCTTGTATTCTGTAACAGTCTCTATTGCGTGTCCGGTAGTATGGCCATAATTCAAGATTACTCTTAACCCTGACTCTCTTTCATCCCTTGATACTACCTCTGCCTTTATCTCACATGAACGTTTAATAATATGAGTTAGAGCATCCCTATCAAGGCTAAGAATTTTGTTTTTGTTGACTCCCAGAAAATCAAATAATTTCTCATCCCATATCACACCATATTTAATCACCTCAGCAAGACCAGCCAATAATTCTTTTTTAGGCAGGGTTTTAAGTGTCTCCACATCAATCCAGACAAGCCTTGGCTGCCAGAAAGTGCCTATCATATTCTTACCGAGTTTGTGGTTAACACCTGTCTTACCCCCAACAGAACTATCCACCTGAGCAAGAAGCGTTGTCGGGACCTGGATATAGGAAATTCCTCTCATATATGTAGATGCTGCAAATCCTGTTATATCACCTATAACTCCACCTCCGAGTGCGATAAGTGCTGATGACCTATCGAGTTTATGCTTGAGAAGCTCGTCATATATATGCTGCACCCAAAGAAGATCCTTGTATTCCTCACCATCAGGTATAGTTACAGTAAGTAGATCAAACCCTGCCTTCTTTACCGAGTCTGATACACATTTACCATAAAGTGAAAAAACAGTTGGATTACTCACTATGGCAATCCTCGGGCTCAGGCCAAAGGATTTGAGGTTATCCCCGATCCCTCTGAGGATATCGCTTCCAATAACTATATCATAACTTCTCTCAGCAAGTTCAACCCTTATCTTTTCCATATTTTTAAGCCCCAAAAATTCTTAAGAATCGTTTTTGCTATTTGCATATTCTGCCTATATTATCCTCTCAAATGTCTCAATTGTGCTTGCCGTAAAAGTTTCCCCTTCTCACCAAAGCTGGTAAAGGATTTGCCAATATGAAGGTCTGAGATATGAAGTATTTTAGGCATGGATTATATAGATATAATCTTTAGTATATTTTAAGCCATTACTCATTTAATGCTTATAGCAGGCAAGTCTTCTTTAAATTCACTGTCCATGAGATTAATTTGTTTCCTTATGATGCCTCTTTTCTCTAAGGCAGGTTTTAGACAAAAGTTTTCAAAATCTGTTTTATCAATCTCATCTGGGCTTTTAACATTTGGAAACAAAAGTTTTAAATAAGCAGTTGCTAATCTCTTTATTGCAATAGTATCTCGTGTATCAGCATTTTTTGGCACATCTAATAACTCACTCACTATTGCTGCAAAATCAGATATTTCTCGCAAAGAGTGTAGGGTTTCAGAAAAGTATTCAACATTCAATGTATAGCCTCTTACTTTTAGACTTTCATTTATTCGTGGTAGTCTCCAACCTTCAATAAACCCATGAAAACGGTCTAATAAAGCGGAGTCCCGGAAAAAATCAGGTAATTCAGTGAAATACTTCCTATTGAGAGGCTTTTTATCGCTATCTAAGGGAATGTTGCCTAATAATATCAAACCAGCGGCAGATGTCTGCCTCACATTGGCTACAGTAAAAATTCCTGATTCCAAATAATTTTTTAAGGCACCTCTCAATTCATTTTCATCAGAAAACCTTATGGTTTGAATTTCGTCCATCGAAACAAAATCATACATCGTGATTATGCCCATCGTATTTTTAGATACATCATAAAATAACTTTGCTCTTGTAACAGTACCTCCGCTTATTAACCAGCCATATTTGCTTATGTTGCCAAAAATATAAGACTTCCCTGTTCCCTTTGGGGCAAGCTCTACTATGTTAAGTCGGGGCTCTACAAGTATCAGCAATCGGCTGATAAATAATAATTTTTGAGTTAAGCTATCAAAACCGTCAGGATTATATTCCATTGACCTGATTAGTAAATCCATCCATTCTTCAGTGTTATATTCTTTTCTAACATTTCTAAAATATTCAACATCTACATCATAAGGCTTGAATGGCTTATAATCCGTAAGTTCAATTACACCCTTTTCTTTCCCTTGAGGTGGAGTATATGCTAATCTTGCTACTCCCCAAACTTCGCCGCCCTTTAATTCAGCATGTCTTTTAGCTATATAAGTAGGAACCTTGCCTTCATTTAACTTTATACCCATATCTGGGATAGAAAACCTCAATACGCCGGTTTTTACTTCAGGCTCAATAACAAGCCTGGTTAATATAACAATTTCTTCGGCATCGTTTATCATTCTGCCCTTAATCTTGCTATTTTTCTGAGGGATGTGGTCATTGAGAAATCTCAATAAGGCTTCTGAATCAAGTGTCCCATCAATATCTGTAAACTTTTTTATTAACCAATCCTTTATAAAAGAAGGAATATTTTTGCCAGAAAATACACTATATCTTTCAGGAATTTTATAAACTGATTCCTCAGGGAAGGTATCTCTAATCTTTTTGTCTAATTCGTTCATAGTAAGTCTCTTTCCTTCATGCCACCTAGAATTTCAATTGTAATAGAATATTCCTGTTCATTAATTTTTACTTTCATATTATATTTCCCTGGCTTGTAGCCTCCTAAGTCTGCGCACCATTTTTGTTGAGAATTATCAAACTCCAGACTTAAAGGCATTCCTTTTGGGTCTATCAATAAAGGTTTTCTATCAGGTTTCGGGGTTATGGACAAGAATAGGATAGGTTCTCTTCTACTAATCATAATTTCATTTGGGGTTATTTCGTATGTTATATCAGTTATATGTCTTCTTTTAGAAACAATGACAACCGGGACTAGAACTTCTTCAGGTGCGGCGCCACCATGAACCTCCCTAACGGGCTTTCTGTAAAGAGATGAATATCTTAAAGCTATCAGTGCCCTAGTTTTATTGCATTCAGGATTGTCAATACTATGGCTGACCAAATCATCATCATCTAAGAAATCATTATCTATCCACATACATCTTCCATCATGATGAGCATTTTCAAAATTATAAACCTTTAGATTTCTTTTCAATCTTGCTAAGGCTGTAGAGCCATGGTCAGAGACAATTGCAATCCTCTCATTTTTATAGACGGATATATTCCTTTGAAGAATCCTTCTTATCAATTCAATATCCCTTAAGAGACTATCTGGATGCCTGTAAGGTTCCGCTGAATGTACATCTCTGTCATAGTCTCTGATGTATAGCGCATTTTCAAAACGATTACAGTCTGTAATCGTTGGAAGATAAGCCCGCGCAATGTACTTTTTTTCAATAAATAATCCCATCTCATTCTCAATAAGGCAGATTATAAAAGGAAACCACTCCATTCCCAATGCGTCTATCCAGATAACCTTATCAATATTCTCCCTCTTCAATATCTGGTGGGCAGGTTCAAACGCATAATACCATTTGTAGAAGACATCCTTATTTTTGTTTCTTTCATTAAGAAAATCATTCAGCAAAGGTGATATGGCGTTCTTCAATTTTGATGCCCTGTACTCTTTAAAATAGTCCAACACCCATCGGTTGTCTTCATTCAGGTTATCAGGCATGATATCCTGGAGGTAATAGTAAAGCCCTTTATATTTCTCACTGATAGATTGCATATCTGTTTCTCCATTGAGAAACATTTCAAGTAATATTCTTCTTTCGCATTGCGCAATACCGGTTAAGAGGTTCAATTTTTCTTTATCATCTTTAATTTCTTTTAATGTACTGGTGAGTCTATTTTCATAAGAAACAGATATTTCTTTATCTGCATAAAATCTTTCCAATAGTCTTTTTCTTCCTGAATATAACCGAGAATTGTTATCTTTAAGATCAAATATCTTGAACCAAATACCTTCTAAAAACTCATCGTTATCAATCGTTTCTAAAGAACTCATAACCTGAGAGATATATGTATTATTCCATTCATTCTTAACTGATACATACTGCTTTAATAACCATTTTTTAAAATTGGTATCAGAAAGTGTCCAGAGATTTGCTATATCATCAATATTGACAGTTAATACCCCGAAAACTTTTACTATCGCTTCTTCTAAGGTTCTGAACCCAGTTTCAGTAAAAATCTCAAAAAGTTTATTCCAGAAGGTTGTATCCTCATAGCGAAATATTATGGGCAGATCTATCCCGTAAACTTTCAAAAAAAGAGCTTTTGTATTTCTAATCTCTGCGATGTCAAAAGCGTTGTCAGGCAATCTATTGGGATATAAATGTACGAGGGTACTGGAAAAACATATTAGTCTTTCAATGTTATCCCTTTTCCACAGATTCAGCCAGTCTTTAGTATTGTTGATGATCTCAGCATTTGGGGCATATGCCACAGAAAAGTCTGTGATATAGATTATAATTTTGGATTGGTTGTCAGAAAGTACTTGCCACAGCGGAGCCCATTGGTCCTTGCGGTGAAAGCCGTCAAAAAACTCGGTTTCGAATCTTTCATAAATGCCAATTAGAGGGATATAAATCCTTCTTCGATGGTTTTTGTTGTTTTCAATTTCGGAAATGGTATTAAACAGGGAAGAAAAGTCTTCTCTGGAATAAAACCTTGCTATTTCCGAAAGGGGTAAAATAATAAGATCCTTTTTGTTATCCAATCCTTTGATGATTTCTATCAAATCTTCTGCTGATATCCAACCATCAGAGTGTGGCAAAAAATCGGAAAGTTCTATTTTCCCAACTCCAAGCTGATCAAATGTTTTCACCATATCCTTCAACATATTCATCGAAGGCAAAAAGATTAATCTGGCAGGATATCGGCTAACAAGGGAACTTCTTGACTTCTTATCTGATTCAATTTCGACGAGTAGTTCATCAACTGAGTTGAAAATCTTCATTCCTTTTCTATTTCTTAAACCTTTTCCAAAAGCTCAAAATATTCTTCCCTGCTTATACCAGATGTCCTCAAGTTGTTTTTAATGATAAACACTGGTACCTCCTACCAGTCAGGTATATAACCACCGGCCTTTGTATTCAGGGTCTCGTATAAACATAATGGTCACCTTCTACTCGCACACATGTAAATCCTGCCATTTCGAATACTTTCCTTAGCTTCCATGCCGGTACAGGAACTATCTTGGGCATAAATTATATGCTCACAAGTTCTGTAGCAACCAGTTTCGGAGGTATCCATTTGCCACTCGCATCTTTTTTGTAACTTGATTCTTCCAGTATGCCCTCGAGTGTTCCCATCTTCTCAGCTTCCTCAATAAAGAGTCTTACAGCGGTTTTAAGCATTTCCTTGGCATGTTCTACATTATTGCCACAACTTGAAATATCAAGCTCCGGACAGTAGGCCACAAAGGTTTCATTTTCCCTGAAAACAATCACATCAAATTCTATAGGTGTCATAAATGCCTCCTTCTTATTGCGAATTCAAATATTTATCTATTAAATAGGCCAAATCAGGCTTAGCATCCAATATCTTTAAGAGTATGGGTTTTAGATCTCCTGAATAGGACATCAACCTCTCTTTTACCTGTTCCTTATAAATTATTTTATCAACATCATTAACGGGTGGTTTTTCTTTGATTTCGCCAGGAATACCTGTTTCAGGTGGGAGCGTCTGTTTTTTAATCCACCAGTCTTTTACCTTGCTTTCAACCTTGTCTATCTCCCACTGAGCCACCTCTTCCTGCATATTCTTGTATAGATAATCAATAATCTCACCAATATCGGAATAAAAAATACTCACGGAATCAATATACTGCAAAAACTGAATAAATCCCTGCTGGATTTTATCTTTCTTTAAAGTTAATTCCAGATCCAGCTTGTTATTTTTTACTGCTTCCAAAATCCTTTTTACATCGTCATAACCTATTTCACTATCAACGTTTTTTGTAAGTATGAAAATCTCATCAACGGCATTTTTCACGCCATCCTTCACATCCAGATATTTGACCGACCATATGGGAAGTCCCATATCTTTGACGAGCTTTCTTATTTCCCATCTCAAATCATTTAAACTGTTAACATTATCAAAGGAGAAAATATCTCCGAGCGTTTCTACAAGCTCCTTTTCTTCTAATGTTCCAAGCCTTACTTCTAATTTGCTCGATGAGATTCCTTCCTGCCAGCATCTGAATAGTTCGGTAGTCTTATCCTTCATCATGCTCTGTGTAATGGGTCTACCGGTTCCAGCCTCATAAAGTTTTCCAATGTATTTTCTCAATACATATCCCATTAAGGCCATATGTATCATATTGGAATAAATGCCATAAGGTAGCTCGCTTAAGAACCTCAATCTATCTCCGAGATTAAAGTTAGGTTGATCCTGAAGGTCATTAATTTTGCCCTCAACTTCCCCTGAAATCTTTACAAGAGGATGCTCTTTATCCGCAGTTTCTTTTATCTCCAGATTTTCCTCCACTACATAATTATTTCCCCTTTTGTCTTTCAGAATACACCGTAAATATGATTCCTGACCCCTTGAAGTTTTTGATGAAATATCATCTCTCGAATTTGCAAACAGAAATATCTCGATAGACTTTTGGGCCATTTTGTATGTCCATACGTTTTGATTCTCTCTTGCCTTTTGTAGATTTTCCAATCCATATCTAAAAATACGAGGGGAAATCTGTTCATTGATAAGGTTCCCGATTTTGCTCATCAGTTCCAGCTTCTCTTCCCCATTGAGTATAACAGTCACATAGCCGCTTCTGATACTGTTTATCCAGTCATCCACAACCTTCTTTGCAAAGTCTTGATTTGCAATGGCATCATCATTGAAGTTATGATTGCGTGCCACAACACTTTCAGCATAAAAAGTAATAAATCTGTTGTAGCGGTCTTTTCCGAAAGGCTTATCAATAAAAATGAATATACTATGCTTGCTGTCTTCCTCTTTTGCGAGTTGTTTTATAGTGTTTTTTATGACTGAGGCTTCAGCATCATCTTTCTGCAAAAAGATCGCAAGATGCAAAGAATAGGTCTTTCTGAAGCCTTTTGAAAGTTTGCTTCGTAAAATATGTTCTTTTTCACCTACCCAGTAAAAATTGACCTCAGTAGTTCTCAAGATACCGTTTGTGATCAAACTGGTTAGATTTGTTTTTGAGGCAGGATTGAACTCCAATACCTTTGTTATATCTTCATATTCCAAGAGTGCTTTTTGTTTTTCGGCTTCTATCTCTTTTACGGGCGGAATAGAAAAAGATACAAGGTAAAGTTCATCAGGGGTTTTTCTGATAATCTCTTTTTTATCAAAATAACCAAGTGCTCTATCAACATCTGGTTCACAAAATGTTCCTATAAATAAAGACTGTATGTTACCAACCGAAGGGAGTACCAGACTCTGTTGAGCTTCTCCCACAGAAACCATTCTGTATAAGGCATTTAGCAATAATGTGCCTTTAAAAACTGCGATGTATTGTTTGCCTAAACTTTCTATATCCTTGATGTGCAATTTAAACTTTTCCAAGATTGGTAAAAACTTATCTGAATTATCCTTCTCAAACTCTTCTATAAAGTAATCCCATAGATAATCAGCGCTAATAACAGGTGACTTATCATCTGTTTCATTATTCAAGAAATTCAAAAATCCTTTATCTTTATCGTTCAGAAAACTAAAAATACTTCTTTCGGTCGAGCCTAAATTTCTCGCAATAAAGGTTGCCAGATAGGCAGCGTAGGGATGGATAGGGAAAAGATTCTTAACGTTATTTTTTGCAGATACACCCTCATTACCAGAAATTCTTTCTAAAAGTTCATTTAACTGGGGGTTAGCAGAGAAAAATCTGTCTTTGAGATCATTCCACTTTATTTCATCTTTCTTTTGTATGGCAGCAGAGATAATGTGGTAAGTTGTAATAGGCTCCATTGAATAGTCTTTGAAGTGAAATCTGTCAAAGACCTTTTTTACCTCCTCATCGGCAAATCCTGCCTGGTGAGGTGTTCTGTGGCTAATAAGGTACAAAAAGATATTGCCATTTTTGCTTAGCTCTGCCATATCCTGCAGGGGAGACAAAAATTCGTTTCTGTTTGAATGCTGTAAAACTGCCGAGAATTCATCCCAGAAAATCATTAAATGGTTCGCAATTCCCTTATCACTTAATTCCTTTGCTATTTCTAAAAGCCATTTATCTATTTTGGAATATATAAAATAGCCGCCTTTCTTGTTAATAATAGATTCAAGAACCTTCAATATTGTTATATCTCTATTTTTTAACCGATTCACCAAATCGGATGGGCTGTTAACATACATTCTCAGTTCTTGGTTGCTTTTTATTATTTGATTCCAGTCTATATGCAAGGGATTATCTTTTATCTGGGCAACCATCTTTTCAAAATCACTTTCTGTCTGAACTTCTACGTTATTTGCCTTCAGTGTATCCTTTAAAGCTTTCTCCACAGCCAGAGAAAAGGTTCTGTTATCTGTGATGTTTGCTATGCCCTTGAGAACTATAGGTAAAACCTTTTTTGTTTTCCTGAAATTTCTTACTTTTTCCCTTAACTGGACATCAAGAGTTTTAAGGTATTCTTCAATATGGCCAGAATCATCCCAGAGCAAATGTTTGACAACAGCAGATGCATGACTTTTGCCGGTTCCATAAGCTCCCTGAATTAGGATTGATTTTCGTTCAGTAGACTGGCTTGCTTCAAGGCTTCCCACTGTGGTTTTTAGAATATTGTTAAACTTCTCATTAGGTATGAACCGCATCCAGTAGGTTTTATGTTCATTTGTGAGGTCATAATAGGATTCAAAGTAATCATGCAACCCAATGATTTCAGAATATCTCATCTACGCCTCCAGACTTTCAGGATAAATCTCTTCGCTTAATAATTCCAATACATCAATATGATTTAAATCTTCTCTTAAATGGATATTATCGAGACCTTTGATCAGGTCTGCCTTCAATATGCCATTTTTGTTTTCCTGAAGATAGCGAAGGATATTCTCAAGCTTTCCCTTTGATATGCCAAAAAGACGGTATGGCCCTTCTTTCTGTTCATCCCTGTAAAATTCAGAAATGGTCAAGTCACGCCTATTTTTACTTTCAGCATATCTGTAAAGAGAATATGCGATTGCTATGGGATGGACATCGTCAGTTCCGAGTTTTTGGATGTTACGGGTATTCCCTCGTTTTTCTATGATTCCCAATTTCAATTCATTGCCCAATGGTGTTGTTTCCAGCATATTTGCTAAAGCATCTATGCCGCTTGAAATTGTATTCTTGCTACCTGAAAAACCACGGTTCAGTCCTAACTGCACAAGTTCACCTGTTGAATATGAATTGCCGAAATCAACATCTGATATGTACCATTTTATTAGACTGGAATTATGGCTAAGATTTATCCAGATTATTTCCCAGGATAATCGTTCATTCTTAAAAAATACTGTTTTAAGCTTATGACCCAATCTTGTTATTTTGTTTTCTTTTGTTTTAAGCACATCGGCATCTCTTAGCCATACTATTACTGCATAAGCTTGAATAGGCCCAAGATTCTTGGTAGAAAACCATTTGTCTGGATCAGTTAAAAAAGAAAATAACCATTCCCTTCTAAGTCCAAATGTCTTATATTTTGTAAAACCTCCTGATTTGTTTGCCATATTTTTACCCCCCCCCAGAATCATCTTATCAGCCTGTGCCTTAAAACATCCTTTCTCTGCATGGTATAAACAATTTCCACAATGGTTACATAACGTTGTATCTATCTTTACATAAGGACTAACTTTTAAGGCACCTGTCGGGCATTCTACCTCACATGTGCCACAGTGAATACAATAGGTGGCTTTGTATAGAATTCTTTCGATCTTATTTTTAAAAATAATGTCATTATTTATTTTCCCTATTTTTACTAAAATCTTATCATCTTTATTCTTTATTACTTCGAAGTCAAAAATTTTATCTCTTACCTTTATTTCCCCATATTTCTTGTCATCTTCTTTTTTAAAATATATTTCCCCTATCGTCCTTGACCATTCGATAAAATTTTCATTGGGGTTTGAAATAAGTGCTTCTAAACGTTGGTCAGACGAGAAAAAATCAATTTTGGTTCCGTTAGAGTTTATTCCACCCCATCCCGGCTTTTTTTTCCATGCCCCCTCGCAAATATATTCCAAAGCTTTATTTTTTTCTGGAACTATCATATCAACATATTCCTTAAGAATTCCCAAGTATTTAGAAGAAACCTCTGAGTATTTGTAGTTTATAATGTACTCAGACCACTCGGACCCAAAAGGACAGATGCCGCAACCAATCCTGCTCAATCCATATCTGTAAGCCTCATTTATTTTTAATTCACGATAGAATGTATACAAAAATACCTCTGCAGAGTTCCAATATCTTATTACCTCAGCATTGATTTGATTTGTATGTTTTGTCCCCTTTGAAATTCTAGTGTAACTTTCCCTTTTTGCACTTTCTTCAGCTCTCACTCCCTCAAATGTTAAGATCTTTGGCTGCTTCTTCCCATTAAACATGCAATTAATCAGACTCATATAGGGTGCTGTCTTATGAACTGTACAACACCACCTGTGTATTCTGCTCGGTGGCCCAAATATCCGCCATGTTTTCTCAGATGGCAATCGGCCCTTTGCGGTTTCAAACCGTAAACCGGCATAAAGTTTTTGGTAATATGCTTTAGTTTCTTCTACATTTTCATAAGTAGAAGGGAGTTCCATATCTGTGTCTGTAAAAACTACAATATATTCATCCGGCGGGATTATTCTGCTTACTATATCGAGAACTACCTGCGAGTCTTTACCTCCACTAAATGAAACCGCGAAACAATTTACCTTGTTCCTACCCCTTTTATACGACTTGTAAGTATGCTCAACAAAATCCATCGCCTCATTTTCCAATACACGAAGAGCTTCCTGATTCTTTCTGACCATTAAGTCTACATTAATAGGTTCAATGATTAAATCTTTCCCGTTCTCCGTAATGTTTATTTGTGGGGACTCAAAAATATTTCCACCTTTAGCCTCTGCAACCCATTCCCCCCTGCAGTAATATCTCCTTCCATTTGCCCATAATAATGGTTTTTTTGTTCTCGGACAGTTCCAGAATTTATTGAATTTCAGAAGGTCCAACTCCTCAAAAAAAACAGGGCGTGGAAGAATTAAATTATTAATCTCGGTGGGTTTATCTGTTAATATCACACCGTTGATTTCCTTATCCCATATTACTTTATACATTTATGACCTGTCCTATAGATATTAAAGATATTTATAATGTGTGCTTTTCTTTCTCCATCACTGTTCTACTTTCGTTGATGGTTTCGATAGTCTGAAAGGGCAGGGAAATCCGCTCGACCTCTGTCCTTTTCCCCTGCCAGTATAAGCCAGTTGGAATATTATTGTTCTCTCTCGGCATAGACTCGTTACGCTACCTGGAGTGTCAGCCCTTCAATTCTCGATGCCCGTAACCTCTCAACTTTTACATAAACTATTTGTTGACCCGCCTCTTTATTAGCTTCAGAGAGTTCAATATTTTTCGCTGCAAGTTCTTTATCATATTCAGGAAGTAACACAATCATGGCATTGTCAGGTATCTTTTCTTCTATCTCGGGATGTTCAAGAATATATAATTCAAACTCTGTAGAAAGCTGCTGGTTTTTTCTGAACATTTCTTCTCTTGTCATCTCTTTATCCTCCTTAAATATCTCTCTTTATATCTTTCCCAGTTTTCATTTATATCAATATCAGCCAACGTTAATGCCTCATTGAGATCTGCTGCTCCCCAAAATATCTTTTCTTTACTGCCATCCGGATTTAATAAGTCTTTGTGAGCATATCCATGAGCAGTGTCATATCGAACAATAGGCACCCATTTGCCTTCAAATAATGTTTCGTATTGAACTACAAATCCTGTCACTTTGTCCTTTTCGGTTATATGTTCATGCCGTTTTCTATCAATATCTGATAGCATAAAGACATAGGATTTTTTCATCACATCGTATTGTCCATCATAAGTTATCTAATTTTCTGCATATTCAATACATGCAAGAATATCCTCTTGCTTAAGTGACGGATATTCTTGCAGCAATTCTTCAATAGTATCACCATTTGCCAGCATATGCAGAATTTGATAGACGGGTATTCTCGTTCCCTTTATGCAAGCCTGCCCGTGACAAATCCTTGGATCAACTGATATCCTTTCAAGCATTTTTACACACCTCCTTTTAACTGTCTTATTCTATATCAAAATACCCGATTTTTCTATAACTGAGAAAATCACAGTCAGAAATTATTATATGCTTTGTGAGATAAATTAGGTCTTTCCTACACCTACATCGGCTATGACTTGAAGATTGCCTTTAAGAAGAAAGGATTACCCTCAAACAATTCTTATGAATCTTTGATTTATTATTCCCTAATGCTAATTTCCTTAATTATCTCCTCTGCAATTTGGAGAGGGGTTTTGTCATCTGTGCCAATCATGATATCTGCCTTCTCATAAAAGGGCCTCCTATAATTTAATAGTTCCTTTACCCTTCCGAAAGGGTTTTCTACCTGAAGCAGGGGCCTATTACTATTATGGCTCGTCCTTTTGAGGATTGTCTCGGGTGTTGCCATAAGACAGACAATGACACCATTTTTCCTCATGGCACCCATATTTTCCTGCTTTAATACAGCACCACCACCTGTAGAGATAATGACGTTTTTATTTTCAGAAACCTTTTTTATCATTTCCGTTTCTATCTCCCTAAACCTCGGCTCACCGAACTTTTTGAATATCTCATTGATGGTCATCTCCTGGGATTTCTCTATCTCTGTATCCACATCTATGAGTCCCATATTGAGAAGCCTCGAGAGCTCTCTGCCTACTGCAGTCTTACCAGTTCCCATAAAGCCAGTAAGGACAATGTTCTTCATAATAAGATATTGTAGTAGTTACAAAACGGCAGGTCAATCTGTTATATTTTGATATGCCAAAGGTTCTTGTTGGAATGAGCGGGGGAGTTGATTCCTCTGTCGCAGCATATCTTCTGAAGGAGAAGGGATATGAGGTGGAAGGTCTCAGCCTTATTCTATGGGAAGAAAGAGGCAGAACTGATTTCAAAACCTGCTGCTCCCTTCAGGCGATTGAGGAGGCATCAAGAACTGCTCGACATATCGGAGTACCCCATAACATGATGGATGTGCGAGATGATTTTATAGAAAAGGTGATTGAGCCTTTTGTTAGTGCCTATACCGCAGGCTCAACTCCCAACCCTTGCATATTATGCAATAGATTCATCAAGTTCCCTTTTCTCATTAGGGATGCTGAAAAAAGAGGTGCTGAATATGTAGCTACCGGACACTATGCAAGAATAGAAAGACAGGATTCAAGGATTCAAGGATTCAAGGGTTCAAGGGAGACTTCAGTATTTTTGAAAAAAGGAATTGATCCCAAAAAAGACCAATCCTATGTTCTTTATATCCTGAAACAGGAGGAGCTTAAAAAACTAATCCTTCCCCTCGGTTATTACAGGAAAGATGAAGTCAGGGAAATTGCAAAAGGACTTAACCTTCCGGCAACAAAGAGGTCTGAGAGCCAGGAGGTATGCTTTATTGAAAACAGAAATTATTTTAAGTTCATTGAAAAACTTTCTCCCCTTGCAGGAAAACCAGGTCCTATCATTGGTATGACCGGAAAGGTAATAGGTACACACAAGGGGATTCATGCATATACTGTTGGCCAGAGAAAAAGGCTGGGTATATCATCTAAAGAACCCTTTTATGTTGTAAAGATTGATACTATTAGAAACACAGTATATGTAGGTACTCAGGAGGCTGCAAAGAAAAGGGAATTTTTTGTTGAAGACCTGAACTGGATTTTGCTTCCTCCATCTGAAAAATTTAAAGCCTCTGTAAAGGTACGCTCCATGATGAAGGATGAGCCAGCAACAATATCTTTACTCGGAGATAAAGTAAGTGTTGTCTATGATAAACCTCAGTGGGCCCCTGCACCTGGCCAGAGTGCCGTTTTCTACGATGGAGACACAGTAATCGGTGGGGGAGTAATCAAAACAACAGCCTGACTATATTGGGCACTATTTCAACCTTCGCCGGGGTCTTACCAAAATAATCACCATCTATCTGCACATGGGCGTTGCCTTTAACCTCTACAGTAGTTGCTTTTACATATTCTACATCCCTGAACCTGAGATGCCTCCCTACTATTATACCGAAGACATACCTGAGGATGTCTAAACGTTTTTTACCCTTAAAAAGACAGATATAAAGAAGGGGGTCAGTGAGTTTTGCATCAGGTGTAATCTTGAAATTCCCTCCATATTTGGCTGCTTTGCTTATAACTGCAGAATATCCGGAATAAGTTCTTCCATCAATATCAAAAATTAATTCACCGGGATTAAATCCAGATAGGGTTTTTATTCCACTGTAAATATAAGCACCCTTACCTGAAATTTTTTTGAGTGTCTCACTTATCCTGAAGACTGCCTCACCATCAAAGCCAATGCCTGCCATTAAGCAAAAGTAACGGCTAACGCGTTCGGAGTTCGACAGAGCCGAACTCCGAACTATTCTACCGAGTGAGACGGTCTTGGGAGCGCTACTCAAGACAACTTCCATTGCATCCTCTACAACCTGGGGAACACTGAGTTCTTTAGCAAGCACATTTGTGGTCCCGAGAGGCAGAATCGCCATCGGAATCTCTGACCCTGCAATCCCATTAATCACCTCGTTGAATGTGCCATCACCACCAGCTGCAATAATCATAGAGGGTGATTCTTTTATCGCCTCCCTTGCAAGACTTTCTGCATCCCCCTTTTGCTCTGTGAAAAGTACCTCCACTTTATATCCCCTTGACTTCAGGAAATGAGATGCCCTTACTATTTTTTTATCTGATGCCCTTTTTGCTGTGGGATTAAATATGAGAACGATTAAGGATTTCATCTAACGAAACCATACCTTTGCATAGAGAGACTTTTTCTATTATTGCAGGCAACCTTTCAAGGTACTCTATGATGCCTTCGGCATCTATCCCTTCCTTCACAAAAAATGCCCTTCCTCCGCTTCTACTCCCCTCACTCTTGATGTTGGGTATCCTCAAATATCCGAAGGCCTTAGATGCCACATAGCCTGTTGTGTAGTAGGGATCATCAGATACACATAATTCAGCTATCACATGCCCACAGGATGAGACCTTTGACGCAAGGACCAGCGCCTCTTTAACAGTCCCAGTATTAATACCATGCCTTGAGAGCCTCGATGAAAGCCCCTTCAATGCCGGCTTAGTAATCCCGAGCCGGGATACCCTTATTCCCCTTTCTCTGTCTGGATCGAGACGATTGCCCTTTTCGGCTGTAATAATGGCCGCACCTCTCATACCGTCTTTTTTGATCAATTCAAAGGCCCTGTCAATAGCCACCTTCGATACCCCTGATGATTGAAGTAACCCCCTCGCCATTTTTTTTCCTTCACCCGGCATGGTATTTTTGATTGTGGCTACAGGTAAAGCCGTGATTGTTTTTGGCTCCTGTTTTATATCCTCGATTGTAATTATGATTTTATCGGCTTTGCCTCTCGGATGGTTTAATGCCCTCTCAATATATTTTTTAACAACCTCCTGAATTTCTGACTTCTCATAAATACCTTCCGCACCAGAGATATGAATCTCCTTCTGACTGGCGACTGGCGACTGAGGACTGACGGCTGTTTTAGATGCCCTCATCCTTATGCTCCATAGATCCTTCATGGTAGCCTTTTTGCCTCTTGTTTGAGGTCCATCAGAAATATTGAATGATTTTATAGTACGTATTCCTCTGTGCCGGTTTAAATTCGGCATCCCTTATCGCCTTGATGATATCTTCCTTTGAGACCCTGTAACTTACACCCGTTGATGCTATAACATTTTCTTCTATCATTGTGGAACCAAAGTCATTTGCTCCAAACCTCAGGGCAACCTGTGCAAGCTTAAGCCCCTGTGTAACCCATGATGCCTGGATATTTTTGATATTGTCGAGATAAATCCTTGAGATTGCAAGCACCCTCAGATACTCAACAGCAGTAGCAGCAAAGAGTTCTGAGTTCTGAGTTCTGAGTTCTGAGTTTTTACTCTGAGCTCTGAGCTCTAAGCTCTTTGCTAATTCTGTATTACCCGGCTGGAAACTCCAGGGAATAAAGGCTGTAAAACCTCCAGCTTTATCCTGAAGGCCCCTGATAGCATCCAGATGCTTTATGATATCCTCTGCCTTTTCGATGCTCCCGAACATCATTGTTGCCGTCGTCTTCATGCCAAGTTTGTGTGCCTCTTCCATTACCTTAAGCCATCTATCAGATTTAATCTTCTTCGGACTTATCACCTCCTTTACCCTATCAGAGAGAATTTCTGCACCTCCGCCCGGAATAGAGTCAAGCCCTGCATCCCTGAGGAGCCCCAATGTCTCTCTTATTGTAAGGTTCGCCCTGTCTGCCATATAGCAGATCTCAGGAGGGGAGAAACCATGGATATTCATATCAAATCTGCTCTTTATCTCCCTCAGCAGGTTTATAAAATAGCTAAGGTCGAGCCCGGGATTTAGTCCTCCCTGAATGAGTATCTGTGTGCCTCCTAATTTTATTGTCTCTTCAATCTTTTTGAGGAGTTCATTTTTCTCCAAGAGATATGCCTCAGGGTCGTCTTCGTCTCTCCAGAAGGCACAGAAGCGGCATCTGTTTATGCAGATATTTGTATAGTTAATATTCCTGTCTATTATAAAAGTGACAATTCCTTCAGGATGTAGTCTTTTTCTCGTTTCATCAGCCATCCGGCCGAGTTCAAGCAGATCAGCCTTTTCAAGGAGCATCAAGCCTTCTTTCTTCGTAAGACGGTCAGTGTTTTTCTTTATTGGTTTGTTTCTCACTTTTAACTCATAACTTTTCACTTTTAACTTGTCTATAGAACGAATCCCTTTCAGTAGGAACCTTCCCTGCCATCCTTATCAGATATATGAACTGCTCCGGTGTCATTGACTCGGCTGAAAGGGCACCTGCAGAATGGGTAATCCTCTCTTCAATAACTGTGCCGCTGAGGTCATCTGCTCCAAAAATAAGTGAAAGCTGAGAGATCTTTTCTCCGAGCATAATCCAATAAGCGGTGATATGATCGAAGTTATCGAGTACTACCCTACTTACGGAAATGGTCTTCAGGTCATCTATGCCCGATGAGTAAGAGCCCCCTATTTCGTTGCCCTTTGGATGATAGGAAAGAGGGATGAATGCCTGGAAGCCACCTGTCCTGTCCTGAAGATCCCTTAGTTTAAGTAAATGGTCAACACGGTGTTTATAGTTTTCAATATGTCCGTAAAGCATCGTTGCATTCGTCTTAATCCCTAACCTGTGTGCTGTCTCCATAACCTCAAGCCACCTCTCCCCGGAAATCTTCTCGGGACATAGTCTACTCCTTATCTTATCGTCAAATATCTCAGCACCCCCTCCTGGTATTAATTCGAGGCCGTGTCTTTTGAGGGCAAGTAGTGTCTCTCCCAGACTGAGGCAACTTATCCTCGACATATAATCTATCTCGACAGCGGTAAATGCCTTTATATGAAGCTCGGGAAAATTCTTCTTTATCATTGAAAGCATATTCAGGTAGTATTCAAATGGCCAGTCAGGATGAAGCCCTCCGACTATATGAACCTCCCGATAAGGTGTGAGGCGTGAGACGTCAGACGTGTAACGTGAAGGCTGAAGTTTTTTAATGATTTCATCGATTGTTAATTCAAATGCCCCTTCTTCTCCCTTTGAACGGCTGAAGGCACAGAATCTGCACCGGTTAATACAGATGTTTGTTGGATTGATATGTCTGTTCCTGATAAAGAATACATTTTTGCCATTTTTCTTCTCAGCCACATGTGAGGCGAGGTCTCCAAGGAAAAAGATGTCCTCTATCTCGAATAATTCGAGTGCCTCATCCTTAGATACCCTCTCGCCAGCCAATACCTTTTCCTTAATTCTTCTGAGCATAAACAATTATAAATCAAAAGGTATTTGAAAGACCAAGCCTGAACTTCTTCCAAAACTACTTTATTATGTCTATCCCCATATATGGCCTTAATACCTCAGGAATAACTACGCTTCCATCCTTCTGCTGGTAGTTTTCGAGGATCGCAATAAGTGTGCGGCCGATTGCAAGGCCAGAACCATTAAGTGTATGGACAAATTCAGTTCCCTTCTTGCCCTCTCGCTTGAACCTTATGTTCGCCCTCCTTGCCTGGAAATCCGTAAAATTTGAGCATGAAGAGATCTCTCTGTATCTCTGCTGGGCTGAAAGCCAGACCTCGAGGTCATAGGTTTTTGAGGCAGCAAACCCTAAATCACCTGTACAGAGTGCTACAACCCTATATGGAAGTTCCAACTTCTGAAGGATATCCTCTGCATCTCTTGTCAGGGACTCAAGCCCTTCATAGGAGTCTTCAGGCTTTACAAATTTAACGAGCTCTACCTTATTGAATTGATGCTGTCTTATAAGGCCCCTCACATCCTTTCCATATGAGCCAGCCTCACGCCTGAAGCAGGGTGTATAGGCTGTATAATAAATCGGCAGATCCTCTTCTCTAAGGATTTCATTTCTATGGATATTTGTTACAGGAACTTCTGCAGTAGGTATTAGATATGACTCAGGATCAGAAATCATGAATAACTCATGGGCGAATTTAGGAAGTTGCCCTGTGCCTATCATGCTCTCTCGATTGACAATAATCGGAGGAAAAACTTCCTTATATCCCTTTAATGTATTCAAATCCAGCATGAAGTTCATCAAGGCCCTTTCGAGCTTTGCACCAATTCCTTTCATAAGGGCAAACCGTGCTCCAGCAATCTTAGATGCCCTCTCAAAGTCAATGATTTCAAGCATTTCACCAATATCCCAGTGATTCATTGGCTCAAAGTCAAATTGCCTCGGCTCACCCCATCTCCTTATCTCTACGTTTTCTGTCTCATCTTTTCCAACAGGCACAGATTCATGAGGAATGTTAGGGATAAGCAAAAGCTCCTCCATGGAGCTTTCCTCTAGTTCTCTTAGGCGTTTCTCTTGAAGTGTGATGTAGTCTGAAGTCACTTTTGCTTCCCTTAAAAGCGCCGAGGGGTCTTTACCTTCTTTTCTAAGTCTGGCTATTTCTTCAGATAATCTGTTCCTCAGCTCCCTCTGGTATTCAATATCCTTGAGCACCATTCTTCTCTCATTTTCTATCTTCAAAAATTTGTCGAGAATTGAGGGCTCGTACCCTCTATTTTCGAGGGCCTTAACAACCTTCTCCGGATTTCCCATTACAAACCTCGCATCAAGCATCCTCATTTCTCCTTTCAGATATATTAAACTAATATTTAGACGTATGTAAGTCAAGGAAGGCATCGTTGGATGCTGCCATCCATGAATAAATTACTTGAAATCTACAGGAGGCTCTATTGTGCCTTTGGACCTCAGTACTGGTGGCCTGGTGAGGCACCATTTGAGGTTGCTATCGGTGCGGTACTTACACAAAACACAAACTGGGGTAATGTGGAGAAGGCAATAGAGAATTTAAAAAGGGAGAAGGCCTTGAGCGCAAAGAGGATCCATGAGATGAGAACAGGCAGGCTCGCATCATTGATAAAACCAGCAGGCTATTTCAATATAAAGGCTAAACGACTCAAGGCATTTATAGATTTTCTGATAAATGAATATAATGGAAGCATGGAAAGGATGAAGAATGAGGAGATGCAAACCTTACGGGTGAAACTTCTTAAGATTCATGGCATCGGTCCCGAGACAGCAGACTCAATCCTTCTTTATGCCCTAAAAAAACCTGTATTTGTTATTGATGCCTATACCAAACGGGTCTTATCGCGACATAAGATCATGGGGCATGAGGAGAATTATGAGAAATTTCAAGTATTGTTTCATACAGCACTTAAGAAGGATATCCGGCTTTTCAATGAATACCACGCACTTTTTGTAAGACTCGGGAAGACACATTGCAAGACAAAACCAATATGCGGGGGATGTCCTCTTGAGGGAATATAGACATGGACAAATTCAGGTTAATTACCTCCTTTTCTCCTAAGGGTGATCAGCCTAAGGCAATAAAAGAACTTACGAAGGGCATGGAAAAGGGGCTGAAACATCAAGTACTTTTAGGCGTAACTGGATCCGGTAAGACATTCACCATTGCAAATGTGATTGCGAATATAAACAAGCCGACCCTCGTGATTGTCCATAATAAGACCTTAGCTGCACAGCTTTACGGAGAATTTAAAGAGCTCTTCCCAGAAAATGCCGTTGAGTTCTTTGTCAGCTATTATGACTATTACCAGCCTGAGGCTTACATCCCGGCAACGGATACATACATAGAGAAAGATGCACTAATAAATGATGATATAGACAGGATGAGACATTCTGCAACAAGGGCAGTTCTCGAAAGAAGAGATACGATTGTTGTTGCCTCTGTATCATGCATCTATGGCATCGGCTCTCCGCAGGACTACATGGATATGCATCTGGTTATAGAAGAAGGGATGCGAACTGAGCGTGATGAGATACTGAGGAGACTTGTGGAGATGCAATATACTCGCTCTGACACTGAATTCAGAAGGGGAACATTTCGGGTGAGGGGTGATATTGTGGAGGTCTATCCTTCATTCTCACTGGATAAGGGAATCCGTATAGAGTTTTTTGGTAGTGATATTGATGCGCTCCATGAGTTCGATCCCCTCACAGGCGAAAGAATCAGAAAACTCGAGAAAATTGCCCTTTTCCCGAACAGCCACTGGATAACACCGAGAGAAAGGCTCAAGCCAGCATTAAAGAATATAGAAAGAGAAATGGAGGAGAGGATTGAGTATTTCTTGAGGAGGGGAAAGACTACCGAGGCACAGAGGATTGAGCAGAGGACAAGATTCGATCTGGAGATGCTGAGGGAATTCGGCTATTGCCATGGCATAGAGAATTATTCGAGACATCTGAGTGGAAGGGCCCCTGGTGAACCTCCATATACATTAATAGATTATTCCCCAGAAGACTTTCTGATAGTTATTGATGAATCTCATGCAACAATCCCCCAGACTGGCGGCATGTATGAGGGCGATCGTTCAAGAAAACAGACCCTTGTTGATTATGGCTTTAGACTTCCTTCTGCACTGGATAACAGGCCACTCACATTCACTGAATTTGAGCACAGGGTCAACCAGGCAATTTATGTATCCGCAACCCCGGGGCCTTATGAACTCGAAAAATCAGGAGGTCGTGTGGTTGAACAGATAATCAGGCCAACCGGTCTTATAGACCCAAAATTGACTGTGCGACCTCTCTCTGGACAGGTGGATGACCTTCTTGGAGAGATAAGGAAACGTGCAGAAAAAGGCGAGAGGGTCCTCGTAACAACGCTTACAAAGAAGATGGCAGAGGATTTAACTGATTACTATGCTGACATCGGTGTGAGGGCCCGATATCTCCACTCAGATATTGATACCCTTGAACGTGTCGAGATACTCCGTGATCTAAGAATCGGAAATTTTGATGTATTAATTGGTGTCAATCTTTTAAGAGAGGGGCTTGACCTACCCGAGGTCTCACTCGTTGCAATCCTTGATGCTGACAAAGAGGGCTTCCTCCGCTCAGAGCGATCATTGATTCAGACATCAGGCCGTGCTGCAAGGAATGTTAATGGAGAGGTAATTCTGTACGCAGACATCATCACTGGCTCAATGCAGAAGGCCCTATATGAGACGAACAGAAGAAGAAGGATACAGGAGGAGTATAACAAAAGAATGAATATTATACCCGAGACTGTGAGGTCCAATATTAAGGACATATTGAGTTCAATATACGAGGCTGATTACTGGACCGTACCTGCCCTTGCAGAGGAAAGGGCTGAATACGGATATGATGAGGAGACCCTGAAGAAACTTGAGACTGAGATGAAGGAGGCTGCAAAGAGGCTTGAATTCGAACGTGCTGCAAAGATAAGGGATAAGATTAAAGAGATAAAACAAAAGGCGATCGAGATAGGGATAAAACTTTCTGCTACAATATACAGGACTGAGAATAAATCAGGTGAAGATTTAAGTAGCCTTAACGAAAAGAGTTAAATGGAAAGATTGTTAAAGATAATAGGTTCGTGGGCACTCTCGCAATTGCGAACAATCGGGCATATGTTTGTCTTTTTGTTGAATTCTCTCTATTTTATATTCGTTCCACCCTTTAAATTCAGATTGCTCTTACGGCAGATGAGGTTTTTTGGCAACAAATCCCTTTTAGTTATCTTACTAACAGGCTCTTTTACAGGTATGGTCCTCGCCCTTCAGTTATTCTATATCCTCAGGAAGTTCGGCTCGGAGGCATTGCTTGGTCCCGGTATTGCCCTGAGCCTCACTAGAGAATTGGGGCCAGTACTTTCTGCCTTGATGGTCACAGGCAGGGCTGGCTCCGCCCTTACCGCAGAGATAGGGATGATGAGGATTTCAGAGCAGATAGATGCCCTTACAGCTATGGCACTTAATCCGATACGGTATCTTATTGTGCCCAACATCGTTGCCGCCATAATAGTCTTCCCTTTGCTTGTAGCCATATTTGATGTAATTGGTATATACGGTGGATATATGGTGGGAGTAAAAATCCTTGGAATCAGTTCAGGAACATACTTCTCTCTTATGGAAGATTATGTGGATATGGAGGATATAATGGTAGGACTTTATAAATCCCTCAGTTTTGGATTGATAGTCTCTTGGGTATGCTGCTACAAGGGCTTTTATACAGGATACGGTGCAGAAGGTGTCAGCAAATCCACAACAGAGGCCGTTGTTATGTCCTCCATATTTATTCTCATATGGGATTATTTCCTCGGCTCTGTTCTCCTATGAGAGGTAATTGAATGATCGAAATTATTGACCTCCACAAATCCTTTGATAGCCAGAAGGTCCTTAACGGTGTGAATTTAAAAATCGCTGATAAAGAAGTGATAACCATAATGGGAAAGAGCGGATGTGGCAAGAGTGTGTTAATAAAACACATTATCGGTCTTCTCATGCCCGATAGGGGAAGTGTATTGATTAACGGAGTAGACATTACAAGGCTTGACCTGAAGGAACTTGATAAGATAAGGGAGAAATTGGGTGTGCTTTTTCAGGGAGGGGCATTATTTGATTCTCTCACTGTATATGGGAATGTCGCCTTCCCTTTGAGTGAAAAGACAAAACTCAGCAAGAGTGGGATTCAGGATAGAGTCATACAGGCATTGGAGGATGTGGGGCTTAAAGGTATGGAGAAGAAGTACCCTGCGGAGTTGAGCGGTGGCATGAAAAAGAGGGTTGCCCTTGCAAGGGCACTTATTACAGAGCCGTCCATAGTGCTTTTTGATGAGCCAACCACAGGCCTTGATCCCATTATTACAAGTTCCATACATATACTTATAAAGGCCACCCATGAAAAATATGGTTATACTGGTGTGGTAGTAAGCCATGAGGTTCCGGAGATTTTTGAGATTACTGACAGGGTTGCCATGTTGCACAATGGTGTTATAGTAGAGGTTGGTATACCAGAGGAGATTCAAAATTCTACAAATCCAGTAGTCAGGCAGTTTATAACAGGAAGCCATGAAGGCCCTATAGAAGTTTAAGGCCTTTAGGAGGTCGAGATGAGAAAAATTAATCTTGAATTGGCTGTGGGTTTCTTCGTGTTAATAGGAATCTTTTGCCTTGGGTATCTATCTATAAAACTCGGCAGGCTTGAGGTCTTTAGTGAAAAAAGATATATTGTGCATGCGAAATTTGAGAAGGCTGGAGGGATCAAGCCAGGCGCTGTCATTGAAATAGCAGGTGTTGAGGTGGGGAAGGTGAAGAGGGTTATGCTCGATAAGGACTACCAGGCATCAATCTCCCTTCTTATTGAAAAGGATGTGGAGATTCAGGAGGATGCTATAGCATCCATAAAAACCAAAGGGCTCATAGGAGAAAAATATATACTGATAACACCTGGAGGGTCGGATAAGACCATACCCGATGGTGGAGTGTTAAGAGAAACAGAATCTGCTGTCGATTTAGAGGAAATAATCGGAAAGTTTGTTTTCGGAGGGGTTTAGGAGGGAATTATGAACAAACAGGATTCAGGATACAGGATTCAGGATTCAGGATTAAGGGAGGGGCTGTTTATTATCTTGTTTACTGTTTACTGTCTACTGTTTACTGTCTATTTATCTTCCACACCTGCATATGGTCAGGACAACACCCAGAAAAAAGATAATCAGAAAATTGTATTAAATCTCGAGCAGTGCATAAAAAAGGCAATTGAGATAAGTCCAGAGATAGGAGAGTCCCGGTATGAGGAAGAGGTATACAAGTCAAAGAAGCTACAGGCAGATTCAGCGGTCTATCCACAGATAGAAGTCCTTGCCTTGACAGGCCCTTCTCCGAGGGCAAGGGGGGATCAGTTAGACTCTCCAGATGACTCTACAAGGCCCACCATTAACGGAATCTTTGGTATTGCTGAAGTAACTTTAACTCAGCCTATATATACCTTCGGCAAGATAAGCAGTTATAAAGAGGCTGCTTTAAGTGGTATAAAAGTAGCAAAGGCAGGTGTAGAGAAAAAGACCTCAGATATTATTTTGAGAACAAAAGAACTCTACTGGAGCCTCCTCCTTACCAGGGATATTAAAAATCTTGTCCTGGAGATAAAGGACGAATTTGTTACATCCATAGAAAAGGCAGAAAGGCAGCTCGAGGCAGGTTCTCCATGGGCAGATGAACTGAATCTTTTCAAATTGAGGGCATTCTTAGGCGAGGTTGAGAGGAATCTCAATGAGGCTGAAAAGAGCGAGGCCCTTGCGAAGAACGCCCTCATGACCAGCCTCGGACTTCCGAAAGGAACAGAGTTTGATATTGCAGAGGCATCTTTATCCCCTGAAGATAAGATGCCTGAAGATATAAAAAATTACTTAAAAAATGCAACGGAACTGAGACCTGAATTCATCCAGCTCAAGGAGGGCCTGAATGCCAAAAAAGCCCTTCTTGATGCAGAAAAAAGCAATTTCTATCCTCAGCTTTTTATTGGTTTATCGGGATCTATAGCAGATGCATCAAACAGGAACCGGGTGGAAAACCCCTTTATTTATGACTATTTCAGCCATGTCTATGGCGCTGCATATCTGGGACTTAAATGGTCTGTTGATTTTGGGATAACACAGGGAAAGGTTAAGGAGGCAGAGGCCGAGTATTATAAATTATTAGAGAAAAAGAGATTTGCTGATGAGGCAATCCCTCTGCAGGTGAGAAAGGCATATCTTGAATTAGAAGAGGCAAGGAAGAGTATTCCAGAAATGGAGAAGGCTTACAAAAATGCAAGAAAATGGCTCGTTGCAGCAATTGCAAACTTCGACCTTGGCATTGGTGAGGCAAAGGAAATAGCTGATGCTGTAACGGCCTATGCCCAGATGAAGGTAAATTATCTCCGCACTGTGTACAACCATAGAATGTCCTTTGCAAATTTATCTTATGCAACAGGTATAGATATTAAAGAAGTAAAGTCGTAGGAGGTTTTATGAAAGGAATTCGAGATTCAAGATTCATCCTGTATCATTTGTCATTTTTACTGTTTACCCTGTTAGAAAATGCCCTGCGGCTTGCCACGGGGTTATTCCTTATTTTACGAACACGGGGTTTAATGCCCCGTGTGAGTTTTCTAACGGGGTTTACTGTTTACTGTTTACTGTTTACTGTTCCTATAGCATATGCTGGAGAGCCAACATATCAGGTGAAGCAAACCATTGATGGTGTTCTTGACATTTTAAAGAACAAAGAACTAAAAAAGCCTGAAAAGACAAAAGAAAGGAGGGCATTGATACGCAAAGTTGTTGGAAATAGATTTGATTTTGAGGAGATGTCAAAAAGGTCCCTCGCCCTTCACTGGCGAGCAAGGTCATCAGAGGAAAAAAGGGAGTTCGTAGCATTATATAGCGATCTTCTTGAGAGATCCTATATTAAAAAGATTGAAGGCTATGAAGATGAACAGATCTTATATACAGGGGAAACTATTGATGGTGACTATGCAGTCGTAAAAACCAAAATAATCACTAAAAGGAATGTTGAGATACCAATAGAATATAGACTAATGAAGAAAAATGCCAAATTTGAAGTATATGATGTGGTAATAGAGGGTGTGAGTCTTGTGAATAATTATAGAAATCAATTCAACAGGATTATTCGAACCAGCTCATATGCGGAACTCCTCAGGAGGATGAAGAGTAAACAGGAAGAAGAACTTTTTGTGGAAACCCATTAAGGGTTAAATTACGAAAGGTTATCATGAATACAAAAATTATAAAATATCAAGCATGGGAGTGTATGGGGTTCTGGTGTCCCCCCTGGACTTCAAATCCAGTGTTTCCTGCCAAAATCGGGAAGGGTGGGTTCGATTCCCACACACTCCCGCCAGAAAGTCCTGAACTTACAGGAGTTGGTCTCAAAACACTTTCCATGGATATTTTATTCTTTGCTATCTATGTAATCGAAGACCTCCATCAAGCTAGGAAACAGAGGATGATTTAAACCGTCATTCCACGGATGTAGAAGGCCGGACCGAAGGATACCAGATTGAAAAGCCTTTTCCAACACCTCAGGGCTGTCATCTATTACAGCATAAGAATTTTTAAAAAGAATAGATTTTTCATACCCGATATAAACGTCATCAAACGGCAATTCCCATTTACTCAACCATCTTACCGTTACATCCATCGCTTCTTTATCTCTGTGGCTGGCTATAATGATCCAGAAACCTTTTTCTTTCAGGGCAGTCAGAAACGATTTTGAGTCTGGATAGGGCAGAAACTTATCCTGCTGGATGTGAATCTCTCTTACGGCCTTATAGAACTGGTTATCAGCAAGATACTGCTTCCAGAATGTCCATTCGTTCCACTTTGAAGGAGATGGGAAATCGGAATTAACGCCTCTGAGCTGTTTCCACAGGGCTGTTGCAAAATCCCAAAGGGTATTGTCAATATCCACTATAATTTTTTGCATCTCTTTGTCCTTGTAGATATCGGTAAGATTATAGCAAATTCATCCTTGACATTGAGGATACCTCTTTCCAGGCTCGAGCCAGATACACAGTCCCTTTTGCTGCACGGTTTATGTCTTTCACTCAACCGATTCATTAACTCCTTTGGTGGTATAATGGTTATGGTAATATCAGGTTATACCTGGGATACTCGAAAAAAGTTACTGAACCCCTGAACATGTTAGAAGATATATTGATCCCCCTATTTGCAGTGGGTTTAGCGGAAATAGGTGATAAAACTCAGTTATCCCTCTTACTTTTATCCGCAAAAACAAAAAAACATCTGCAGCTATTATCAGGTGCCCTGCTCGCTTTCTTAATAGTGGATGGAATTGCTATTTTATTCTGTTCATATATTGCAAATCTTTTACCCATCAAATTGTTAAAAATCTTTTCAGGAATCGTATTCATAATTCTCGGTGTGCTGATATTAAGAGAGAACGAAGGGAAAGCGGAAAGTAAATCATTTTTCAAGAATTCATTTATTTCAGGATTTGTATTGATTTTTATGACAGAGTGGGGAGATAAGACACAGATTGCATCAGGCCTATTCGTAACTAAATACAATGCCCTGATGGTTTTAACCGGTACCATGATAGCCTTGACCCTGCTATCTCTTATGGCTATCTATTCAGGCAAATTTATTTCAAAAAAGATTGATAAAAAGGTAACGGCAAAAATTGCTGGAATCGTATTTATATTAACAGGTATATCATTCCTTTTAATATAGAGGTGAAAGGTTACCTCTGGCTGAAAAGTCTGTTAATGTACCTTTAACTATCTGATAAGGCTGAGCTTATTCCCTTCACAAGGCCCTCTAAATCTACATCCCTTACGGTTCTTACATCAATTATCAGGAAGCCCTCTTTTATCCTTGCAATAATCGGTGGGTTGCCTTTTCTCAATCTTTCCTCAAACTCATTAACAGAGATTTTATCGGATTTTATTGAGACTATACATGTTGGAAGATCTACCTCTGGCAGCGCCCCTCCACCAGCCCTTGATGAATCCGCCATGACCTCAATATGGGCATCTTTTATTTCTTTCTTTAATTTTTTAGCTATCCTATTTGCTCGCCTTCTTATCTCTTCAGGTTTCTGCAGTAGCATCCTGAGTGTCGGGATATTCTTAATCGCCTTCTCTTCTTCGATGTATTCCATTAGTGTTGCTTCAAATCCGGCAAGGGTAAGCTTATCTATCCTCAAAGCCCTTGTTAGGGGATTTTTCTGAATCTTTTCTATATATTCTCTTTTCCCCACAATTACACCGCCCTGAGGGCCACCTAAAAGCTTGTCACCGCTGAAGGTAGTTATATCAACTCCAGTTCTCACGATGTCCTCAACTACAGGTTCGCCAAAGATGCCGAAAGGCTTTAAATCTACGAGGCATCCGCTCCCGAGGTCGAACATCACGGGGATCTGATACCTCCTGCCGAGACTTGCAAGGTCTTCTATCGAGACTTCCTCGGCGAACCCCATAACCCTGAAATTGGATTTGTGGACCTTTAAGATGAGGGCTGTATCTTCATTTATCGCCCTTTCATAGTCGTAAAGATGGGTTTTGTTTGTCGTCCCGACCTCACGGAGTATTGCGCCACTTGCTGCCATTACCTCAGGCATCCTGAAGGAACCTCCTATCTCAACGAGTTCACCCCTTGAAACAATCACCTCTTTTCCTTTTGCCAATGTATTAAGACAGAGCAGGACTGCTGCAGCATTGTTGTTGACAACAAGTGCCTCCTCTGCACCCGTAACCTCTCTAAGGATTCTTCTGACATGAATATACCTCTTACCCCTTTTCCCTCCTTTAAGGTCATATTCCAGATTGGAATAACTCCCAGAGACCCGCTTGATGTTTTCGAGAGCCCTTTCAGAAAGGATAGAACGACCGAGGTTTGTGTGTATTACTACGCCTGTAGCGTTTATGAGGGGATTGAGACTATAAGAGGAGAGCCTTTCGATGATATTTTCTATCTCAGCCATCATATATTCTTCAGAGAGGCCCGCAGTGAGATCCTCCATGATCTCCTTTCGCCTTAAATCAATCACCTCCCTGATCGCCTGAAGCACATATCTTCTCGGATAGGTCTTCAGCCACTGCATTCCTTGATTACTCCTCAGGATTTCATCCACAGATGGTAGGCCCGAGAGTAGTTTCTGCTTTTCCTCCATGTCCTTTTCTAACATAGAATCGAAATAAGGTCAATCCCCGCACCAAAAAACTTCTGGTACAGGGGCGTGGCTTTCTGGTGGTGCGGGGTAAATATTTGGTGTGGAAGGTTTAACAAAAGTTCGATATAATTAAAACATGATTTTTCTTCAGGTACAATGTCTTTTTGTTGTCTGATAGAAGATAAAATCAGGGAGGACGTAATTTATGAGAATAGCGTTAGATATGGAAAGATGTGTTGGATGTCAGAGCTGCATGTTTGCGTGTGCCAGAAGGCAAAATGAGGTGGGATTGTCCAAAACATGCATAAATGTGAAATCTATTGCAGGTATGGAACGAGGTTTTATCGTGGTTGTTTGCAGGGCCTGTAAAAATCCACCCTGTGTAAAGGTGTGCCCTACAGGTGCGTTGAAATCCAGGTTGGGTGGTGGAGTGCGTCTTGATATTAAAAAATGTATAGGCTGTGGTTATTGCTGTAATGCCTGTCTTATAGGTGCAATCTTCTGGAGCGACGAAATCAATAAACCAATGATCTGTACCCACTGTGGTTATTGCGTTAATTTCTGTCCTTATGGAGTGTTGAGATTAGAAAAAAAGGGAGGCGAAAAAAATGCTTAGAGATGATCCTGTCGCAAATGTCCTTTATGTGGATCTATCAAAGAAAAGCTTCCGGGTAGAGAGAAGGGAAGACATTTTTAGAAAATACATAGGTGGTGCCGGTGTTGCTATCCAGCTCCTGCATGAGGAGTGCCCCAGGGATTGTGATGCCCTCGGCCCAGAAAACCCAATTGTTTTTGCCGTAGGACCAATGACAGCCTTATTCCCTCTCGCATCGAAAACCGTGGCTATGTTTAAGTCGCCTCACAGCAGAAACTTAGGCGAAAGCCATTGCGGTGGGCGGAGCGCAGTTGCTATACGTATGGCTGGATACGGAGCTATTTTAGTAAAAGGCGCTTCCGATACACCCCTTTACCTTGCTGTTCACGGCAATCGGGTTTATTTCCGGGATGCCTCTTCCGTATGGGGGATAGATACCGTCACGGTCGGCCGTATTATCAGGGAAAATGAGCCTGGAGCGGGATTAAGAACAATTATGAGGATTGGCAAGGCAGGAGAGAGGCTTGTACCATACTCTTGTGTTACTACAGAAACCTACAGGCATTTTGGCAGGCTGGGCCTTGGGGCGGTCTTTGGAAGTAAAAAGCTCAAGGCAGTTGTGATCTCTGGCAAACGTTCACTACCTGTAGTAGATATGAAGCAGTATCGGAGGTTATATGATGAGATTTACCAGGCAGTCATAACCACCTCAGCGATGAAGAAATATCATGAGCTTGGAACGGCTGACAATGTTCTGCCTTTAAATGAGATCGGCGGGCTTCCCACAAAGAATCTCAAGACAGCGAAATTTGAAAGGGCATCAGAGATTTCTGGTGAAGCATTTGCAGAGAAGTACCTTGGCAGGCGGCTTGCCTGTACTCACTGTCCTGTAGGATGTATACATATAGCAGCACTTAGGGAGCCTTATGAAGATGAGTCCTATTTTTATAAGACCTCCATGTTTTCTTATGACTATGAACCTATCTATGCCTTAGGTTCCATGTTGGGTGGATCTGATACTAAAGGCATGTTAGGGTTAATGCATCAAATAGAGAAACTGGGGCTGGATGTGATGAGTAGTGGGGTAATTCTGGCCTGGGCCACAGAGGCACAAGAACGCGGTCTTATCTCTGAAAAAGAAACTGAAGGCATCAGGCTTAACTGGGGAGATTATAGAACCTACATAGACGCTGTAAAACTTCTCGTTGAACAACCAAATGAATTTTTCAGGGCCCTCGCTCACGGAGTTAAACATGCAGCCTCCATATACGGCGGAGAGGATTTTGCCTTGTCTTTTGGAGGAAACGAGATGCCTGGATATCATACGGGACCCGCAGCACATATAGGTGTTTTGATTGGTGCAAGACACAGCCATCTGGACAATGCCGGCTATAGTATTGATCAGAAGGCCATTCTTGCCAAGAAACAGCTTGGTCCTGAGGAACTTGCTAAAGCACTATTAAGTGAGGAGCGTTGGCGTCAGATCCTATCTAGTCTTGTTGTATGTTTCTTCGCCAGAGGAGTATATCAACCAGATATTGTCTCAAAGGCTCTCAGCGTAACAGGTTTTGATCTTGCTCCAGAGGTCCTCCACCGGATAGGAGAAGAAATACATAAAGAGAAGTACAGGTTCAAGATCAGGGAAGGTTTTTCTCTGGATAACCTTTACCTACCCAAGCGGATCTTTGAGACTCCTTCAGCTTTAGGTAAGCTGGATGAGAAATTTATTCGAGAGGTAATCGAACATTTTAAGAAGGCGATTTTTGTTGAAAGGTAGGATGCAGATGACATCCATAAATCATAAGACATCTTATCTAAAAAGCTTTTAAAAGCTTTATATGGTAAAATAATTTTGTGACCCACGACATTCACCCCGCTCCACAAGAAGCCATGGGTGTAAACCCGTGGAGGAATAGGAAACTATCCCGAAGGGTATATCCCAAAGCAACCCCGAGATTGGTCGGTGTAAAGCTGTGGAGCGGGGTTCACGAAGAGTGTGGTATATTCGGGGTGTATGGGCATCCTGAGGCAACAAATCTTACATACCTCGGATTATATGCACTTCAGCACAGGGGGCAGGAGGGCTCGGGCATATGCTCATCCGATGGAAGGCATCTCTTTCTTGAAAAATCCAGGGGACTCGTTGCTGATATCTTCAACGAAAAAAGGCTGAGGAGGCTTCCTGGCCATATAGCAATAGGGCATAACAGATATTCTACGGCCGGAAGCAGTATCTTGAAGAATGTCCAGCCCATAGTTGCAAACTTTGCCCTCGGCACCCTTGCGATAGCGCACAATGGAAACCTTGTTAATGCGTTAAAGCTCAGGGCATCCCTCGAGGATGAAGGGGCAATATTTCAGTCCACCTCAGACAGTGAAGTTATTGTACATCTTATAGCCCATTCAAAGGGAGATTTTTATGAGAGGGTCCTTCATGCGCTGAAACAGATAAGCGGTGCCTTCAGCCTTTTAATACTCAGGGAAAAGGAACTCATTGCTGTAAGGGACCCTTATGGTGTAAGGCCACTTTCTCTCGGTATGAAAGATGGTGCATATATTGTTGCATCAGAGACCTGTGCCTTTGACCTTATAGGGGCTATTTATATAAGGGACATAGAGCCAGGGGAGGTTCTCATCATAGGGGAGGAGGGTTTGAGGTCTCTGAGGCTGCTAAACAGTACGAGGAGGGCCTTCTGCGTATTCGAGTTCATCTATTTTTCGAGACCTGATAGCAATATATTTGGTGGGGTGAATGTGAATGAGATGAGGAAGGAATTTGGGAGGCAACTTGCAAGGGAGTCTCATACTGAGGCAGACCTTGTTATACCCGTGCCTGACTCCGGGGTACCTGCAGCAATAGGTTTTTCGGAGGAGAGCAAGATACCTTTTGATTTTGGCCTTATAAGGAACCATTATGTTGGGAGGACATTCATAGAGCCAAAGCATAGCATAAGGCATTTCGGTGTTAAGATAAAGCTCAACCCTGTAAGGAAGCTTCTTGAGGGAAAGAGGTTGGTTGTTATAGACGACTCAATAGTAAGGGGGACGACGAGCAAGAAGATAGTGAAGATGCTCAGGGAAGGAGGGGGTGCAGCAGGGGTACATCTGATGATAAGTTCTCCTCCTACCATTGGGCCCTGCTTTTATGGTATAGACACACCCACGAGGAAGGAACTCATCGCATCCACTCACCTCATTGAGGAGGTTCGGAAATACATAACTGCTGATTCCCTGGCCTATTTAAGCCTCGAGGGGCTCAAAAAGATAGTCCCCGATCCTCAAGATTACTGTACTGCTTGTTTTGATAACAACTACCCTCTTAGTTTCCCTGGAGAACACCTTGAACAGATGGATTTGTTATTCAGGTAGGAACAGGTGATAACCTCACCACTGAGGGACATATTCAGGATTAATCTCGATGTAAAAAAATACGAGAGGGTTCTTCTATTTACTGACAGACCTTCAGAAGAGGAGATAGATGAATCAGATAAAGAGCGAAGGTTGAAGTTAAGATGTCTCTCTATATTTGCTGCCGAGATAGGTAAGAATTTCTGTAAGACAGTCCTATTCCATGAGTATCCTGCTACAGGCAGCCATGGCGCAGAACCACCAGAAGAACTCTGGGAGCTTGCCTTCGGGAGGAAGACGGTTGAGGCCTTAAAGAAAGAGGGGCTCCTTCTTCCTATTCTTATGAAGGATGCAAAGGATAGTGATATGAAAAGGGCGGAGGACATCATCAGAAGGCATAAAAATAATGCCGTGAACTGTGTGATTGCCCTTTCAAATTATTCCACGAGCCATACGAGTTTCAGGGATTTCCTGACGAGGATTTGCGGCTGCCGATATGCGAGCATGCCTCTCTTTGATATCTCGATGCTCGAGTGTGCCATGAATGTTGACTGGAGGGCCCTCGCAAAAAGGACGAGAGGGCTTGCAAGGGAAGTAAACAAGGCTGAGTTTATAGAAGTAAAGACCTTAAATGGCTCCTATATCTCTTTCTCAAAAAGGGGAAGGAGGGCAAAATCGGATACAGGGATTCTTACAAGACCAGGCTCTTTTGGCAACCTTCCAGCTGGTGAGGTCTTCCTCGCACCCTTAGAAGGGACAGCCAAAGGCAGACTCATCCTCGAGTGGGCTCCAACAAGGCGGCTTAAATCTCCCATAACCCTTACTGTTAAGGACGGCTATGTCGTGGATGTTGAGGGTAAAGATGAGTATGCTGAATATCTTAGAGCAAAACTTTATGAAAAGAAAGAAAATAGAAATATTGCCGAGTTTGGCATAGGCACGAATGACCATGCTACGAGGCCGGACAATATCCTTGAGTCAGAAAAGATCCTTGGAACCATACATATAGCCCTCGGCGACAATAGCTCCTTTGGCGGAAAGATCAAAACACCTTTTCATCAGGACTTCGTTTTTTTTAAGCCAACGGTGAAATTAATTCATAAGGATGGTAGTAAAAATACTATTCTTAAGTCGGGCAGACTCCTCTGCAGGGAGTGCATATGAGAACCCTTTCCCTCGGCTATTCCCCATGCCCCAATGATACTTTCATATTCTATGCCCTCGTCCGCGGGAAGATCGATACAGAGAATATGGGTTTTAAAGAGGCCCTGCTAGATGTTGAGACCCTTAATCAGATGGCTTTGCGCTCCGAACTCGATATTACAAAGATTTCATATCATGCCTTCGGCCATCTCCGTGAAGACTACTGCCTCCTCCGCTCTGGCAGCGCAATAGGCAGAGGCTGTGGGCCTCTGGTAGTTGCAAAGGAGGACTACACCTTGAAGGACTTAAGGGGGAAAAGGATAGCAATCCCTGGCAGGCTTACAACGGCAAACCTGCTTTTACAGCTATTTTCTTCAATCTTCAACCTTCAACCTTCAAATCCCCCTCTACCCCCCTTTACCCCGTTAGAAAGCCCTGCCATTTGTGGCGGGGATGATATAGGTAAAATCTCAATTCCTTATAGAAAAGACGGGGCTTTAACCCCGCCTTTTCTAACGGGGTTTACTAAAGGGGGGCGGGGGGGGATTATTGAAATGCCTTTTAATAAGATCATGGATGCAGTTGTGAAGGGAGATGTGGATGCAGGACTGATAATCCATGAAGGAAGATTTACCTATCCTTCTTACGGCTTGAAGAAAGTTTTAGACCTCGGCGAGTGGTGGGAAAATGATACAGGGTTACCTGTACCCCTCGGCGGTGTACTTGCTAAGAGGAATCTGGGAAAAGACCTGATAAAGAGGGCCGATTCAGTTATAAGAAAGAGTATTGAGTATGCATTAAAACATAGGGATGAGCCAAAGTTCTATATAAAACAGCACTCCCAGGAACTCGAAGAGGAAGTTATAGAGCAGCATATAACTCTCTATGTGAATGATTATTCTTTAGATATTGGTGAGGAAGGGTTATCAGCCGTTAGAGAGCTCCTCAGAAAGGCGGAAATGAAAGGGATTATCAAGGGATCGAGAAACTCTCTATGCGTTACGTAATCCTCGGGACTGCAGGCCATATAGACCACGGAAAGAGTGCCCTCGTAAAGGCCCTGACAGGCATAGACCCTGACAGGCTTAAGGAGGAGAAGGAAAGGGGCATCACGATTGACCTCGGTTTTGCAGACCTCAGTTATCCCGATGGCCTTATTATTGGGATTGTAGATGTCCCGGGACATGAGAAGCTCGTCAGGAACATGCTTGCAGGTGCAGGCGGGATAGACCTCGTGCTTCTTGTGATTGCTGCTGATGAAGGTATTATGCCGCAGAGCCGTGAGCATTTACATATATGTGATCTCCTGAAGATCAAATCAGGTCTCATTGCAATCACAAAGGCAGACCTTGTAGAGAATGAATGGCTTGAGCTTGCAAAGGATGAAGTGAAGGATTTTGTAAAAGATACATTCCTCGAGGAGGCACCGATAGTGCCTGTCTCATCAAAAACGATGTTTAATATAGATCTCCTTAAAGAAGAGATAAGAGCTGTAGCATTAAGGGTCGAACCAAAGCCAACGAAAGGTCTCTTCAGGCTTCCCATAGATAGGGTCTTTACGTTAAAGGGATTTGGAACTGTTATCACGGGAACTGCTGTATCCGGAAGCATTTCCGTTGACGATACTGTGGAAATACTTCCGAGCAATATCAAGAGCAGGGTTCGTGGGCTCCACAGCCACGGCAGACCCATACAAAGAGCGTGTGCAGGGCAGAGGGTGGCGATAAATCTTCAGGGAGTAGAAAAAGAGGAGTTAAAAAGGGGAGATACCATTGTTTTGCCCAGAAGGTTTATCCCTACAAAGACAGTTGATGCAAAGGTAGAGCTCCTTCGGGGTGCGCCAGCTCTTAAGCATAAAGGCCTTGTCCATCTCCATCTCGCCACATCAGAGACTATAGCGAGAGTCATCCTCTATGGCAAGGATGAACTCAAACCAGGCGGTAGTTGCTACTGCCAGCTCAGACTTCAGGACCCTGTTGTATCCATGTCTGGAGATAGATATATCATCAGGAGATTTTCCCCTGTTGAGACGATTGGTGGAGGAGAAGTACTCGACCCATCTCCACCGAGGAGGAGACACAAGGATGGAGCTGAAGACCTGACGACATTCGAGAAAGGCAGCCTTAGTGATAAGATTTCTTTAAAGGTTCTATACTCAGGGCTTCACGGTATCTCTACAATGGCTATTGAGGGATGGATAAAGGCTGAAACCCCAGCGATAAAAGATTCTATAGAGATACTCATAGAAAAGGGGCTCATCCTGAATATAGAAGATGTACTTATTCATAAGACCGTTTTTGATGCCTTTAGGGAAGGGGTTCTTCAGACCCTGAAGGATTTTCACGCGAAAAACCCCCTGAAACCCGGAATGCCTAAAGAGGAGCTCAGAGTCACATTAAATATAGAACCCAGACTCTTTGGCGGACTGATTGCATCACTTAAAGATACCGCTATAGAGAAGGAGATAGTCCGTCTCGGGACCTTCAGTATGGCCCTATCCCGCGCAGAGGAGACACTAAGGGCTAAGATACTGGAGCTCCTGCAGAAAGGTGGATTTCAACCTCCGACTAAAGAAGAATTATCTCAATCTCTCAAGCTGGATCAGAAACATATTTCAGATATATTAAAACTCATGGTGAAAGAGGGGGGTCTTGTAAGGATTAACGAATCTATGTATCTGACTGCCTCTGTTTATAATAACATGATCGAAATCCTAAAGAATTTCTTCAGTAAAAAGCCTGAAATGACCGTAGCAGAATTTAGAGACATCCTCGGCACGACAAGAAAGTATGTTATTCCCTTTTTGGAATACCTTGATTCAAATAAGATTACATTAAGAGTTGAGGATATAAGGAAGTTCCTGCTCAGACCCTAATCCGTTCCGCTGATTATTCTTTTTGCCTTGAGAAATTCCCTGTTTTTTATGGATTCAAGGTAAATCCTTACGAGGTCAAGGACATTCTTATAGAGAAGGAAGTTTGAAGAAAGTTCCAGGAATAGTTCTCTGTGGGTGAATTCTGAGGCAATTCTGTAGGATCGTTGACCCTGCAGCATATAATATTTAGAAAGGCTTGTATCAGGTATGACCAACCTCCCGAGGATAAGCTCCTTGCCCCTTTTTCTGGAAAGGGCCTCAGGGAACATGCCGAGCATGAAGAGAGTATAATCTCCAATGTGTTTATGAACCTGAAATTCCCTTGAGAAACTTTGCGCCTTGAGGAGCACATCGCCTTCTGAGAGCAGATCAGCTATATCTTCAAGACTTTTTCCTGTCGTATCCTTAATTCTATAGAGATTATCAACGTGAATGAACTCACATAATATCTGCTCTTCTAAATAGTCTGCAACCTCAGTCTTGTCTGAGGGATTAAATCTGAGCCCGAAATCCAGAGCCCTTCTGAAAAGCCCTCTCAAAGGGTGCCCTGGATCAATATTTGTCCTTCTTAACATAAAATCTTTTATCCCTTTTGACTATGGAGCCTAGCATAAGACTGCAGTACCTTTACCCCTTCTAACGTAAGTCTATTTAAATTACTTGAGGGCTGTCAAGTACGTCTCTCGTGCCGTTTCTCTTGAGGTTAGAGAGGAGATATGTTGTATATTAAAAAACTCACTACTTAGGGGAGGCTTATTGATGAGGATTTTGGCTGCATTCATTTCTACCTTTTTATCCCTTGTGCTTCCAGCCAAGGCACTATCAGATATAATCGTCCACGACATTGTTGTTCCCATAGGCAAGGAGGTTATGCTCAGGGCTGAAGTAAAGGGAAGATTCTTCAGCAAAGGTGGCGAGATAGTAGAGTTCTTTGTCAACGGGAAATCTATTGGAAAGAGTCTTTCAGGCATGGGTGGTTTTGCCTTCAGACAGTTTATTCCGCCCAAAACCGGCATATATCAAATAAAAGCGAGGGCAGGCAAGGACGAAGGTAAGGGATTACTCCTCTCCCTTAGGAGGGGCTCGAGGATTGTCTTTGTTGATGTAGAAGGTAGCCTGTTCGAGAGGTTTTCGAATAAGCCGAGGCACGGGAGCCAGAAAGTGATGAAAGATCTCCACAGAAGATTTCCAGTTGTCCTTCTCCAAACAGGGCTCCTGAACATAAAGTCCATAAAGGCATGGTTAAAGAAGAATGGATTCCCTGAGCTACCTGTAGTTACCTGGAGAAATGGTGTAGTGTTTAGTGAGTTTAATGAAAAGGGATTTAAAATCAAGGCAGTAATAGGAAGCCAAGATGTGATCGATTCTGCAAAGGAATACAAACCTCTTGCCCTTAGCTTCGAAGAGACAGAGGATGCAGTAGAAGTAAGGGATTGGGAGGAGATTAGGAAAAAGCTGAAGTGATTGACAGGACTACTGTTAAAGATGGATAATTGAATATGTCTCAAAGATATAATTCCTTCGGCTCTTATATAAGAAAAAAGTTTGGCACCAATGTTTATAAGGTAAGTGTAGACGCAGGCTTTACATGCCCTAACAGGGATGGAACAATCGGCACATCAGGCTGCATTTACTGTAACAATGGCAGTTTCAGGCCGAGTTCATGTAAACCCACCCTATCAATAAGTGAACAGATAAGAAACGGTATCATTTATATTAGAAAAAGATATAAGGCCGAGAAGTTCCTCGTCTATTTTCAGCCCTATACAAACACCTATGCCCCTGTTGAAGAGCTTGAGCATCTTTATAGAGAGGCGCTTTCTGAATCCTCTGTCACAGGGCTTGCAATCGGCACGCGTCCTGATTGTGTGGATGAGGAGAAGATCACACTTCTCCAGAACCTCGCGGAGAGGTATTTCATTCTCATTGAGTATGGTATGCAGTCAATCTATGATAGAACACTCGAGTTCATTAACAGAGGCCACGACTACAATATATTTCTTAAGGCGCTCGATCTGACAACGAACAGGGGTATATTTATTGGTGTCCATGTCATAGTCGGCTTCCCTACAGAGTCAAAAGAGGAGATGCTTTTAATGGCTGATGAGGTCTCACACATCCCGATTGATTTTCTCAAGATTCATCAGCTTCAGGTGATAAAAGACACACCCCTTGAGATTATATATAAAGAGAATCCATTTCATTTTTTCGATTATGAGGAGTATCTTGATTTCATCACTGAATTCATAGGAAGGCTTTCTCCCAGGATAGTGCTACAGAGGCTCTTTGCCACTGCACCTGATAATATCCTGATAGCACCGCGATGGGACAAGAGCAGACAGGGGATTTTAAGGGATATAGAAAAGAGGCTCGAATTCAAAGACATCTACCAAGGCAAAAATATGAAAGTTTATGCCAAAATATGATGATTGCTGTTTTTTTTAACTATCAACTGTTAACTTTTAACTTTTCACTGTCGTAACGCCCCCTTAGCTCAGTAGGATAGAGCACAGGTTTCCTAAACCTGGTGTCGCAGGTTCGATTCCTGCAGGGGGTACCACTCCTCAATCCTGTTGCAATCACCCGAGATTTTCCCGTAATATACAGCAATCATGAAGATCCAGGTTCTCAGAAACATTGGCAGAAGGCTTCTTAAGGAAATTCCAACCATGAGGCTTAGACCGTATACTCAAATAGCTATTGGTGTTGGTGCAGCAGGCGATAAGACCTTCCTTATAGATAAAAGGGCAGAAGAGATTATTATCTCTGGTCTTGATGAGTCAGGGGAAGCCTTAACACTTATCTCTGAAGAGATTGGTATAAAGGACATAAAAGGCGGAGGTAAGAAGATTCTTATAGACCCCATTGATGGTAGCAAGAATGCAATCTCGGGAATCCCTTTTTACTGTACATCCGTTGCAGTTGTAAATGGAAATACCCTGGGGGATATCGAACTCGCATATGTTGTGAACCTCATAAATGGTGATGAGTTCTGGGCAGAGAAGGGCAAGGGCGCATTCTTAAATAGTAAGAGGATATATACACAAAGGGACGACGAATTTTATCTTATCGCATACGAGGCGCAGTCCCCTCACAAAGACATTCCACGGATAATTCCACTTCTTTCAAAATCAAGAAAAACCCGATGTCTCGGTGCTACCGCACTTGACCTTGCATACCTTGCCTTTGGTGCAATCAGCATCTTTGTTACCCCATCCCTTTCGAGGGGCTTTGACTTCGCAAGTGGCTATCTGCTTGTAAGGGAGGCCGGAGGGATATTTACGGATATTAAAGGTAATACCATCGAGACCTTCGAAGTCAGCCTTAAAAAAGGTTCCTCACTTCTCGCATCAGGAAATAAAAGACTCCACGAAAAGGCATTGAGACTCCTGGGTAAACCCCGTTAGAAGACCTTTCGCCCTTCTAACGGGAATGCTCACACGGGGCATTGACCCCGTGTTTGCTCGAAAAGGAAATTATTTTCACCCCCGCTGCAAGCAGCGGGGCATTCTAACGGGGTAAATAGTTCGGTACACAGGCAAGAACAGCATTTTATCGGTTGTAATATTTAAATCAAGGACGGTATATTTGGATCGTACATCATGAATCATGTATCATAAATCCTTCTTCAAAAGGGGATTGAGGTTTAGGACTTTCAACAATAGACTCTCCGGGTATTTCTGTGGATCTGAGTATTTCTGTGGAATAGTAGTATGTGAATATGATAGCAATAACCGCAAGACCGATGTAGGTCTGAAAGGCATAAGAGATTAGCTGATATGGAAAAGAAAGGACTATACCTATTACAGGTACCAACTTGAAGGGATAGCCGAGGAGGATCAGGAGAAAACTTATCAGGATATATCCTCCGAAAAGGAGGGTGTAAAGCCAGAATGCCCTCGGGTGCCTCACCACATAATTTATAGCCTCCTTGAGGGATTTCACAGGGCCTATACCTTTAATGGAGAGTGCAGCAGCTCCATACATGGTTATTGAGAGGATTCCGAGAAGGAGGGAGAGTGCAATTATTACCAAGATCAGAGAAAAAAAGGTACCGAGGAAGAGGGCAAGCGTTGAATCCTGACTTTTAACGAAGGATACTAATGCTGTTACGCCTCCCCCAAAGATTCCGAGAACAAAGGCGGTAGCAATCAGTATAATGCCTATCACGGCGGTAAAACCAAGCATCGGTAGAAAAAGCCTTTTTGCTTCAGAGAAGAATATGTTCATGGTAAATTTTGGAGTTTTGTCTCTGAGGGCCCTTCCGATAACACCGATAGAACCCCCAAATACATAAATAGTGAATATCGTAGCTATAAGGATGTACATCAGGAGACCCGCGATAACGATAAGGACAAGCCCGAAATACTTAGATATGATTTCAGAAGGCTCCTTAAGCAATTTGAAGATATCTTTTATATTTGTAATTTCTGTAAGGTCAATGCCGAATATGATAAATGCTACCGCAAGTGGTATACCTACTAAGACAAAAAAAGCGATACCACTTAAGATCACCATGCCGAGCTGGACGAGCACAAGCTGCCAGTTCCTATGAACCACCCTGAATCCTTCCTTTATAGCATCGATGTATCCCATCTTGCAGTTTAGTATTTGACTACGACAAATTTTTGTCAAGCACTCTCAGGTCTAAATCACCAATAACCAAGCACCAATCCGCCTCAGGCGGACCAAATAAGCAGTACAACTTGTTTATTGGTTATTGAAACATTGGTTATTATTTGATTATTGTGATTTAGTCATTGGTTATTTTGGCTTTACGGGGTATTGACAAATGCATTCGATTTTTAGTATTATTGTTATGTTCTTCATGTATAAATTGTAGAAACCTTCCTGGATAGGCACAGTCCTACCGGGTTATATAGAAACCACCATATAAGATCCAAATAGGAGTTTAATAATGGAAAACCAAAAAAAGAGTTTAATGACGGAAAATATCTCGATTTCAGAACTTAAGGAGAAAACCTTTGATGAACTCACAGGGGTTGCAAGGGAACTCAAGGTAGAAGGCGCTACTGGTATGAGAAAACAGGATCTTATTTTTGCAATACTCCAGGCACAGACAGAAAAAACAGGGTATGTATTTGGGGAGGGGGTACTCGAGATCCTCCCTGACGGATTTGGCTTCCTGAGGTCACCCGACTACAGCTATTTGCCAGGACCCGACGACATATATGTATCGCCGTCACAGATACGGAGGTTTAATCTGAGGACAGGTGACCTCGTCTCAGGCCAGATAAGGCCTCCGAAGGAAAGTGAGAGATATTTTGCCCTTCTCAAGGTAGAGGCAATAAACCACGAATCTCCAGAAGGAAATATAAACAGACCATTATTTGATAATCTTATCCCGTATTATCCTACCCAAAAGATTAACCTTGAATACGACCCCGGTGATTATTCTACGAGGGTGATGGACCTTATAACACCTATAGGCATGGGGCAGAGGGGCATGATAGTTGCGGCGCCGAGGACGGGCAAGACTATGCTTCTGCAGTCTATAGCAAAGGCAGTTAAGAAAAATCATCGAGATATCCACCTTATAATACTCCTGATTGACGAAAGGCCTGAGGAAGTAACGGACTGGAAAAGGCAGGTTCCTGCAGCAGAGATAATAAGTTCAACTTTTGATGAACCACCACATAGACACTGTCAGGTTTCGGAGATGGTCATTGAAAGGGCCAAACGCCTTGTCGAGTGCAAGCGTAATGCTGTAATACTCCTTGACAGTATAACAAGGCTTGCCAGGGCTTACAATTCTGTTATACCAACAAGTGGTAAAGTCTTATCAGGAGGTCTCGACGCAAATGCACTCCAGAAGCCAAAGAGATTTTTCGGGACTGCAAGAAATATAGAAATTGGTGGGAGCCTCACCATAATTGCGACTGCACTTGTAGATACGGGGAGCAGGATGGATGATGTCATATTCGAGGAATTCAAAGGTACTGGGAATATGGAGCTGCACCTTGACAGAAAGCTTGTTGACAGGAGGATATTCCCGAGTATTGATATCGATGCGTCTGGTACGAGAAAGGAAGAACTGTTGGTAGACAAGAAGGTACTCAACAAAATGTGGATACTAAGAAAGGTCTTCACCCCTCTGAGTACGGTCGAGAGTATGGAATTCCTCCTCGGAAAACTTATGGGCACAAAGAGCAACCGGGAATTCCTCGATATGATGAATAAATAACCTTAATAAAATCTTCAGCTTCCTGCATGGGGAATAAATTAGAAGATGACAGTTACTGCTTTGTATGTGGAGAAAAAAATCCCTATGGCCTTAATCTCAAGTTCTCTCTCCATGAGGGGAAGGCATTAGCTGAATTCACTCCACAAAAGATCCACCAGGGTTACAAAGGTATCGTTCATGGTGGAATAATCTCTACACTTATTGATGAGGCAATGGTTAAAGTGGCTCTGATGCAAGGGATGCCTGCTATTACAGCAGAGATCACTGTAAGATTTAAAAAACCTCTTATAGTTGGAGAAAGAGCAATCATTGAGGCCATCATAACAAATATGTATAAAAGAATTATTGAGGCATCGGCGAGGATAAAAAAAGCAGATGATACGCTGGTAGCTGAAGGCCATGCCAAGCTACTGAGGTGTGATTAAGGGTTCAAATTTGGGAGATTCACTTTCACAATATACCTCTTTATATCGGTTAAAGGTAAACTAAGGATCAGCATCCCATATTTTATATCCCTTAGTATTTTTACCTCTTCATTTACTTTTGGCCCTTTATTGAGAATAAGGATCCCCCCTTTTTTAACAATATGGGATGCCTTTTTTATGAAGTCTTTAATACTGAATAAGGCCCTTGTAACTGCTACATCAACAGCACGCAAGGGGGACAGAGTCCCCCTTGCGAAATTCCCCTCTTTTAAAGGATACGACTCCCGAACTACCCTTACATCTTCAATCCTCTTTTCTATCACCTCGATCTTTTTCAATTCGAGTTGTCTTGTGATATGTCTGAGAAAGGCAGATTTCTTTCTTGAGGGTTCGATGAGATACATCTCGATCTCAGGCCTGATAATCTTTATCGGTATCCCTGGAAACCCGGCACCACTTCCAACATCAGCAACCCTTATCTCACCATCAGGCATTGCCTTCAGATAAAGTGAGGAATCGAGAAAGTGCTTGGTGACAATATCTTTGTCTTTCCTGAGACTGGTGAGGTTATACGCCTTATTCCATTTCTTAAGCTCAGAGAGATAGGTAATGAAGGCCCTGAGCTGATCTATTTCTGGAACAAATCCAAGCTCCTCTAGCCCTCTCTTAAGCAGCTCCTTTGCATCCACTCTGCCTCTTTAATTTTTCTATTGTCACCAATAAGAGGGAAATAGCAGCAGGAGTTACACCAGGAATCCTGCTCGCCTGACCTAAATTTGCAGGCCTAACCTCCTGTAACTTGCTCAGGACCTCTTTTGAAAGACCTTTTACAGAGGTGTAATCAAAATCCTCGGATATCTTCTTTTCCTCTATCTTCTTAAGCCTCTCCGCCATCTCCATCTGACGGCGGATATAGCCATCATATTTTACCTGTATCTCAATCTGTTTTTTAATCTCAGGAGTGAGGAATTTATCAGAAGGTGAGGATTCCTCTATGAATTTATATGTTATCTCAGGCCTTTTTAAAAGCTGCTCCAGAGATTCGTCCCTGTCTGTACCTTCAAACCTTATGCGGGTCTTTTTAATACGCTGAAGCTCTTCATCGGTCAGTCTCTTTTTTTCCTGAAACTTTTGATAAACCTCCTTGCCCAGAAGCCCGATTTCATAACCCTTATCCATCAGACGCAGATCAGCATTGTCATGTCTTAAAAGAAGCCTGTATTCCGCCCTTGATGTAAACATCCTATAAGGCTCACTGGTGCCTTTTGTTATGAGGTCGTCAATGAGAACTCCGATGTATGCCTCGTGCCTTCCCAAGATTAAAGGTTCTTTTCCCTGAAGTTTCAGTAATGCATTTATTCCTGCCATTAGACCCTGTGCAGCAGCCTCCTCATAACCTGATGTTCCGTTTATCTGTCCAGCGAGAAAGAGTCCATCAATTATCTTTGTCTCGAGGTTGTGCTTTAGCTGTGTTGGATAAACAAAGTCGTACTCTATTGCGTATCCTGGCCTCATGATTTCTGCCTCTTCAAGCCCTGGGATTGTCCTTATAAGGCTTACCTGCATATCATAGGGAAGGCTTGTAAATATCCCGTTTGCATAGTACTCCTTGGTATCAAGTCCTTCTGGCTCAAGAAAGACCTGATGCCGCTGTCTCTCAGGAAACATAACAACCTTATCTTCTATTGAAGGACAATACCTTGGTCCTGTCCCTTTAACCCTACCACTATAAATAGATGAACGGTCAAGATTGTCGAAAATTATTTTATGGGTTTCGCTGTTTGTATAAGTTAGATAGCATGGAAGCTGAGGATTGGTTATCTTCTCTGTGCTGTATGAAAAGGGCTGAGGAGGCTCATCCCCCCATTGTGGTTCGGTTTTTGAAAAATCTATTGTCTTGGCATCGAGCCTCGGTGGTGTGCAAGTCTTGAAACGACCTATCTTCAAACCTAATCCTCTCAGGGAATCGGAAAGCCCTACTGATGGGAACTCTCCAGCCCTTCCAGCAGGAAAGTTCTCAAGCCCGATGTGTATCAGTCCTTTCAGAAATGTACCCGTCGTGACAATGACAGCCCCTGCCCCATAGAAGATGCCGAGTGATGTAAGAACCCCCTTTACCTTCCTATCATCTACAATTATTTTTTCAACAGTATCCTGCTTTATATCGAGGTTTTCCTGAGACTCAATAACCTTTCTCATTGATAGTCTGTATAGAACCCTATCTGCCTGTGCCCTCAGAGACCAGACAGCAGGCCCTTTGCTCATATTGAGCATTCTGAACTGGATTCCTGCCCTGTCTGTCACCTTTGCCATCTCTCCTCCAAGGGCGTCTATCTCACGAACAAGGTGACCCTTAGCAAGTCCGCCAATAGCAGGGTTGCATGACATCTGTGCGATTGTATCGAGGTTTATTGTGAATAGACAGGTAGAAAAGCCCAGACGGGCAGATGCAAGTGCAGCTTCGCAGCCGGCATGGCCTGCACCAATAACAACTATATCATAATCACCGTCTTTATACATTATCAATTTACTATAAAAGATTCTTTTTACCTTATTCAATTTACCCCGTTAGAAAGCCCTGTCCTTTCTAACAGGGTTTACTTCTTTCCCATATAAATAGAAGCTATTCCTCCTGATAGGCTTTTATAATTAATATTTCTCAATCCCTCGGCTTCAAGTAGTTCTATGACTTCATCTTTTTCAGGAAATCTGACTATAGAGGATGAAAGGTAATCATAGGAATATTTTGAGCCTGATATCAATCCTCCTATTTTCGGCATGATATTTTTTAGATAGAAAAGGTATATACTTTTTAAAATAGGATTTTGTGGCAGAGAAAGCTCCAATATCAAAAGTAGACCATCTTTTTTTAAAACCCTGACCATCTCTCTAATTCCCCTTCTAAAATCATGGAGGTTCCTGAAACCGAACCCGATGCTGACTGCATCAAAAACCTCATCTTTAAAAGAAAGATGAAAAAGATCAGATTGCTGTAATATTATTCTTCCATTAAGACCGGCTCTTTTAATCTTAACCAGACCTATTTTGAGCATCCGGTCTGAAATATCAATTCCTATGATCTTAGCCCCGGGATACCTGATTGCAAACTCCATCGCCAGGTCACAAGTTCCAGTACAGGCATCCAGTATTTTCCCCAAATTGAAGGATCTTACCTGGTCGGTCAGGGATCTTCTCCATCTTTTATCGAGGTATAAACTGAGGACATGATTCAACAGGTCATATCTTTTATATATCCTTCCGAATAATTCAATCAAATATTCTTTTTTTGCCATTTTGAATCTTTTTGTCCTCTATAACCTACAACCGAAATGCCCGCCTTTTTTGATTCTTCAATAATTTCGTTCTTGTTAAGGGTAATGCTATTTTTTGCCTCAACAGCAAGGACCCTTGCGCCTACCTCGATCATGGCCCTTAATGTATTTAGTCCCACGGCAGGCACATCAAATCTCATATCCTGGTTTGGCTTGCTGACCTTCACGACCACAGCTCCTTCGCCTGCAAGCCTCCCTCCCCTCCTTATCGCCTCATCTGTTCCCTCAATGGCTTCTACAGCCATCACAGCCTGATTTTTAACCACAACAGTCTGCCCTATGTCCAGCCTGCCTATCTCCTTCGCAATCTTCCAGCCAAATTCAATATCTTTCCATTCGTCCTCTGTAGGGCTGTCTTCTGTTAGTATTCCCTCGGGTGTAAGGAGGCCGAAGCTGAAGGATGCTATATTGAGTATGTTAATGCCTTCTTTTTCTATCTCTTTTGCGATAGCCCGTAAGATTGAGTCATCGCTTCTGTCCTTTAATGAAAAAAGGAGTTTTACAGCCCTCGGGTCTGGTGTGATCTTGCTTTTGTATAGCAGTGATTTCGGCACCTTTCCTGCCATAACTGCCTCTTTTATGCCGTATTTTGTCAGGATGCCTATTATCTCTCCGAATTTACCGACATTCACCCATTTTATCTCATCCACGTATGAAGATAGTGACCTCTCAGCGAGAGGATCCAGTGCAATAGCAAAGACGGTGTATCCCTGCGCCCGTGCCTCTGAGGCGATGGCCTTCGGGAGCTCTCCTGTTCCAGAAATCAGACCCAATTTCTTCATATAAATACCTCATTCATTATCTACAGATACCTCTTTTATTCTTCTGTTGTATGAATTCAATGAGGTGCTTTATTTCGTCCGTGTATGGGAGGTCTTCCTGGATCTTCTTTATTGCATCTTTTAGTGTCCGCTTTTCTCTGAAAAGTATCTTGTATGCCTTTTTAAGTTCATTTATTGTTGAGTCAGAGAAGCCATGCCGCTTGAGACCAATAGTATTAAGGCCGAAGAGTCTTGCCCTTGCTCCTGATGCTATCATATAAGGTGGGATATCCTGTCCTACACCGCTGAAGCCACCAACCATTACATAAGCTCCGATTCTTGTAAACTGGTGTACTGCAACGAGTCCGCCTATTACAGCACAGTCTTCCACGACCACATGGCCTGCAAGGGTTGCAACATTTGCCATTGTTATGTGACTGCCTATCTTGCAGTCATGGGCAATATGGACATAAGCCATGAGAAAATTATTGTCTCCAATTATGGTTATACCGTCTCCGCCAACAGATGCTCTATGTATTGTTGTATATTCCCGAATGATATTATTGTTTCCTATCTTTACGCCTGTCTTTTCTCCTTTATATTTCAAGTCCTGTGGTGGGAGCCCGATGCTTGTGAACGGATAGATTATGCAGTTTTCACCTATCTCGGTGTTGCTTTCTATGATTACATTTGAAACAAGTTTTGTGCCTTTCTTTATATGGGCTCCCTCTCCCATAATACAGAATGGCCCGATATAGGTCTCTTCATCTATTTCTACGTCCGGGGCTATGATTGCTGTAGGATGAATCTCCCTTTTCATAATTTATATCTCTTCATCCGTGACCATAGCAGTAAATTCAGCTTCGGCGACAACCTTTTCCTCAACAACCGCATTGCCAGAGAACTTCCAAACATTTCCTCTGTGTTGCAGGATGTTGACCTCTAATCTGAGTTGGTCCCCGGGGACGACCGGTTTTCTGAATTTTGCCTTCTCTATACTCATGAAATAAACGGATTTGCCTACATTAGCACCTGGACGAAAAGCCAGTATACCTGCTACCTGTGCCAGTGCCTCTATTATCAAGACGCCAGGCATTATGGGGTGACCTGGGAAATGCCCCTGAAAGAACCCTTCATTAATGGTCACATTTTTTATTCCCACTGCCTTTACCCCTGGTTCTATATCAATGATTCTGTCTACTAACAGAAATGGATATCTGTGAGGTAAAAATTTTTGTATCTCCTTTATGTCCATCATACAGGATTCCTCCTTTCAAGTTCCTCTATCCTTTTTTCGAGCTCCTTTATCTTTTTGTAGAGTTCTGGCAGTTTTGAAATGACTGCCTGTGACTTCAACCAATCTCTATGTGGCATTGCGGGTGAACCAGAATAGATTCCCTTTGAAACATCTCCTAAAACACCTGACTGGGCACCAATTATCGTCCCAGACTCTATCTTTACGTGGTCAGTAACCCCAACCTGACCTCCCAGGGTAACAAAATCACCTATCTCGGTGCTACCCGCTATTCCAACTTGGCCAACAATAATAGCGTTCTTGCCGATTTTGACATTATGTCCTATCTGAACAAGATTATCTATCTTCGTGCCTCTCCCTATTATTGTGTTCCCCGTTGTTGCCCTATCAATGGAGACATTGGAACCTATCTCAACATCATCCTCAACAATAACACCTCCTACTTGAGGAATCTTATAGTGCCTGCCTTCATCAAAAACATAACCGAAACCATCAGAACCTATCACTGAACCTGAATGTATTATGACATTATTGCCAATGGTGACCTTCTCTCTCACCACCACATTCGGGTAGATAATGCATCCCTTTCCTATTGTCGTATTCTCACCTACAAATACAAAAGGATAAATAACGGTTCCTTCGTCTATGAAAACACCGTCTGAAATATAGGATAAGGGAAAGATCGAGACATCTTTCCCTGTCCTTGCCTTCTTGGACACAATGGCTTCCTTGCTTATCCCTATAGGTTTTTTTGGTTTTATATAGAAATGCTCAAGTAGTTTTGCAAAGGCGAGATGGGGGTTTGGTACCCTCAATTGTGTTATATTGAGGCCATCTATCGGTTCTTTTACTATCACGCATGATGCCTTGCATCCCGAGAGATACTTTCTATAACTGTCTGCTGAGAGAAAGGTAATATCTCCTTCTTGAGCTCCGTTTATACCTGATACACCTGTGATTTCGATATCGGGGTCACCGATTATCTCCCCATTAAGCAGGGATGCAATTTCTCTTAGTTTCACCCCGCACCACCTCTTTTCATGACTCTATCTGTAATGTCCATGCCTTTATCCCGCACCTTTCCCGAATACCCCGCAGCAAGCTGTGGGGTGAAGGGTTCTCAAATAAATCCTTTCGGCGGGGTCGAATACCCCACTGAAAGGTGCGGGATTTATTCGTGGTGCGGGGTTCACTTCTTCTTTTTTGCCGGTGTTGCCTTTAACTCGTTATATTTTTTTATGATTGTATCAGTAATGTCTATGTCCTTTTTGGAGTAAAGGACTATGCTCCCGGCCTTCTCTACTATGAGGATGTATCCTTCTTCTTCTCCGATCCTCTCTACTATTTCCCGAATCTCTTTTATGATCGCATCCGTTAGTTCCAGTTCTTTCTTCTTGACCTCGGCCTGTGAATCCTGGACAAGCCTCTGGTATTCCCTGAGCATTTTTTCGAGTTCTTCCTCTTTGCTCTTTTTTGCCTCTGCGGAGAGTACGGAGACCTGTTTTTCCAGATCGCTTTTTAGCTTTTCTATGGCCTTGCCCTTCTCATCTATAATTGACTGTTTCGATTTTATTAAGGACTCAAGGTCAGACTTAGCCTTCTTTCCAGCATCGGATTCATTTAGAACTTTGTGGAAATCTACACACCCTACCTTTATTGAATCAACCCCAAAGGAAAAAGTGGCAAGTGACAAGTGAAAAGTGAAAAGTGATAAAATACAAATGATAAGCTTTGTTTTCATTTTTCCTCCTTCATCCCTCCCCTAAAAAAATGTCCCAAAAGTAAACTCAATCCTGCTGGATTTTTCTCCTGGTTTTCTATCAAGATTATAACCCCATTCAACCCTTATCGGCCCCATAGGCGAAATCCATCTTACACCTGCTCCGGTAGTATATCTGAGGCTGCCGAAATTTTTAAATGATTCATAGGAATTTCCTGCATCAAAAAAAACGACACCCTTAAGCCTTAGTTCACTCATGATTGGGAAAATATATTCTGCATTGAAGATTAATTCTTCAGTGCCCCCTATTACTTCCCCGGTCTTTTCATCTCTCGGTCCGGCCTCACCCCATCCCAATCCCCTCATAGTATATATTCCGCCTACATAAAACCTCTCGTACAGAGGCAGATCCTTTCCCCAGATACCGGTAGCATACCCAAACCTGCCTCTCAACATGAAGGTTGTCTTTTTGAGCGGGAAATACCAGGCAGAGTCAATTCCGCTTTTTACAAAGTAGTTAGTTCCTCCAATCCCTGCATATGTCAGGTAGATGGAATTTCTTGAACCCCTTGACGGGTCAAGGTAATTGTCTCTCGAGTCTTTTACTAAGGAGGGGGTGATACTACTGGTTACCCTTGTGCCTTTCTGCTCCTTTATTATAGTAGAAGCATCTTCAGATACATTATAAATTGTTGCTTCCTCAAAATTATATGCAAGATCACCTCTCAGGTATTCTGAAAATTCCTTACCAAAGGAAACCCCGAATCCTGTTGCCTTTTTGTCGAATGCTATGTATTCCCTCGTTATCCTGTAGATGCTTGTAGAGAATGAGATAGGCTTATCCATGAACCAGGGCTCCCTGAAAGAGATTTCATAGTATGTAGTTCTTCCACCGAGTTCTCCCCTGAGTTTTATGAACTGTCCTTTACCAAAGAGGTTACCCTGTGTTAGATCAATCATTCCAATGAATTTCTCAATAGAACTATAACCCCCTCCAACACTTAAGAAGCCCGTTGGCCTTTCCTTTACCTTGATATCAAGGTCTACCAGTTTTTCCTCCGGGCGTGGTTTCGGTATTACCTCTACAGTCTCGAAAAAGTTAAGGTTATTGACCCTTTCATAGCTTCTTTTCAGGAGCTTGCTGTTAAAGATATCACCCTCATCAAGCCTTATCTCTCTTCTTATTACTTTATCTCTGGTTTTTGTGTTCCCCGAAATCTCTATCCTGCCCATCCTGTATCTATCACCTTCGTCAATCTTCAGGAGTACCTCTACAACTTTTTTGCTCTCATAGGGTATCAGGTCAGGAGTGACAGTTGCAATCGCATACCCGCTTTCTGAGTATAATTCAGATATTGAAAGGATGTCTTTTCTAAGGTTTTCTTTGCTGAAAGGCGTGTTAGATGTCAGGGTAATTCTTTTCTTTATTTCGTCATCGCCAAAGACCTTATTGCCTGAGAATTCTACAGAGGAGATTTTAAACTGGTCGCCTTCTGAGATCGGGATGGTTATCATCATCCCTTTTTTATCATCTGTGAGTTTAACCCTTGGTTCGCCGACCGCTGCTTTGATAAACCCATTATTAAAATAAAGGTCCCTTATCTTTTCAATATCCGACTCCATACGATCCCTCTTATAATATCCAGAGGAAGTAATAAACGAAAAGAGCCCCCTCTCCTTCATCTCCGTAACCTTTTTTATCTTACTTGTGGAGATGGCCTTATTCCCCTCTATATTTATTCTTTTTATCTTTACCTTTGGGCCTTCCTCTATCTGATAGGTCAGGCTAACCTCGTCAGCGCTTATCTTTTTAATAACGGGGACAATGCTCGACAGCCAGTATCCCTCTTCCTCATAAAACGCCCTGAGCCTATTCGCATTGTCCTGTATCAAGACTGCATCAGCAATGGAGCCAGTTGTTATAGTGAGTTTTTCCCTTAGCTTGGAATCATCAAACTTTTTATTGCCCTGGAATTCGATTTTCACAATGTTAGGTTTTTCCTTCACAATGTATATCAGCTTTATGCCGCCCTCGAATGGTTCGATCTCTGCCCTGGCATCATCAAAATATCCCATCTTGAATATGTTCTTGATGTCCTCGTTTACCCTGTCCTGGGATACCGGCTCGCCTAATTCCTGGGTAATCTTAGACTTCACTGCACTCTCTTCAATTCTTTTTAGCCCTTTTATCTCTATCGTGTTAACAACAGGAAGCTCCTGGGCATATATAACTCCAGGCATTAAAAACAAGATGATAATTAGAAGAAATAACATTCTTATTTTAGACATGTTATCTAACTCCTTTATAATAAACTCGGAAAGTATAGCACTTAAACAGGGATAAAGGTAACCCCGTTAGAAAGTATTTGACTTTCCAACGGGGAGGCTCACACGGGGCTTTAAACCCTGCGTTCGCTCTAAAGGAATTTTATCTTCATCACCACTGCAAGCAGTGGGGCTTTCTAACGGGGTAAACACTAATAACAAAAATCCCCGTTAAATATTCAATTTTTGTATGAGGTTGGTTTTAAGCCTACTCTGCCTTTTCTGGAAAAATTATTAGAACGAAAAGAAACTGTGAGGATTTACGTGAAAATTTTTGCATCTACAATAACAAAGTCAGTCAATAAAATATAGAATCTAAAATTAAAATTAATAGGTTTTCTAAAGTAGAATATTGATAAATAAATAATTATGATTTATAGATTAATTTTTCTTATTTGACCATTAAGTAAAGGCTGTTGTATATTGATGTACTCAATATTTTCTTATTTTAAAATAGAAGGCTCTGTAAACCCCGCACCACGGGTTTAGGTCTGTGGTGCGGGGTAAAGCAATCAGAGAGTGTATTGCATTACATATTGTTGTTCATACTACTGTCTACTGAAGAATAGGTAGGAAGGGGGTGGAAAAAAGGCAGAGATTTCAAGTTATACAAGTCTCACAAAGCAGCACAAATTTAAAGATTTAGAAAGGAGGTAATAAATGGCAGCTGAAGGACAAGAGAAATTATGGGACAGAGAAGTAAAAGATCACAGAACTTACAAAGACATAAGGATCTTTACCGAAGACCAGCTTAAAAAAGCTGCTTCCACTGATGAAGAGCTGAAGGCATTTAAGATCAAACATGCTACCCCGCAGTTGGATGAACTGGAAAAGGGTCCGTGGCCAAGTGTTATAAGTGATGTTAAGAGAGAGGCATTACACAGGAAGAAGCTCGGGCAGGATAATTTGATGATACCAGAGGGAGTAGCGGAGGACCTCTTAGGAGTAGTTGAACTTGCTTATGTAGATAAAGAAACTCACTGGAAACATGGCGGCATTATTGGAGTCCTTGGTTATGGAGGTGGAGTTATAGGTCGTTATTGTGACGCTCAAGAAAAATTTCCAAACATTGCCCATTTCCACACTATAAGAATCAATCAGCCCGGGGGCCATTTTTATAACACAGATTACATCAGGGGATTGTGTGATATCTGCGAATACCGCGGAAGTGGCATAATGAATATGCATGGCTCAACAGGTGACACTATTTTTCTGGGTACTACTACAGAACAATTGGAACCTATATTTTTTGATCTGACCCATGATATGGGCGGCGATATTGGCGGCTCTGGTTCCAACCTCCGCACCCCTTCTGACTGTCTCGGTATGGCAAGGTGTGAGTTTGCCTGTTACGATACTATGGATATGTGTTATGACATGACCATGAGCTTCCAGGATGAGTTACACAGGCCTGCATTCCCATATAAATACAAGTTTAAATTTTCCGGATGCCCAAATGACTGTGTTGCTGCTATAGCTCGTGCCGATCAATCCCATATAGGCACATGGAAGGATGATATCAGGATTAATCAGGAGGCTGTAAAGGAGTATGTTGCTGGTAAGATTCCACCTGATGGAGGTGGATTTGCAGGCAGGGATTGGGGTCCTTTTGATATCCAGAAGGAGGTAATTGACCTCTGTCCTACCAAATGCATGGGCTGGGATGGAAAGAAGCTCAGCATTAACAATGCTGAATGCACCCGCTGCATGCATTGTATTGATGTTATGCCCGAGGCATTAAGGCCAGGAGTAGATACAGGTATCACCCTCCTCTTCGGGGCAAAGGCGCCTATATTAGAAGGCGCACAGATGTCACTGGTGACCATACCATTTATGTATGTAAAGAAGCCTTATGATAACGTTAAAGAGATTACAAGGAAGGTCCAAGAGTGGTGGATGGAAGAAGGCAAAAACCGTGAACGTCTCGGCGAACTGATTCAGAGGGTTGGTCTGAGGACTTTTATTATGGATGTGCTCGGCATCCCTGTTATGCCTCAGAGCATAAAGGAGCCCCGTTCCAATCCATATATGTTCTTTAAAGAGGCTGAGGTTCCCGGAGGATGGACAAGGGATATTAAGGAATTCAGAAAGAAACATCCACTATAATAGATACTATAAAGGAGGTGTTTTATGTCTAAGGGTAAATTCGGCTATTACAATCCCAAAAAGATGATGGAGGGTAGGATTACTGATGTTGGTCCACCTCATTATGAACAGTTTCTGCCACCCATTATCAGAAAAAATTATGGAAAGTGGGTCTCTCACAGGATTTTGGAGCCCGGGCTGTTAATGCATGTCTCCGAGACCGGGGATAAGGTCTATACAGTGAGAGTTGGCCAACCGAGGTTAGTGTCTGTTGAAAATGTTCGTGAGATATGTGATATCGCTGATAAGTATTGTGATGGTTATGTGAGATGGACAACGAGAAACAACGCAGAGTTTATAACAGACAGTGAAGAAAAGGCTCGGGCATTAAAGAAAGACTTGGATAGCAGGAAACATAGCGGAGGCTCTTTCAAATTCCCTACAGGTGGCACAGGGATGGGTATAACCGCTATCGTACATACCCAGGGGTGGTTTCACTGCCATACACCTGCTACTGATGCATCTGGAATGGTGAAATCTGTAGCAGATACCTTGTTCGATTATTTTAAGGAGATGAAATTACCGGCAAAACTCAGGGTCTCTATGGCATGCTGTCTCAATATGTGTGGGGCTGTGCACTGCTCTGATATTGCCCTTCTTGGTTATCATCGCAAACCCCCTCTAATTGATCATGATTGGATAGGAAAGATGTGTGAAATCCCGCTTGTCATCGCAGCCTGTCCATTATATGCAATCAAACCCGTTACTACACCTGAAGGAAAAAGAACTATCTCGATCAACTATGACAAATGTATGTTCTGTGGAAACTGTTACACCATGTGTGCTGCAGTGCCCTTAGCAGATAAGGAGGGAGACTGTGTGACTATCCTTGTAGGCGGAAAGATATCAAGTCGCATAACACATCCAAAGTTCTCAAAGATAGTTGTGCCTGCCTTACCTAACAATCCTCCTCGCTGGACAGAGGTTTGTGATACTGTTAAAAAGATAGTAGATGTTTATGCAAAAGATGCAAATAAGTACGAAAGATTAGGTGACTGGGCAGCACGTATTGGCTGGGAGAGATTCTTTGAGAAAACTGGTCTTCCCTTTACATGGCATTTACTTGATGATTATCGTTTGGCTTATGATACCTACAGGACGTCCACTCAATTTAAGTTTACAGAACAGGCATGGGAAGTATCTAAGGCAGCAGGAGGTATATAAAAATCACTCGTCCCGTCAGGTCTTAAGACCTGACGGGGCATTAAATCCACTTTAGTTTGATTGACGCTTTCCTGTATCTATTCAGTGAAGAGTAGCCATAGATTGATTTTGTGCATTATTAAAGAAGGACTCCCGACTGATCCCCGACACAGCGGGGACAAGAGCGGGAGTGACAACACTCAATGATTGGTCATTCTACATAATGTTATGTTAGGGTGTCATTCCGGCTTGTCCGGAATCTTTCTTAAGAAGGATTCCCGACAAGCGGGAATGACAGCAGAAAAGAATGACATGACTATACCGCGGAGCAGAGTTTCGAGGAATTCTTTTGATTAAAAACCTTATGAATCAGAGCCAGTAAACCCCGTTAGAAAATGACTTTCTCACGGGGTCTATATCATCCCCGCCATAAATGGCGAGGCTTTCTAACGGGGTAAATTGGCACGTTGACAATTATTTTTTTGATGTGGTAATGTAACTGAATCGTAAATTATGAAAGGGGTGAGAATTTATGGGAATGGAGGAAATTAAGAAGGCTATTGTCGAATATCTTTCAAAGGGTGCGAAGACAAAGGTCTATTTCAACGACATACTTCACGGTGTCAAAAAGACTATTCCGGATGCTAAATTACCAGAAGTAAAAAAGGCAGCCACCGAGCTGGTTAGAGAGGGTGTTGTAGAGTACTTTTCCACTGGTAGCACCACAATGTACGGGTTGAAAGGAAGGGGCATATCCGCAGAAGAAGCAGGCGCTAAGACTGAGTAAGTGATTAAGAAATTATGGTGGTTGGTAAAAAACCCGCCACCACAATTTCATTCTTTGTAAAACAACTATTACCCAAATCCAGCGATAAACGTGCAAACCATTGCTATTGTGTCACCCTGAGCGTGTCGAAGGGTGACACTGATGTCATGGTTCGACTGGCTCACCATGACATTATCGCTTCATTACGACAAATTTATCGCTGGATTTGGGTATTATATAACTTTTTACACTCCCTCCTTGACGCATTATTATTAAGGAGTTCATAAGTAAAACGGCATCCTTATCCGTTTCACTCATTGCGGCTCGTCAGGTTATGTCATTCTGGCTTGTCCAGAATCTTTCTTCAGAAGGATTGCCGACAAGCGGCAATGACAAAAAGGGAAATTCCCGACTGATCCCCGACAAGGCAGAGACAAGAGTAGGAATGACATGCACATTGCCTTACTTATGAACTTATTAGTAAAATATGTACTAAAAGAGACGGAGGAATGTCTGTGAAAAAACCCAAAAATATTGAGCAATTTATCCTTGAGCAGAAGCGGATGCTTGCTGAAAATCCAGGGTGTGCCACTGCTAAATATAATTTAGGAGTTGTTCTTATGAATCAGGGCAGGCTTGATGAGGCGATAGATGCCTTTGAAGAGTCTATAGAGGATGGTGACCGGATGTTCGAGGCATTTGTCAATCTGGGATATATCTATTTCAAAGAAGGCAATTTAGAGAAAGTTGTTAAAGCAAATTTAAGGGCGATAGAAATAGAGCCCCGGTATGCCAGGGGGTATGCAAATCTGGGCTTTGCCTACCTCCAGATGGGGAAAACCGATGAGGCCATAGAGGCGCTGGAGAAAGCACTGGAAATAGAACCAAGGATAGTTCAGGCAATGTGCAATCTTGCAAATGCTTATCTGCAAAAAGGGGATATAGAAAAAAGTATCGAGATGAATAAGAAGATGCTTGAAATGGCTCCCGATTTTTCTCTCGGCTACAATAACTTAGCTAATGCGTACTATTTAAAGGGTGAGTTTGCTGAGGCTATTAAATACTGTGATAAGGCCATTAAATTAGGGTTTGAAGTACATCCTGAGTTTTTAAAATTATTGGAACCCCATCGGAAGAAATGACCAATAACCAAATTACAATAACCAGAGAGCCTGTTGCACAAATCCTATTTTGTCACCCTGAACTTGGTTCAGGGTCTCATAGGTGTTTGATTTATTAGATGCTGAAACAAGCATATCCTGAGCAAGATTCTTCAGTCGTCCCGACTCTGGTCGGGACCCCTTCAGAATGACAGAAGCGAAGGGTTCAGGGTGACAGCTCATGAGGCTTTTTTGATATTCTTGCGTAATTCAGGCTAAAATAAAGATACTTCAGATGCTTGATGATCTTTTTTCGAAATATGAGAATATAGCCCGAAAAGCTGATTTTCTCTTCAAAACAATTCAAGAAAAATACCCTCTCAGCGTAACATGCCATATCCGTTGTTGTGATTGTTGCTATGCTGTTTTTGGTGTATTTCCGATAGAGGCAGCCTATATAAATTACTATTTTAAACGCCTTGAAAGAAAGATACGTAGAGATATCCTCAGGAGGGCCGAAAAGGCAGAAACTGAAATGTTAAAGGCAAAAGATACATTAAAAACCTTTGAGGAAAACCCTAAGATGCAGGTATATGGTTTAGGTAAACAGAGGGTAAGATGTCCTTTTTTAACCGATAGAGATGAATGCATATTTTACGAAAAACGTCCAATTATCTGTCGCATCTATGGAGTACCTTACAGCCTGAAAGATGGGAAAAAGGAGAACTCTTATGTTTGCAGCGTTTCTGGTTTTCAGGAAAAAGTAGCCTATCCAACAGTGAAACTTGATAAATTATATAATGAGCTTGTAGAGCTTTCCAAAGAGCTTATGGCCGAGGGTGGTACTCCGATAGCAAAATTAAATAAAGCTAATTTCATGTTGCCTCTCTCAAAGGTGTTAAGAATGCCGTTTGAAGAAATTATAGAGGGAGAATTTGGAGAATAGCGTATAGCTTCTTTACATGGTTATCTAAATTTTCTATTAATACCGAAAAGTCTTCCTCCTTAGTGTATAAGTCTGTTATAGGGTTAAGGGTAATTTTAAGCTCTTCCTCTCCGAAGGACTTCAGCAATCTCAAAAAGTCTTCTGCTGAACCAATATAATGTTTTAATTCTTCCTTTAAGTTAAGTGCTTCGAGAAATCCTTTTACGGCAGCCTCAAGGCAGATATCATCCGCCCATACCACTTCGCCCATGCCATTTAGTTTGTCCAGACGCATTCTAATGGTCAAGTTTAAAAAGAAAGAGAATAGTCCCAGGAAAGGATTGACAGGGTCTTTCTCTCTCAGGATCATTAGTGGTTCATATCGCCTTGCTGTTGTAAGGCGGACGTCTATTTTTGTACTTTCCAACTTTACTACAAAGTCTCCTGCAGCATGATGCCAGTGGAGGATTTGACTGAAGTCTTTAAGATCATAATAGAGGGTTAAAATTTTAGAAGCCTGTTTATATAGTTCAAAACTTTGTTCAGAAGAGAGGTATTTATAACCATGATCAAAATCCCAGAGTTTTAATCTTTGTGCACCATCTTTGTCTCTGGATATGTGAAATTCATGGTAACCCTCAAACCAATCCTCAAGGAGAAAGGACATTGCATTGAGTTCACCAAAAAAATAAGGCTCTGGTAAGTATGGCAGATTAAATTTTGTATTTAACCGCATGAGGACAGAAAATTCTTCTCTTAACCAACCCTTGCCAACCTCCGATATAGCCACATTTAGACCAAATTTTACCCCGTTAGAAAGTCCTGCCTCGTTTAAAGCCCGACCCTTTCTAACGGGGTTTACTCTGCCTTGTTTGAGAATTACTTCGATACTGGCAGGATGGTATAAAAATCCATGTTTTTCTGAGCGGACAATGACCTCATTGACTTCAGCTAAACGAATTTCTCTTCCAAGTTTTTTACTGGCTGCTCCAAGTAATGGTTTGAATTTGCCCTGGACAATGAAATCTTTAATAGATTGGAAATAAATTTTATAAGGGGTCTTTAATGTATCGCCTTCTAAAGGCAGATGCCACTTGTTTTTATCTGCAGGAATGTCACCATAAGGTGAAGAAACGAGATATCTTATGGGCGGTTTGTACATTTATTGAGCTTTTCAATAGCCTCTTTTGCTAATTGTGCAACAGTTTTTTCTTTTAACTCTCCTTCTTCGTATAAGGAAAGCCGCTGATTATCTGTTTCGAGTTTTTCCAGTTCTTCTTTTGCATCAGGAATTCCTAACCCACCCAATGCCCAAGCAGCATAACCACGTAGAGTAGGGTCAGGATTTAGCAAAAATGAACAAAGGGTTGAGTAGGCATATTTGACCAGGTCTGGTTTCTTCGTTGCAATCTTTCCGATGGCCCATGTGACTTCATTCCAATAGTTTTTGTATGCAAAAAAGGACATTAAGGGTCGGCTAAATTCTCCAAATAAATCTGGATTAGTGCTTATTATTGCTCCTACAGTTTCAAGAGCACCCCAGGCAGATGAAGCAGAATCTGCTGCGTTGTTCAATAATCGATTCAAGAATTTACTTATTTCATCTGGTCTTTTTTCTCCTATTTTTTTGCTTACCTCACTCAATACTTCTATTATCCGCCAGCGTAACTTTATATCGGGGGTATAAAGCATACGATGAAGTTCAGAAATTACCCGAGCGTCTTCTTCTGCCAGGGCAATAATCTCTTCAAACTTATTTTCTGATAAATATTTACGCACTTTTTCTCTCGAGAACTTCTCCGAGCGTAGTTTGGGTGGAGAAGGTAGGGGTGCTGCTTTTATTTTTTCTTTTACCACTTCTTCGGTGACTCCCCGGAATTCTTTACCGAGTTTTACAAAAATCAGTACTCCCCTGACAGCACGATCTTCAAGGACCCCGCTGGAAACAACTTTATGAGTCATACCATCATAATTTTCTACAATAGCATCGAGATAGTCTTCTCCTGCTGTAAGTGAAAAGGCAAGGTAATCATCATAATTGCAAGCGAATAGTAGAGCCTCAAGAAAGGCAGCCCCTCTGTTATGGCCCGTGGCATCATAGGCGAAGACAGCTCCGCAGTGCTCACAAACACCAAGGGGGAACTCGCGAGGCTTTCTCTCTTTTAATTCCTTTGGTTGCTCAATGAGATGGTTACAAAAAGGGCACTTAGGTTTTTTCAGTTCTATTGGCAATCTCATTTTTGTGATTTTACTAACTAATTCTAATCATTGCTATGGCTTAAAGGTCTTTACCCCGTTAGAAAGGCGAAGACTTTCTAACGGGGTTTATTTCGCTGATCATTTCCCTCTCTATATACTCTGAAACCCATACCCTATCGGGTTTATCCATCTTTATAGAGAGCAATCTTTCTGCATATCCTCTGGCTTTTTTGTATCCAGCCTTTCGGGCGTCTTCAATAAGTTCCCAGTCCCCTGATTCAATAAATTTCTCAAAGGCCTTGACTATCTCGGGAAATAGAAGCTTTCTGTAACCCCCGAGGAATACAATGTAAAAGCCGAGGGATCCTTCCTTCCGGTTTTCGATGATATATTTAATCATACCTCGCTCAGAGGTATCTGAAAGCAGGTCTTTAACCCCTCGGGAGAAGAATTCGGCCTTTCTGCCGGAAAGATCCAGTAGTAAGTTCTCCCATTCGCCCCCGAGTTTTTCCCCTTCAATTGCTTCACCCAGCTCATGGTGAATATACGTCTCTAACTCGGACAAAGCAACCTGAGATACCTTTCTGTGTACCTCCTCTGACGGTTCCTCATCAGGGGTAATACCGTATCTTGAAAATGCAAATGCAAGAGGACTCTTTGGGTCTCTCAGTCTCAGTTCCTCAAATCTTTCCCAAAGCAGGAGCTTCGTCGTATCTACCCTTGCAAAGATGACGCCATCCTGTATCATGGCAGGATAGTCTGCTAAGTCTCTTGCATATTCACTTCCTGCTATATACACCACATAGCCATCTACTGTTCGCTTGTATATGAGGTCTGCGAGGAAAAAAGAGGGTTTCATGCGAAGGCCGTAGCCAGCACCGTAGATGAGGTTTTTTTTCTCTAGAGTTGTATTTATTCTTGCAACCTCAAAAGGCCCGCATGCAGTTTCGCAAATAACAATATCTTCAAGGTCTTTATCCTGGAGCTCTTTCCAAAGGACTTCTCTCTCTGACATCCACTCGGAAATCTCTTTATGAGGTATGTTTTCCCAGAGTTTTAAACCTCTTTCACTTCGATACAACTCTCTGAGTCTGAGCAGGAGACCACAAATGGAATACTCACCCCAGAACCTTGCATCAGAGATGTTGCAGTTTCTTTTAACTTGGGATATAACGGTATCTAAGTTCATCAATTTTTATCCTATGGAAGTATTTTATCAGAAAAAGGGAGTAAAGTAATTTATACTATATATCTCAGAAATAACTTTACTCAAACTGTCATTCCTGCGAAAGCAGGAATCCAGAACCATTACCTCTGGATTCCCGTTTTCACGGGAATGACGAAGAAAAAAGTGTATAGAACTAATTGGGACGGGATATTAGAAAACAGGCTTTAATATAATAAATAATGAACAAAGAGAAAAATCAGAAAGAAATACTCAGGGATAGCTGTATACGATGTGGTACTTGTTGCCTGAAAGGTGGTCCGGTTCTTCATCATGAAGATAAAAAAATTCTCCTTGCCGGCCATATAGGATATCAACACTTAGTCACCATCAGGAAAGGTGAATCGGCTTTCGATCCCGTTAGTGGCAAGGTGGAACCAGTTCCAAAAGAACTGGTCAAGGTGGCCGGGAAAGGAGAGGATTGGTCTTGTTGCTTTTATGATGAAAAAGAAGCCTCATGTACGATTTATGAGTATCGTTTTCTGGAATGCCGTCTTTTGAAATGCTGGGACACCTCAGAACTCCTTTGCGTCATAGGTAAAAACACTATCATCCGCGCCGACATCATCAATCCTGATGACCCGATTATGGAGGTCATCGATACCCATGAGCTAGAATGCCCTTACCACGAGGTAGAAAACCTGATCTTCAACTTAACTCAAGGAAAAGACGAGTCAAAAAACCTTGCAAAACTCAATAAGCTTGTCCGTAAAGATCTGGCCATACGCTCCTACGCCATATCCGAATTAGGGCTAAAGAGAGAGTTTGAACCTTTTATTTTCGGCCGTCCCTTATTTAAAGTACTGAGCACCCGTGGGCTATCCTTTCATTAGACACATAGAGGAATCATGAATGCAATCGAGACTACTCATAATCAACTGTCCCAGTGAGTATTTTGTGCATATTCCCATGGGAACCTTTGGGATCTGTGACTACCTCGACCAGAAAAAAATTCAGGTAAGGCTGCTAAATCTCGCCCTCTACGATAAAACCGAGATAGGCAAGGTTCTGGAGCACTATCTGGACCTTTTCCGCCCCATGTATGTGGGCCTTATCTTTCACTGGCAGGATACTGCAGAAGGTTTCCTCTGGGTTGGAGAATACATAAAATCCTGCGCTGACCAGATCAAAATCATCAGCGGGGGTTTTACGGCCGGGTTTTTTGGTGAAAACCTGCTCGAAAGATGCCGTTTTTTAGATTATGTTATCAAAGGCGATCCCGAAAAGCCTCTGGAACTCTTAATCAGGGGTGCCGAACCATCTGAAATCCCGAATTTGATTTACAGGAACTGTGCCAGGATAGTATCTAACGAGGTCTCTTACTGCATCGACCAAAAGACCATCTCAAGCATCTCATTCTGTACACCGACTTATCTCTATGATCATGAATTATACATAGAGGCTGTTGAGAAAAAACTGGGATTTCCCCTATTTATTGGGAGGGGTTGTGCATTTAGCTGCCACTATTGTGGAGGAAGCAGTGGATCGTTCAGGCTGCACAGTGAAAGGGCCAGACCAGTGGTAAGATCTATTGATTCAATTATTGCAGACCTAAAGCGCCTTAAGGATTTTACAAGAAAAATATACATATGCTATGAAAATGATCGTGATTACATAAAGGCCCTGTTCAAAGAGATGAAAAAAGAAAAAAACCTGATCAAGACATTTCAGTTAAACTACGGTGCCTGGCAACTACTGGACAGAGAGTTTCTGGAGTTATATAAGGATCTCTTCGTCTTCCCCGAAGGGGACAAACCCCTCCTTGAGCTTTCCCCAGAGGTCTTCGATGATCAGAGCCGAAAAAAAATAAAGCACCCCAGCGTAAACTATTCTATAAAAGACCTTAGAGAAAACCTTTATCTCATCAACAGTCACCTGGGCGAAAACGTAAATGTCTCCATCTTTTTTAGCCGTTATCATGATACACACAAAACATACCAAGATATGAAGAAAGAGATCATCGACATCTTCCGGTTAAAGCACGATTTGCTCTGTGACAATATTACCAATGTAAAGGTATGTTACGACCATCTGTCTACCGATGTGGCCAGTTGTTACTGGGAAGGCTATATTGACCACCCGCGGATTCTCGATACCCTTATGTCTGCTATAAAGAAAATCAAAGCCCTTAGTTTTCCGGTTGACAATCTTTGCATATACATACCGGAAACTTTATCTGGGGAAGAGATATTAAAATGCGAGCTGCTTATATTTATATTGAAAGCCTTTGAGAGATATTTCCCCGAACTATTTCATATCATGTTTAAATGTCTGGACAAACTGGCGATAGACTTAATCGAAGAGATCATCATCGGGGTATATTTTAACAGGACCGGGAATGTATTTATGACCCCGGATTGGTGCGAGTTTCTCAATTATGTAAAGCAAAAAATTACACAGAAGGAATCCTTGCTTTTCATGGTTCCCTTTATTGGGGATCTGACCAGCCTTTGCATGAAAAAGGTTATCAGTCAGCGAAGACCACAACCTGCAAGGGATCCTTACCAGGCAAGGCGACCTGTGTTAAATCATGCGTTCATATCGGTTAATGATCATGATTATCTTGATCTGCAAAATTTTTTAAAAAGATTGGAAAAAGAAGGTCCCAGTAGCTTATCCTTAGAAAAGACTGTCTTCATCTTCCTTATGGATGAAATCATAAGCATGACTTATGAAACCTTCTGTGCAACGCTGAAAGAATTCGAAAAAGGCATTTCTCTTGATGAATACTATGAATTGATGAAGAGCAGATGCATATTTAATCTTTCATACCATGAGAATCTTGTAACAAAGCTGTTTAAAAGCAATGTACTGCATTAACCCATCGACGACCTATTTTACCAAGCTTTCTGGTAGTGTTCTGGAGTCAGGATGATATTTTCGTTACATGTTATTAAGGAGCTACTGCAAATTTCAGTTCCTCAACGTAGAGAGCTCGAGAGAACTTATGCACTCATACCTGCAACCAGGTGCCAACGCAGAACGCATTGCTGTTCGATGTTACCGGAGATGACCCTGGTGGAGGCATTGGCAGCTATCCAGCGGTTAGTGAATATGGATCCCCACATGCGGATACTGCTGATCAAAAGAACTGTTAGCTATTTCTTTTTGAATCCAGTAGAGATTACATCGTGTCCTTTTCTGGATAATCGTGATTGCCTTATCTACAGGGACCGGTTTTTTGGTTGTCGGGCATATGGTCTGTGGTCTCAAGAATATTATGAAAAACTTACAGCATCCAACCGTCAGGCTAAAAAATACATACAAAAACAGTGGGAAAATCTGGGAGTATTTTTGCCACAGGCGGTCATTGATTTTCAGGTGCCATATTGCCTGAATGTAGAAACAGAAAGTCATGCATTGATAAGTGATGAAATGCTTCTCAATATCTCAGATACAATTGAAAAGCTCTCTGAGCATTTTTCACAGTGGCATCAATCGTTCAGACAGATGTATTTTTCTGATCTAAGTTTTCTCTTGGCCTCCTTGGTACTTGGATTTACCGAGTCGGTTAGGATGAAATTTGACGTAGTCAGTAATATTGTTAATACAGGCAACAGGGCAAGATTGGATAGAGCAATCGGAGAACTTCCCGATCTCTTTGCATAGATGAGGAATGATATAAATGATATAATAGAAAAATGAAATTGACTCAGCAATTTAATAATCCCCCGGAAATAATGTTTTCAGAGAAACAGATTACCATTATTGCGCAATCCCTCCTTAAACTTGCAACACATAGTGCTGTCCGAACAGAACTACCGGATATTGATCAGTATGTGAAAAACTTTGTGACAGAGAGGGAAAAGGGGGATCTAACCTCACAAGAATACGCACTGCTATATCTTTATGCCCGGTTGCATAGCGCAGGCACCACATATTCTCCATCCGAAAAGGAGCTTTTCAAAAAGAGAAATGCTTATTCGTGCCACCCGGGTGGCCTTTCGCCGCTCATCCTGGCAGAACAGTTTATCAAGCCCGATTCAGTTGTCGCTGACCTCGGCGCAGGCAATGGACTGCAGGGGCTGTTGCTCCAGTGCCTATACCCACACCGTAAAACACTCCAGATAGAGCTTTCCTCGGAATTGATTCGTGTCGGCAGAATTTTTCAAAAGATACTCGGCATCAGTGATGATCGCATAGAATGGGTTCACGATGACATCGTCAATGTATCTCTTATAGCTGTTGATTTTATTTATCTCTATCGGCCGGTAAGACCACTTGAGGGTGGAAAAGAGGTTTATCATGTTATTGCCAACAAGCTCGCTGTGATAAATAAACCACTTGTTGTCTTCAGTGTAGCCGACTGCCTTGCCGAATTTCTGGACGAACGATTTTCTATTTTCTATTCAGATGGTCAGCTCACCTGCTTTGTAAAACAGTTACACTCCACACTTCATCTTGATAGCGTGCACACTCCTTCAGGTCTTGTTGAGTAAAGGTAGAAATAACTACATCATCATCTGGAACAAACATACCCCCCAGAATAATCAAGCCTTTTGGAGCTAATTGTTGTACCAAAAATGAAGCAATTTCTTTAAGAAGGAAGCCATACAGGTTAGCAAAAATTAAGTTAAACTTTCCTTTTATTTCTGTCACTGAGCAAGGCAAGATTCGAATCTCCTTAGTTACCTTATTTAATCTCAAGTTTTCCTGAGCTTCCATTATAGATTCATAATTTATTTCTACGCCAGTTATATCCTTTGCTCCTAATTTCGCTGCTGCTATAGCTAAAATGCCCGTTCCTGTACCAGCATCCAGAATCTGTTTTGTCTGAACTTTTCCAAACTTCTCTCTAAAAATATCTTTCAAGGCTTGTAGGCAATAAATGGTGCATGGATGGTTACCGGTACCAAATGCCTTTCCTCTCTGGATTAAGATGGGACAGCCAAAGGTAGGGATATAAGATGTTGGGATGGGCACAATAATAAAATCATCTGTCAGAGATAAGCTCGCGGGGTATGCCACTGGAGGTGAGTAATTGGCATGATAGCTCTTTGCCATTATGTGCAAAAAATTGTTAAGTCGTTTAAGCAACTTGTGAGGGAAGGAGGAAAACAGGTAAGCTTCAAGTATAAAACCATTCTTTGTCTTTTCTACCTTAAGACCGTTTACATATAACCACAAAAAATTATAGGTAGTCCCCAGTAATGGTAGAGGCAAATTTACGTCTATTTCATACCATTGCATGTCTAAACTTTTATACGATAGGGAATCTTGCTGTGCTTCAACTGAGATTTTTTCCATTTGGATTTCTGATGAGGCAATTCGCATCCTTGACTTTTATAGATATGATAAAGTATATATATATTAAAATTTCAAAGGGAGGGAAAAATGAGCGAAGAGGCAAAGCAAAAGATTTTGGATTTTTTAGGGAGCTTTAAGGAAAGTGAAAAAGGAGTAGCGACTCAAGCCGAGATCAAGAAAGGAACAGGTTTAGATTTTAAAACGGTAATGCAATGTATCAAAGAATTGGAACTTGAAGGGAAAATTGTGGGGGCAGGCAGGGCTGCCGGGGTAGGGGGATATAAGCTAAAAACTTAGCCGTCTCTCGTAGATAGCAAGAGCTTGCTACTTAATGAACAACCCGCAGCAGAGCTGCGAGGTATCAACGATGTCATTCCGGCTTGTCCGGAATCTTTCTTTGCTTTATTGTATCGTTGTGTATAAAGCATTTCTCAGGAAGGATTCCCGACAAGCGGGAATGACGTAACAAAGGAAAATATTAATCATAGTATTTGTAGTACTATAGTATTATAGATTTCTTGTTACAGGAATTCTGAAAAAAGGGGAAAGTTTTATGCCTATTTACGAATTTCGATGTCTCCGCTGTGGACATATCTTCGAGATTTTAAAGCTTAAAAAAGAGAGCGAAGAAGTTGAGATGAAATGCCCGAAATGCGGGCATAAAAAGGTTGAACGAGCTTTAAGCAGAGTAGGGTTAGTCAGGTCTCGCAGTGGAGGAATCACGCGCACTATTAAAGAGTGTAGTGGCAGTACCTGTGCTACCATAGAGGTGCCCGGTCCAAAAAAATAATCCGCCTTCATGATTTATACAATAGGGCTAACTCGAGGCATAGTTTTTGATCTCCTTTCTATTGCGCCAAGCAAGGAAATGACCGTTGAGGAAATTATTGAATATCTTCGGTCTCATCCAAACGATAAGTTTATGTACAAGTATTTAATAAATCGGTTAGAAGAATTTGATGAGAGTGAACTTGATGAATTAATAGAGAAAGCTAAAAGAGAAAGCGATTTTTCATTATTAGCATCTCTTTACGAAACATGCATTTCATACAATGAGTTTTATAGTCTGAGGAAGAAATTTGATGATGTAGACATACACCAACTATCCAAGCATACACCATTGATTTATATAAGATGGTCTCTGGATAAAGAGCTCGAATCTCGTCTTTTTTGGATTGATATGTTTTCGAGGAATAAATACCATCACATGGACTTATCACCCTTTAAATCTACTAAATTTCCGATTCCTTTTGATTCAAGCAGCCTTAATGAAGGCAGAATAATTCATATAAAAGATGTATATTCAAGATCAAATGATAAATCCTTTGATACAGGGACCTCGATAAGGGTCATGGAGCCAAAGGAGACCATAGATAGAATCTTGAATAATCCGCTATTAAAGGACTTGCTGCTCGATGAAATAAAGGTAGAATGGAGCGTCAGTCCTTATGCCTTTATAAGAAGATGGAAAGTTAACATAGAGGTATCTGTGGGAAGAAATAGTTGGATACTCGAGGGCACCTTGCGAGAATATGGAAAAGGCCTCACAGAAGATGAGGCAAGGGCCTCTGCCTTAATGGAGGTAATAGAGAGATATTCGGCTTTAGCAAACTTTTGTAATGGTCAATCCATTGGATATAAGAGGGAATACAGTCTTGTTAAAGCGAGCTATGGCGAACTGACAGACAACGGACAAAATGTTCTCGACCCTAATAAAATGAATCTCGAAGTTCCTTATGAAGATCAAGAATTATATTGGATTATCGCTGAAGAAGTTGATAAAGGAGGCAACCGCGAGATTTATATACCAGCACAATTTTCCTTTCTTATTTCTTCGGGCAATTTTGATGAAATCGATCTCTACAGTCAGGGCACCACAACAAATGGCCTGGCCTCAGGGAACACAATGGAGGAAGCTAAACTTTGTGCTTTATTAGAATATATAGAGAGAGATTCAGAGAAGGTTATGCTTTTTTCTCCTGATAGGTATTTTTTGTTGGAAGCTGATGATCCCATTATGAATAACACCCTTAATATATGGAAGAAAAAAGGTGTTTACATACAATTTTTAGATGTAACATCTGAAATTGGAGTTCCCTGTTACAAGGCCTTCTTTATCCATGCCAGAGGTGGATTCTCAAGGGGATGGGGTGCACATCTGGATGGGAGGATCGCTATAAACAGAGCATTGTGTGAATTGACATCTCCCTACTTTCTCTCTGGCAACTATTCAACAATACCGTCAAAAGAAGACAATCAGAGGACAATAAAGTATGAGGAGCTTCCGAACTATTCCTCAGGGAATGTAAATAAAGATTTATGGATATTAGAGAAATTATTAATAATGAATGGTTTGCGTCCCATTTATGTAGATCTGACAAAAAAAGATTTAGACATTCCTGCTGTGAGAGCGATAATACCGGGAATGGAGATGTTACCTGACTTAGATAAGTACTCAAATTTTAGTAAGAGACAATTCAGAGATTATTTAAAAATTATGGATGAAGGCTCACACGAAAAATGATCTATTGTCCCAGGCTTACCATTGCAGGCCTTGGCGGAGACACGGGCAAGACCGTTATCAGTGTAGGTCTATGTCGGGCCTGGCAGAAAAACGGGTTAAACGTTATTCCCTTCAAAAAGGGCCCTGATTATATTGATATGGGATGGTTGAGTCTGGGGGCGAGCCATCCGTGTTATAACCTCGACCTATTTCTGATGAATAAGGATCAGACACTTTTTTCATTTGGTATTCATACCCAACGCGCAGATATAGCTCTCATTGAAGGAAATCGCGGGCTTTATGATGGTATAGACGTAGAAGGTAGCGTAAGTACAGCTGAACTCTCAAAGCTCCTTCAATCTCCAGTTGTCCTCATTGTAGACTGCACAAAAGTTACACGCACCATTGCTGCATTAGTACTCGGTTGTCAGAAGCTGGACACGGATGTGCAAATTAGAGGAGTGATTCTAAATAGATTAGCAAATACCCGTCAGGAGACTGTAATTCGCAAAAGTATAGAACATTATTGTCGTTTACCCGTTGTTGGAGCTATTCCCAGACTAACAAATATTACCTTTCCAGGAAGACATCTTGGGTTAGTGCCTCCACAGGAACATCCCATGGCTGAGGAGGCTACAGTTGCTGCTGCTGAAACTGCACAGACCTATCTTGATTTAGAAGTTTTATGGAGGATTGCTAAAGAGGCAGCCCCCTTAGAAATTAGTTCAGAGCTCGAAAATCCCCTCGAATCCCCCCACACCCCCCTTTGGAAAAGGGGGGCAGGGGGGGATTTAAAAGGGGGGATGGGGGGATTAATTAAATCATCTCTTAGAATCGGAGTAATCCGTGATTCGGCTTTTCAATTTTACTACCCTGAGAATCTGGAAGCGATAGAAAGTGCAGGAGCACAATTAATTGAATTCAGCGCCTTAACAGACGACTTGCCATCTGATCTTAATGCCCTATACATCGGAGGGGGTTTCCCTGAAACTCATGCTGCAGCTTTAGCTGCCAATGAAAAACTAAGGCATGATATTAAAAAAGCCGCTGAAGAAGGTTTGCCCATCTATGCTGAGTGTGGTGGTTTGATGTACCTCGGTGAAAAATTGATCTGGGAAGGAAAGACCTACCCAATGGCAGGCGTTCTACCCATCATAGTTGGAGTCAGTAAGAAGCCACAAGGCCATGGCTATAGTATCGTAGAGGTTAGGGTTTCCAATCCTTTCTTCAAAACCGGACAGATTTTACGTGGGCACGAATTTCATTATTCGCGCGTCCTCGATATTACTAAAAAGGATGGTGTTTATTTTGCCTTTAGAGTGAAAAGGGGGCATGGAATAGTTGATAAAGAGGATGGTCTATGTTATAAAAATGTTCTTACAACTTATACACACCTGCATGCATTGGGTGCAGTAGAGTGGGTAGAGGGTTTTGTTAATAAGGCAATGTCTTACAAGATAATGAATCGAATACCATAATCCGGTAATAGGTAAGTCTTTCCAAAAGTTCCCCTCTATCAAGAGGGGTTAGTGGTGTGTAAATGAAAATATTTTATAATCCGAAATTAACCGATATAGCTCGACAGCTGAGAAATAACAGCACAAAGGCGGAAGTGAAGCTCTGGAGTTATTTAAAAGGAAAACAATTAATGTGTACCCTCCCCCAAAATTAGTACCACTCATAGTGCTAAATTTTCCGTAATATAG